>DALYSR010000032.1:0-5582 GCA_031991825.1 Paracoccaceae bacterium
TTCGGAAACCCGCATATGCTGTCCTATCAACACCTCTATCACGCCGGAAATCTGGCCGATGTGCAAAAGCATGCGCTGCTGGCATGGATGGTCGACTACCTGACGCAAAAAGACAAACCGCTGACCTATTTCGAAACCCATTCGGGTCGCGGCTTGTATGACCTGACCGCACCGGAAGCGATGAAGACCGGCGAAGCGGCACAGGGGATCGAACGGGCGGAACAATGGTTCGGCAAGGATCACCCCTATATGCGTGCGCTGAAGGCCACCCGTGCTGATCGTGGCCCCAATGCCTATCCGGGCAGCCCGATGATCGCGGGTCAGCTTTTGCGCGAAACCGACACCATGCATCTGTGCGAGCTGCATCCGCAGGAACATGCGGCGCTTGAATATGCGATGGGTCCGTTCAGCGCCAATATCTATAAGGATGAAGGCATGGCCAAGGCCCTGTCCTTGTGCCCGCCCACGCCGCGCCGTGGCTTGCTGCTGATCGATCCCTCTTATGAGGTGAAGACCGAATATGAGACGATTCCGCGCCAGATAGGCCAGATCGCGCGCAAATGGAACGTCGGCATCATCGCTTTGTGGTATCCGATCCTGAGCGACGGCGTTCACCGCCCGATGATCAAGGAACTGCAAGCGGCACATCCCGATGCCCTGACCCATGAAGTGCGCTTCCCGCCGGTGCGCGATGGTCACCGCATGGAAGGTTCGGGAATGTTCATCATCAACCCGCCTTACGGCATCCAAGATGAAATGAAGCGCATCACCGCGCAGTTCCGCAAATCGTGGTAATGTTAAGGGGGCCCAACGGCCCCCTTCTTCGTTTTAGGCGTTGAACATTCGCCCTGCCATTTCGCTTAGATCACGGCTCAGGCCGGGATGGGCCAAGATGCGCTGCAATTCGGCCTTCATCAGCGCTTGGCGGTCGGCATCATAGCGCGGCCAGGTCTCAAACGCGGTCGACATCCGCGCTGCCGTTTGCGGGTTCAAGAAGTCCATGGTCAGCAGCCAATCGGCCACAAGGCGGTAACCCGCGCCCGACGCATGGTGGAAGCCCGCATGATTGGCCGACAAGGCCCCGATCACCGCACGGAAACGGTTCGGCGTCTTATAGTCGAAATCGGGATGCTTGGTCAGCGCTTCGGTCACCGCCGCCGCCTGTTCGGGGGCGGCGAGCGCGATCTGCACCATGAACCACTTGTCCATCACATTGCGATCATCGGCCCATTTTGCACCGAATGCGGCGAGTTCCGCATCCCCCTTGCCGTTTTCCAGCAAGGCCTGCAAAGCGCCCATGACTTCGGTCATATTATCGGCCTTGGCATAGATTTCAGCGGCCATCGCCGCGCCATCCAGACGCGATTGCAACTGCAGGCAGGCCAGCTTCAACGCGCGTTTGCCCGCATCTTCCGCCGCAGGGCTATAGGCCCCCTGCGGCGTATTTGCCGCGATCAGATCGCCCAGAACGGGGGCCAGCTTTTCCGCCAAAGCCAAGGCCATGGCGCGGCGCGCGCGATAGATCGCTTGCGGATCGGGCACGTGGCCCGACACCGCCAAGGTCTGGGCCATATCGTCTTCTGACGGCAGACGCAGGCACAAGGCACGGAAGGCCGGATCAAGGGTTTCATCCTGCGCCACCCGCGCCAAGGCGTCCAGCCACTCGGCCGAGACTGCGGCGCCTTCGGTAATCATCCGCGCCATGACATCTTTGGCCAAAGCGCGACCTGCTTCCCATTTGTTGAACGCGTCGGTGTCATGGGCCAGCAGGAAAGCGCGTTCTTCGTTCGACACGGCGCGTTCCAGCACCACGGGGGCGGAAAAGCCGCGCAGGATCGATGCGACCGGCTTGGCGGCCAGACCGTCGAAGGTAAAGGTCTGGCTGCCTTGCGTCATCTCCAGCACTTGGGTCGGCACAACTTCGTCGCCATTGGGGTTCAGCAGGCCCAAGGCAATCGGGATTACTTTGGGCTGCTTCACCGCTTGGCCCGGCGTGGCGGGGTTGTTTTGGGTGAAGGTCAGGCTATAGCGCCCGTCTTCGAAGTGTTCCGCCACCTGCAAGCGCGGGGTGCCCGCTTCGCTATACCAGCGCTTGAACTGGGTCAGATCGCGACCGGTGGCATCCTCGAACACCTTCAGCCAGTCTTCGATCGTGCAGGCTTGCCCGTCATGGCGGTCGAAATACAGATCCAGCGCCGCTTTATAGCCGTCATCCCCCACCAAGGCGCGCAGCATACCGATGACTTCCGCGCCCTTTTCATAGATGGTCGCGGTGTAGAAATTGTTGATTTCCACATAGGATTCGGGGCGGACGGCATGGGCCAGCGGGCCTTGGTCTTCGCGGAACTGACGCGCGCGCAGCGTCAGCACATCTTCGATCCGCTTGACCGCATGGCTGCGCATATCGCCCGAGAATTGCTGATCGCGGTAAACCGTCAGCCCTTCCTTCAAACACAACTGGAACCAATCACGGCAAGTGATGCGGTTGCCGGTCCAGTTGTGGAAATATTCATGCGCGATGATCGCTTCGATGCGGGCGAAGTCGTCATCGGTGGCCGTGGCGGGGCTGGCGAGGACAAATTTCGAGTTGAAGATGTTCAACCCTTTGTTTTCCATCGCCCCCATGTTGAAATCATCGACGGCGACAATGTTGAAGACATCCAGATCATATTCACGACCATAGACTTCTTCGTCCCATTTCATCGACCGGATCAGGCTGTCCATCGCATAGGCGCAGCGTTCTTCATCGCCTGCGCGCACGAAGATGTTCAGATCGACCTCGCGGCCCGACATGGTGGTGAAACGGTCGGAATAGGCCTTCAGATCGCCTGCGACCAAAGCGAACAGATAGGCAGGTTTCGGCCATGGGTCGTCCCATTCGGCCCAACCATCTCCCTGCCCCACAGGATTGCCGTTCGACAACAGCACCGGCAGGTCCGATTCCACACGCACATGGAAGCGCGACATCACATCGGGGCGGTCGGGATAGAAGGTAATCTTGCGGAAGCCTTCCGCCTCGCATTGGGTGCAATACATGCCGCGCGACATATACAGGCCTTCCAGAGCGGTATTGGCGGCGGGGGCGATTTCAACTTCGGTATCCAAGGTGAAGGCCGCATCGGGCAGCAGCTTGGCCGCGATGGTCAAACCGGTCGCATCCGGCAGCAGATCCAGACGGCGCCCGTCGATGCTGGCGGAAATCAGTCTCACCTGTTCCCCGTCCAGACGAAGGTCCTGCCCCGCTTGCGCCGCCGGATTGGGGCGCATCGACAATGCCGCTTTCACCCGCGTCGCATCGGGCGACAGGGTGAAGATCAGGCGGACCTGATCGATGATATGGCTGAAGGGGGTGTAATCGGCCAGATGGATCGTGCGCGGATCGACGGTAGCAAGATCGGCGGCGGGATTATCAGTCTGATGGTTGTTCATGAGGGGAACTCCTGGTTCCCCTCAAGCTATGCCTGTATCCGTCAGGCGCAAGACCGAAATATCGGCCTTAGTCGTGGTTTGGTGCCTGACGCGAGGGCGCGACATAGGGTCGGCTCACGTCTTCCAGCCGTATGTCCAAGGCCTCCACCGCGATGGAAATCGCGCCGTCTCCGGCCAAGGTCAGGTCCAGCACGCCCATGCCTTCCTCGCCTGCGGTAAAGCCAAGCGACAGAAGCGACAGGACCATATCCTTGTCGCTGCGATCAATGCCGTAGCTTTTGACCGACAGGACGTCTTCCACCACCAAAAGGCTGCGGACGCGTTCATAGTCGCGCTTCGACACTTCGGCGGCTGCCTTGTCTTCCCAACGGAAGCGGTTGAGCAGCAGCACGAAGCGCCTTGCCTTGCGGTCGTAGCGCATTTCGGTGATGGGCAGGACGGCATCCTGCACCAAGGACGAAATGACCTGCAAATCTTCCGCCTCTTGGGCGATCAGGCGCAGCGGGCCTTCATCAGCATCTTCGAAACGCGCGTCGGACATTACGCCTCCTTGATCCGTTCGATCTTGGCCCCGCAGGCCGAGAGCTTGGCTTCCACACTCTCATAACCGCGATCAAGGTGATAGACCCGATTGACCAGAGTTTCACCTTCGGCGGCCAGACCCGCAAGGATAAGGCTGACTGATGCGCGCAGATCGGTGGCCATGACCGGCGCACCTTTCAACTTGTCGACGCCGGTGACGGTGGCATGGCCGCCGTGTACGTCGATTTTTGCGCCCATACGGATCAGTTCCGGCGCATGCATGAAGCGATTCTCGAAGATCTTCTCTTCCAGAACGCTGGTGCCATTGGCGGTGCAGAGCAACGCCATCATCTGCGCTTGCAGATCGGTCGGGAAGCCCGGGAAAGGTTCGGTGGTGACATTGACCGCATTCACACGACCATTCTTGCGGCTGACCTTCAGACCACGTTCGGTTTCGGTCACCGAAACGCCCGCCTCGTCCAGCTTTTCCGCGAAGGAGGCCACCAGATCCATCCGACCGCCCAAGCATTCGATTTCGCCGCCACAGATCGCGGGAACCAGCATATAGGTGCCCAGCTCGATCCGGTCCGTCACAACCGGATGGGTAGCGCCATGCAGGCGGTCAACGCCTTGGATGGTGATGGTCGAACTGCCTTCGCCATCAATCTGCGCGCCCATCGCCCGCAGGCATTGCGCCAGATCGACGATTTCGGGTTCACGCGCGGCGTTCTTCAAAACGGTGGTGCCTTTGGCCAAGGTCGCGGCCAGCAGCGCCTGTTCGGTCGCGCCGACGGATACGAAGGGGAATTCGACCACAGCGCCCTTCAGACGGCCACCCACGGCCTTGGCATGGACATAGCCGTCGCGCAGATCCAGTTCCGCCCCCATCGCTTCCAGCGCCTTCAGGTGCAGGTCGACGGGACGCGCGCCAATCGCGCAACCACCCGGCAGCGAGACGATCGCATGGCCATCACGCGCCAGCATCGGGCCCAACACCAAGATCGAAGCGCGCATCTTGCGCACGATGTCGTAATCCGCCGTGTGGTTCGAGATATTATGCGACGACATCGCCAGCACTTGGCCGCCCTGCAGCGACGCCACTTCCGCCCCCAAGGAGCCCAGCAATTGGGTCATGGTGCGGATATCCGACAAGCGGGGCGCATTGGTCAGCGTCAGCGGCTCTTCGCTCAGAAGCGTGGCCGGCATCAGCGTCAGGCAGGCGTTCTTCGCGCCTGCGATCGGAATCACGCCATTAAGGGGGCCGTTACCCGTTACCAGAATCGAATCCATGTCCTGCCTACTCTTTTTCTGCCCCAGATTCGCGATCCGGTAGATCTTCGCCGTGATTTTTCAGTCCCGCACGCTGCTTAGCTTGCGCCTTACGTCGCGACATATTGGCTTTCAAAGCCGCTTTCAGACGCGCCTCTTTTGTGAGCACTGCCTGTTTCGCGCCTTTGCCTGCTTGGGAATTTTCGGTTTTCTCCGTCATGGAACGGTACATACCGCAGGCCAAAGAATTGGTCCAGCAAGATGAAAAAGACACTTGCACCCTCCAGCAAATACCACTACTTAGCCCCCATCGCGACGTTGAAAGACGGTCGGGACGGATGCTGTGGTAGCTCAGTGGTAGA
>DALYSR010000032.1:5682-27767 GCA_031991825.1 Paracoccaceae bacterium
GCACTCCCTTGGTAAGGGAGAGGTCGAGAGTTCAATCCTCTCTCACAGCACCAGACATCTTTAGCTGTGGTAGCTCAGTGGTAGAGCACTCCCTTGGTAAGGGAGAGGTCGAGAGTTCAATCCTCTCTCACAGCACCAGATGCCTTGGCTGCAGTAGCTCAGTGGCAGAGCACTCCCTTGGTAAGGGAGAGGTCGAGAGTTCAATCCTCTCTTGCAGCACCACCTATCCTTTGATGGGCATCCGGATCAAGATCATTCCCAAACGCGACAGACAGGCCCCCTTGCGGGGCCTTTTGTCGTTTTGGACCAAAGCCTTGTCGCAAGATCCATCCCCCGCCTTCCTGCTGGTGAAATGAAAAAGGGCGACCCGAAGGCCGCCCTTTCAGTGATCTTTACGACGATACGCGATTAGCGCTTTGCAGCCACGTCAGCCGGGGTCACAATGCCGCCTTCGTTATCCCACGAATTGGCAACATAGGTCAGGATCGCTGCGATCTTCGCGTCATCAAGGCGCTTCTCGAATGCCGGCATGTAGCCGAAGCCTTTCAGCAGGGTGGTCGCCAGATATTCCTTGTCGTTCATGATGTCATCACGACCTTGGAAGCCCGGACCTTGTGCGCCCTCACCTTCAGCACCGTGGCATGCTGCACAGGTGGTGCCGAACAGGGTTTCGCCCGCTTTATACAGGGTGTCGAAATCAGCCGCAGCTTCTTTCACGTCACCACCATTCGCGCTCACCGCAGCCGCACGGATGTCGGTCAGCGCTTGGCCAACCGGAGCATGCGGATACTTGCCGCCTTCGCCTTCGCCGACGTAATCGTAAACGATGATCGCGCCCGGGTTTTGCAGAACGTTGGTGAAACCGGTGTCGCCGTATTTCTGCGATGCGGTGCCGAAGTTGTCGGTCGCCAAGAACACGCGGTTGTCAGCGGTGATCTCGATGTCGCGGTAACGGTTCTGGGTCGAGAACCAAGCTTCCGGCTCGCCCTGAACGGTCTGACCGTCTTCCGACAGGTGTTGAACGTAAACGATACCGTGCTTCAGAGCCGGAACCAGCAACGAGTTGTTGAACTCTTTGATGCCGTTTTCGCCAGCTTCGTAATACATCAGCGACGACGGGCCGATGGTCGGGTTGCAGATCCAGCCGCAATTCGCGGTGAAATCGAAATCATCACCAACGGTGAAGAAGGTCTTGATCGGGTCGACCATGTCCTTGGTGAATTCCGATTCTTTGAACTGCGGAATGTTATCCGGGAAGCCCGCACGACCGGTGTAACGCTGACCCGGCTCGGATTTCGACCAGTCTGCGAAGACATAGGCTTGGTCGTCTTTGAAGCCAGCAACATTCGGCCAACCGTAGTTGCCGCCCGGCACCAGGATGTTCAGCTCGTCATCCGAATCCGGACCATGTTCCGAGATATAGATGGTGCCGTCTTTACCGAAGTCGATGCCTTGCGGGTTGCGGTGACCATAGGTGTAGATGTGCGATTTCACGCCGTCGATGACCGGGTTGTCTTCCGGGATCGAACCGTCAAGGTTCAGACGCAGAACTTTGCCGCCGTAAGCGATATAGTCTTTTTTCTCGATTTCTTCAGCAGTCGGGGTGCGTTGTGCAGCGTTCGGCTTTTGGTAGTTACCGCCGAAATTCGCGCCTTGCTCGCCCAAGGTGTAGAAGATGTTCTTGCCATCGGGCGAGAACTTCACACGGCCGGCGTTGTGGTCGTTACCAGCCGGAATGCCGTCGATCAGGATTTCCGGATTGGTCAGGGTCTCGGTGACCGCGTCATAGGAATAGCGAACCAGACGTGCTTTCGGGTTCACATTCGGCGCTTCACCGTTGTTATGGGTGTAGACCAGATAGACATAGTCATTGCCGGTGCCTTTCAGCAGTTCCGGATGCAACGCCATGCCCAACAGGCCTTGGTGCTGAACGTCGACCGAGAAATCGGTCAGGGTCAGGATGGTCTGTTGCTCACCGGTGAACATGTCAACTTTGGTGACTTCGCCGGTGGAACGTTCGGTGACCCACAGCTTGCCATCAGGGCCAGCCGTCATTTCCCAAGGGTTCGACAGACCGGTGGTCAGGACACGGCCTTGGAAAGCGTCATTTTTACCAACAGGAACATTTACCGGTAGGTCTTGAGCCAGTGCAGCCGATGCGGTCATCACTGCGGCAGCTGCGAGAACGGAAACGGTTCCCAGAACCCCTTTCAGGGCGGGCTTCGCTTGATTCATCATTTCATAACCTCTTGTGGCGGATTCACACACGCATCAAACTGAACTGTTCAGTTTGCCGTCTTACCACGTTTCCCCCCAAAATACCTTTCGCGTCGGTGTGTCAAGTTGACCCAAAACAGCGCCGTTCTTAAGGAGCGGCATTTTGATATATTTTGTTACAAATGGCGTATGAACATATGAAAAAACACGAATTTACGTTTTTTTTCGGGCTTCCGCGCCTTTTTTCAAGACAAAGCCAGCAGGGCAGTAAAACTGCCAAAATGACCAATTTGTCGCCGCGTCCTTATGGCATGATGCAGCAAATCCGGCTTGCTGCCGACATGATTCCCATGGACCGCCATTGCCCCGCGACGACTGCGGAATTGACGCGGAAAATGCCGATAATCCGCTTTGGGGCAATTGCTCTTGCGACACCGCCGCCCAGGCCATAGCTGCACTCGCCACCCGCGATTGCTTGCACGCCATGCCGCCTAACACCAAGGCCAGCCCCCTGAAATCCCGTCCCCCCCAGCCTGCCCTCTACACAGTTCTGCCGAGAGTTCGTGCGAATTGATCTATCGGTCTTGACGTGGCTCACAGCACTATAAAGAAGGGGGGTCAATTTGGATGCCGCTCATAAGGAAAGCCGATGAAGTTCCGATTTCCCATTGTCATCATCGACGAAGACTTCCGCTCCGAGAATACCTCGGGTTTAGGCATTCGTGCGCTGGCAGACGCGATCGAACGCGAGGGCTTCGAGGTGCTCGGCGTCACCAGCTATGGTGACCTGTCGCAATTCGCCCAACAACAAAGCCGCGCTTCCGCCTTCGTGCTGTCGATCGACGACGAGGAATTCAGCGCCGGTCCCGAAATGGACCCTGCCGTGGTCAATCTGCGCAGCTTCATCGAAGAAGTGCGCTGGAAGAACCCCGACGTGCCGATCTTCCTGCATGGGGAAACGAAAACCTCGCGCCACCTGCCCAATGACATCCTGCGCGAGTTGCACGGCTTCATCCACATGTTCGAGGACACCCCCGAATTCGTGGCGAAACACATCATCCGCGAGGCGAAGAATTATCTTGAAGGCATCCAGCCGCCCTTCTTCAAGGCGCTGCTGAACTATGCCGAAGACGGGTCCTATTCGTGGCACTGCCCCGGACATTCGGGCGGCGTGGCCTTCCTGAAATCGCCGATCGGCCAGATGTATCACCAGTTCTATGGTGAAAACATGCTGCGTGCGGATGTCTGCAACGCGGTCGAAGAACTGGGCCAGCTGCTGGACCACAACGGCGCCATCGGCGCATCCGAACGCAATGCGGCGCGTATCTTCAATGCGGATCACTGCTTCTTCGTGACCAATGGCACCTCCACCTCGAACAAGATGGTCTGGCACCATACGGTCGCACCGGGTGACGTGGTCGTGGTCGACCGCAACTGCCACAAGTCGATCCTGCATTCGATCATCATGACCGGCGCGATCCCCGTCTTCTTGCGGCCCACCCGCAACCATTGGGGCATCATCGGCCCGATCGCGCGGTCCGAATTCGAACCCGAAGCGATCCGCGCCAAGATCCGCGCCAACCCGCTGTTGCAAGGCTATGATGCCGATGCTGTCAAGCCGCGCGTGATGACGCTGACGCAATCGACCTATGACGGCGTGCTGTACAATACCGAAGAAATCAAAGGCCTGCTCGACGGCTATGTCGAGAACCTGCATTTCGACGAAGCATGGCTGCCCCACGCGGCCTTCCACCCCTTCTACGGCACCTATCACGCCATGGGCCGCAAGCGCGGGCGCACCAAGCATTCGGTGACCTATGCAACGCAATCGATCCACAAGCTTTTGGCAGGCATTTCGCAGGCCAGCCACGTGCTGGTGCAAGACAGCGAAGAGGTGAAGCTTGACCGCCACCTCTTCAACGAAGCCTATCTGATGCATACCTCGACCAGTCCGCAATATTCGATCATTGCCAGCTGTGATGTGGCGGCAGCGATGATGGAACCGCCGGGCGGCACCGCTTTGGTTGAAGAATCCATCCTCGAAGCCTTGGACTTCCGCCGCGCCATGCGCAAAGTCGATGACGAATTCGGCGAAAACGACTGGTGGTTCCAAGTCTGGGGCCCCGAGGAGCTGGAAGACGAAGGCATGGGCCGCACCAAGGACTGGGTGCTGCGCCGCACCGATTCCGAAGGCGTCCAGCGCGACGGCGAAGACAGCTGGCACGGCTTTGGCGATATGGCTCCGGGTTTCAACATGTTGGACCCGATCAAAGCCACCATCATCACCCCCGGCCTGAACATCGACGGCCGCTTCGACGAAACCGGCATTCCGGCGTCGATCGTGTCGAAATATCTGGCCGAACATGGCGTCGTGGTCGAAAAAACCGGCCTTTACAGCTTCTTCATCATGTTCACCATCGGCATCACCAAGGGCCGTTGGAACACGCTCTTGGCCGCTTTGCAGCAGTTCAAGGACGATTACGATCGCAACCAGCCGTTGTGGCGCGTGATGCCGGAATTCTGCGCCAAGCATCCGCGCTATGAACGTATGGGCCTGCGCGATCTGAGCCAGCACGTCCATGCGCTTTATGCGAAATACGACGTGGCGCGCCTGTCGACCGAAATCTACCTGACCGAACACCAACCGGCCATGACGCCCACCGATGCTTTCTCGCATATCGCGCGCAAGCAGACCCAGCGCGTGCCGATCGACGAGCTGGAAGACCGTATCACCACCAGCTTGGTCACCCCCTATCCGCCGGGCATCCCCCTGCTGGTCCCGGGCGAGAAGTTCAACACCAAGATCGTCGACTACCTGCGCTTCAACCGCGAATTCGCCCGCGAATGCCCCGGTTTCGAAACCGACATCCACGGCCTCGTGCAGGAAACCGACGCCAATGGCGTCACCCATTACTTCGCCGATTGCGTCATGGAATAATCAAAACTTTCAAGGCCGGACCCTGTGTCCGGCCTTTTTCATCGCATGGCAGGCAACGAATGAAACCGCCCCACGGCAAAACCGCGGGGGCAGGACTGGTCATAGTTTAGGGGGTAATTGGCGGAAGCGGTGGGATTCGAACCCACGGTAGAGTTCCCCCTACGCTAGTTTTCAAGACTAGAGCCTTAAACCACTCGGCCACACTTCCGCTCTCAGCACGTCGCGGCGCTGTAGCTTTGAACGGATTAGCGGGGCTCGGGGCGAATTTCAAGCCAAGCTTCGTTAAAATCTAGAAGTTTTCTTCGATCCGCTTACGGGACGCACATGGGGCTTGCCCGAATACATCGGCCACCTCCTGCGAGAGTGATCCGCTGCGGGACGCTTGCGCCCTTCCCTCGCCCGCCCGCGCCCGCTATGATGGCGCCGAATACCCCATGACGGACGGACGCGTCCGGCTGGCGGCGTAAAGGCGGGCCGAACCCACCACATTCGAGGGCGACAGATGGCAATGGCACAGATCAGGATCATCCTCCTGATGACGGCGGCGGCAGGCATGCTTACGGCTTGCGTCGGCGGCCTGAACACGCCGTCTTTGAGCGGCAGTTCCAGCAATGGCGCGACCCGCATTGTCACCCGCGACATCGAAGCCCCCGACGTGTTCCAGACCGTCGCCATGGCGCAATGGGACGGACGGCCCTCGTTGGGGGGCGTTTGGATCGCCGTGCCCCGCATTGCCGAGCCTGAACGCGTGATCATCCGCAATCCCGCCAATGGCAAGTTTGTCATCGGCACCTTGTTCCGCCGCGCCGCTGCGGGCGATGGGATGCAGCTGTCGTCAGATGCGGCGCAGGCCTTGGATGTCAAAGCCGAAACCGCGGTCCGACTGGATGTGACGGCCCTGCGGCGTGCCGATGGCGGTGCGCCGATCAATCCAAGCCGCCCCTTGCTGGATTCCGCCGAAGGCATCGGCACCGGCCCTGCGGATCATGTCGCGGCGGCCTCGCTTGCGGCGGCGCAGGATGCGCAGCGCCTGCAGCTCCCTGCTACACCGGTTCTGGGCGACGCCCGCGCGGCAAGTGTGGTAAATGCGGCACCTGCGACAGCCCAACCCACCAAAACACATAGCGGCGCACCGATCCAGCTGGGGATATTCTCGCTGGAAGCGAATGCGCAACGCGCCCGTCAGCTTGCCGCCAAGGCAGGATTGACCGCTGATATCAAACGCGAAACCAGCCAAGGCAAAGCGCTTTGGTCGGTCACCGCGCGCGGCTCTGCCGCCGATCTGGCCAAGGTGAAAGCCTTGGGCTTCCCCGACGCCTATTTCCTGAAACGCTAAGCCTCCGGAGGACAGATGCTGCTTATTCGCCGCACCCTCGCGACCCTGTTGATCCTGACCGCCTCGATCTCTGCCGCTGCGGCGCAGGGCTTCGAGACTCGGGCCACCGCCGCATGGGTCTATGATCTGACCACCGGCACCGTGCTGATGGACAAGAACGCCGACCAGCCGCTGCCGCCGGCATCGATGTCGAAGCTGATGACCATCAATATGCTGTTCGAAGCCCTGCGCGACGGACGGGTGCAGATGGACACCACCTTCCCCGTGTCCAGCCGCGCCGCCGCGATGGGCGGCTCGACCATGTTCTTGCAGGAAAGCGACCGCCCGACGGTCAACGACCTGCTGCATGGCATGATCGTCAATTCCGGCAATGACGCTTGCGTGGTGGTCGCGGAAGGCCTTGGCGGCACCGAAGAGGCTTTTGCCGCGCAGATGACCGCGCGCGCGCAGGCTTTGGGCATGACCAATTCGCATTTCGGGAATGCATCCGGCTGGCCGCACCCAGAACACCGCATGTCGATGCGTGATCTGGGCATTTTGTCCAAGCGCTTGATCACCGAATTCCCCGAACAATATCCGATCTTCGCCGAGACCTATTTCAACTACAAAGACCGCGCTCCGGCCAATGCCAACAACCGCAATCCGCTGTTGGACGTGGTAAGCGGCGCGGACGGCCTGAAAACCGGTCACACCGCGGAAGCGGGCTATGGTCTGGCAGGTTCGGCCAAGCAGGGCGAGCGTCGCGTGATCTTCGTCATCACCGGCCTGACCTCGGAAAAGGAACGCGCACAAGAGGCCGAGAAGATCGCCAAATGGGCCTTCCTGCAGTTTTCCGAAAAGACCCTTGCGAAAGCGGGTCAGCGCGTCACCTCTGCCGATGTCTGGATGGGCAATGCATCCACCGTTAATCTGGTGCCCGCGCGTGATGTAAAGCTGCTGGTTCCGGCTTTGGTGCAAGAAGGCACCACGGCGGAAGTCAAATATACCGGCCCGCTGAAAGCCCCCTTGGTGGCTGGCACCGAAGTGGCCCAGATGATCATCCATGTGCCGGGCATGCCCGATGCCTATGTGCCGCTGGTGGTCGAACAAGACGTGCCGACCGGCGGTTTCCTGAAGCGTCTGTCGGAAGCGGCAGGGTCGCTCAAGGCACGTTATATCGACGGCGCGGCGGGCTAATCTGATCTGATGGCCGGACTTTTTATCAGCTTCGAAGGCGTTGACGGCTCGGGCAAGTCGACCCAAGCGCGTCTCTTGGCGCAGGCCCTGCGCGATCAGGGACGTGCGGTCACCCATACCCGTGAACCCGGTGGCAGCCAAGGCGCCGAACAGATCCGCCGTCTGGTGCTGGAAGGCGATGCCGATCGCTGGTCGGCGGAAACCGAAATCCTGCTGTTCACCGCCGCGCGGCGCGACCATCTGGAAAAGACCATCCGCCCCGCTTTGGCGGAAGGTCAGATGGTGCTGACCGATCGTTTCGCGGATTCGACCCGCGTGTTCCAAGGCATCACGCGGGGCGATCTGACCGAAACGGTGGACCGCCTGCATGATCTGATGATCGGCGTCGAACCGGATCTGACGCTGCTGTTCGATCTGGACCCCGCCGAAGGTCTGGCACGGACCAAGGCCCGCGCCGGAACCGAGATGCGCTTCGAAGACATGGGCTTGGACTTCCAGACCCGCGTGCGCGAGGGCTTCTTGGCCCTTGCGGCCCGCCACCCGCGTTTTATGGTGATCGACGCCGCCCGCCCGATGGAGGTAATCGCCGCCGAGGTTCTGGCTCGCGTCACCGCCCGCCTGCACAAGGCCCAAGCCTGATGGCCAAAGACGCCCCCGACCTGCCCGAACCCGACCGCATCGAAGGTGCCCCCCACCCGCGCGAAACGCAGCGGTTGTTCGGGCATCACGCGGCGGAAGATGCTTTCCTGCAGGCCTTCACCGGCGGGCGTTTGCATCATGCTTGGCTGGTGACCGGCGCGAAAGGCTTGGGCAAAGCCACCTTGGCATGGCGTTTGGCGCGCTTCTTGCTGGCGCAGCCGCAAGATCAGGGCGGCATGTTCGCATCCCCCCCGCCCGCAAGCCTTGATGTGCCCGCCGATGATCCCGTCGCGCGGCGTATGCTGCAAATGGCGGAGCCGCGCCTGTTCCTGCTACGGCGCGGCGCCAATGCCACCGAAAGCGCTTTGTCGGCCGATATTCGTGTCGACGAAGTGCGCAAGATGAAAAGCTTCTTCGCTTTGTCGGCAGCCGATGGCGGTCGCCGCGTGGCCATTATCGACAGCGCAGATGAGCTGAATACCGGTGCGGCCAACGCTTTGCTGAAGCTGCTGGAAGAGCCGCCCGAAAACGTCACTTTCTTCGTCATCGCCCATCAGCCGCATAAGCTGTTGCCGACGATCCGTTCGCGCTGCCGCGAATTGCGGCTGTCGCCGCCCGCGCCCGATGATCTGGCGCGCGCCTTGGAACAAGCGGGCGGCATGGTCGAACCCGAAGACATCGTGGCGCTTGGCGAATTGGCGCAAGGATCGGTGGGCGAAGCCTTCCGGTTGAGCAATCTGGACGGGCTGGCCTTCTACCAGAAAATGATCAGCCTCTTGTCCCGCCTGCCCCGCTTGGATCGCCCCGCCACTTTGGCCTTGGCCGAAATGGCGGCGGTCAAAGGGGCCGAGGGCCGCTTCGACATGATGGTGACCTTGGTCGACCTGTTCCTTGCGCGGATGGCGCGGGCGGGCGTGATGCGTCAACTGCCGCACGAGGCCGCCCAGGGCGAAGGGCAATTGATCACCCGTTGGGTGCCTGACGAACAAGCAGCTTTGCTTTGGGCCGATCTTGCGCAATCACTTTCGCTGCGCGCCCGCCGTGGCAAGGCCGTGAACCTTGACCCCGCCGCGCTTCTGTTGGATAGCTTCCTGAAGATCGAAGAGACGGCGGCCAAGATCGCCAATAAGTGAGCGATCATGCCCATAGATACCCAAAATACCACGACACCTTTCGAAATCGTCGACAGCCATTGTCACCTTGATTTCCCAGATTTCGGCGAGGAGCTGGACCAGATCGTCGCCCGCGCCCATGCCGCCGGAGTAGGACGTATGGTCACGATCTGCACCCGCCTGCGCAATGAGCCGCAGGTGCGCGCGATTGCCGAGCGTTACGAAAACGTCTTCTACGCCGCCGGAACCCATCCGATGTCGGCGCATGAGGAACCCTTGGCGACGGTCGAAGAGCTGGTCGCCTTGGCCAAGCATCCGAAATTCGTGGGGATCGGCGAGTCGGGTCTGGATTACCATTACACCGCCGAAAGCGCCGATATCCAAAAGGTATCTTTGCGGCTGCATATCGAAGCGGCGCAGGAAACCGGTCTGCCGCTGATCATCCATTCGCGCGATGCGGATGAGGATATGGCCCGCATCCTGACCGAAGGCTTCAAGGCCAAGCCCTATTCTTGTGTGATGCATTGTTTTTCCAGCGGGGAAGATCTGGCCCGCGCGGCTTTGGAGCTGGGCTTCTATCTGTCGATGTCTGGCGTCACCACTTTCCCCAAATCGGGCGAGCTGCGCGATATCTTCGCCCGCGCGCCGGTGGACCGGATCTTGCTGGAAACCGACAGCCCCTATCTGGCGCCGGTGCCCAAACGTGGCAGGCGCAACGAACCGGCCTATACTGCTTTCACGGCCAAGACCGGCGCGCAGGTGTTCGGGATGACCGAAGAGGCGTTTGCCGCCCAGACCACTGCCAATTTCGACCGTCTTTTCACCCGCGCCGCGCGCCAGACAAAGGCTGCCTGACATGAGCTATCGCTTCACCATCCTCGGCTGCGGCTCTTCGGGGGGGGTGCCGCGACTTGGGGGCGAAGGGGTCGGCGCCGATTGGGGGGCCTGCGATCCGTCACAGCCGAAGAACCGCCGCCGCCGCTGTTCGATGCTGGTCGAACGGCTGGGACCTGCGGGCACCACGCGGGTTCTGATCGACACCACGCCCGACATGCATGCACAATTGCTGTCGGCGGGGGTCGGCGTGCTGGATGCGGTTGCCTATACCCATGCCCATGCCGATCATACCCACGGGATCGACGATCTGCGGCAGGTGGTGTTCAACACCGGCCGCCGCCTGCCCGTATGGGCGGATGGGCCGACGCAGGAATCGCTGCTGTCGCGTTTTGCCTATGCCTTCGTGCAACCGGCCAAAAGCCCCTACCCGCCGATCCTTGAAATGCTGACGATCGATGACGACACGCCCTTCACCATCGACGGCGCGGGCGGGCCGATCACGCTGACGCCGTTCCTATGCGAACATGGCAGCATGGATGCGCAGGGGTTCATTGTCGGCGGGCTTGCCTATCTGCCCGATGCGGTAGCGATCCCCGAACAGCATTGGGCACGGCTTGACGGGCTGAAGGTCTGGGTGGTCGATGCTTTGCGCCGCAAGCCGCATCCGACCCATGCGCATCTGGCCTTGGCCTTGGAATGGATTGCCCGCGCCAAGCCAGACACCGCCGTGCTGACCAATATGCATAACGATCTGGACTACCAGACCCTGCTGGGTGAATTGCCTGCGCATATCCGCCCGGCCTTCGACGGGATGGTGATCGAGCTTCCCGCGTGATCGCCGTCCTTGACGTCATCCTGCCGGTCTTCCTGCTGATCGGCGCAGGCTGGAGCGTCGTGCGCATCGGCTGGTTTTCGGATGCATCGGTGAGCGCGCTGATGCGCTTTGCCCAGACATTCGCGGTGCCCTGCCTGCTGTTTCGATCCATCGCCACGCTGGATCTGGGCCATGCCTATGATCTGGGATTGATGGTGTCCTTCTATAGCGGCAGTTTCGCCTGTTTTGCGGTGGCCATCTTTCTGTCGCTGACGCTGTTCAAGCGCCCGCTGACCGATGCGGTCGCCATCGGTTTCGCCGCCTTTTTCACCAATGCGCTGCTCCTGGGCCTGCCGATCACCGAACGCGCCTTCGGCACCGAAGCGCTGACCGGCAATTTCACCATCATATCAATCCATTCGCCGACGCTTTACACCATTGGCATCGTCTTGATGGAATGGGCAAGGACGCGGGGCGAAGGCCTGTCGCGCCTTGCGCTGGCCAAACAGGTGCTCCGCGCGATTTTCAGCCAGCCGATGGTTTTGGGCATCACGGCGGGCCTGATCGTCAATATCTCGGGCCTGCCGCTGCCGGATGTTCTGATGTCGGCGGTGAATATGATGGCACAGGCGGCGATTCCGGCGGCACTATTCGGCTTGGGCGGGGTCTTGCTGCGCTACAAGATCGAAGGCGACCGCGGCGTGATCGCCATGGTCTGCGGCGCATCATTGATCCTGCATCCGGCGATCACCTATGGCTTGGGCCACTGGGTCTTCGATCTAAGCGATGCCTCCTTGCGTTCGGCGGTGATGACCGCCTGCATGGCACCGGGCGTGAATGCCTATCTTTTCGCCAATCAATACGGGGTCGCGATGCGCGTGGGCGCCGCATCGGTGCTGATCGCCACCGCCTTGTCGCTGGTCACCATCAGTTTCTGGCTGACCATCCTGCCCTAAGACCTTCCCCGAAATACCGATAAGGCCAAGGGTCATTCCTTGGCGTTTTTCAGAGCTGCGCTTGGGAAAGATCGCACCCCGCAGGGTGAAAAACAAAAAACCCCCGCTTTTCAGCGAGGGGCTTTTGATTAACCAGTCGGTTGGTGCGGATGAAAAGACTCGAACTTTCACTCCGATTAAAGAACAGCGACCTCAACGCTGCGCGTCTACCAATTCCGCCACATCCGCACTCTTGCCGACTGGATGAGGGCGTTTTAGCCATAGTGATCAGGGAAGGAAAGAGGGAAAATGCAGAAAAGTCAAAAAAACGAAAAATTCTTTGGGCTTTCGGTTTTTTATAAGGCTTTGAAGGGGTTGGTGACGCTGAGGTAAGGCTATGTCGGTTGCAATCGGCCATCGAATCAGCGCATGAATCAGGGGTGTTTTGCCCAATTTTCAAAGGTGCCCAGATGCCCGAATGGCTGCATATCTCCGGTCTTGCCGATTACGCCGATACCTTGGCCGCGATGGAAGCGCGTGCCGATGCGATTGCCAAAGGCGAGGCGGATGAAGCGATCTGGCTGTTGGAACACCCGCCCCTTTACACCGCAGGCACATCGGCCAGACGCGAAGACCTGATCGCGCCCGACCGCTTTCCGGTGCATGACGTGGGGCGTGGCGGGCAATATACCTATCATGGGCCGGGCCAGCGGGTGATCTATGTGATGCTGGATGTCGGCAAGCGCGGTCGCGATGTGCGTTGCTTCGTGCGGGCGATGGAAAACTGGGTGATCGCCACCTTGGCCGAATTCAACGTCACAGGCGAGATTCGCCAAGGCAGGGTCGGTGTCTGGGTCGAACGCCCCGACCGCCCCCGCGCGATCGACGGATCGATGGCCGAAGACAAGATCGCGGCCATCGGCGTCAAGCTGCGCCGCTGGGTCAGCTTCCACGGCATCTCAATCAATGTCGAACCCGATCTGTCGCATTTTTCCGGCATCGTGCCCTGCGGCATTGCCGATCACGGCGTGACATCGCTGGTCGATCTGGGTCTGCCGGTCACCATGGATGATCTGGACGCGGCGCTAATGGCCACTTTCCCGCGCTTTTTCCCCGAAGGCGGGCTTAGCCCGAATGGTGGCGCCCCCACCGCTTGCGCGGTCTGACACCCTCCGTCAGGGCCTTGAGTGGTAATGTGGCCCTGACTTGAAACATGACGCCACCGTCTTAGTTGATGCGCAAGGGAAAGCACCGAAACCCGCCCCGCTGGCATCACGCCGCGCTGCGACATGGAGTTTGCCGATGACACGCAAGACACTCACCACCGCCTGCCTGATGGCAGCCCCGCTGTTTACCGCCCCCTTTGCAGCCTTCGCCGCCGATCCGGCCAAAGGCGAGGAAGGCTTCAAGGCCTGCCGCGCCTGCCATGCCATCATCAGCACTGATGGAACTGTGATCCAGAAAGGCGGCAAGACCGGCCCCAATCTATACGGGGTGATCGGCCGGAAAGTCGCGGGTGAAGACGGCTTCAGCTATTCCGATGGTCTTAAAGAAGCTGGTGCCACCGGTGTGGTCTGGGACGCGGAAAGCTTGGCCGCCTTCATTACCGATCCCAATGCTTGGGTGAAAGAAATAACCGGCAAGGGCAGCGCCAAGTCGAAGATGACCTTCAAAGCCAAAGGTGATCCCTTGGATATGGCAAGCTATCTTGCAGCGGTTGGTGGCGGTGATGGCGCAGCCGCACCAGAGGCCGATGGCGCGCCCGCCCCCGCTGCAGATGGCGCGACACCGCCTGCAAAACCGCCTGCGAACTGATCGCCATATCATCCCCCCGATCGCGGCAACTCTGACGGGCGCGCCGTGTTTCAAGGGCGTGATGGTTGCTGTTTTACCGCCCCAAGCCGCGCCTGCGACATATCGGCCGTCTGGCTTTTCCGGCCTGTAACCCCGCGAGCGCGTGATATATACTGAAATCGGCGCATTATGGATTGATCTGAGGTCATTCCATCATTGCCCCATATGCTCCCGCAAGCTATTACGATCCCGTCGCCCCGACTCCGCCTGCGGAGACCGGGTGTAAGGGAACAGCCTCGGATCGAACCGAAGGCTCAACAAAAATACGGGAGACGCCAATGGCGGACGCAGCCATTCATGGCCACGACCATGACCAACGCGGGTTCTTCACCCGTTGGTTCATGTCGACCAACCACAAAGACATCGGGATACTCTACCTCTTCACCGGCGGCCTCGTAGGTCTGCTTTCGGTCATCTTCACCGTCTATATGCGGATGGAGCTGATGCATCCGGGTGTGCAATACATGTGCGCCGAAGGGGCCCGTCTCTTTGCTACCACCACCGACCAGTGTACGCCCAACGGCCACCTCTGGAACGTGCTGATCACCGGCCACGGCATCTTGATGATGTTCTTCGTGGTCATTCCTGCGCTGTTCGGCGGCTTCGGCAACTATTTTATGCCGTTGCAACTGGGCGCGCCGGATATGGCGTTTCCGCGCCTCAACAACCTGAGCTACTGGCTGTATGTCGCGGGCACCGCGATGGCGGCCTGCTCGCTGATCGCACCGGGTGGCAATGGCCAGCTGGGGTCCGGCGTGGGCTGGGTGTTGTATCCGCCGCTGTCTTCGATGGAAGGCGGATATTCGATGGATCTCGCGATCTTCGCGGTTCACCTTTCGGGTGCTTCCTCGATCTTGGGCGCGATCAACATCATCACCACCTTCTTGAACATGCGCGCTCCGGGCATGACCATGCACAAGGTGCCGCTGTTCGCTTGGTCGATCTTCGTCACCGCATGGCTGATCCTGCTGGCGCTGCCGGTTCTGGCGGGTGCGATCACCATGCTGCTGACCGACCGCAACTTCGGCACCACCTTCTTCGCACCTGAAGGCGGCGGCGACCCGATCCTGTATCAGCACATCCTGTGGTTCTTCGGTCACCCCGAAGTCTATATCATCGTGCTGCCGGCCTTCGGCATCATCAGCCAAGTGATCTCGACCTTCTCGCGCAAGCCGATCTTCGGCTATCTGCCGATGGTCTATGCGATGGTCGCCATTGGTGTTCTGGGCTTCGTCGTCTGGGCGCACCACATGTATACCGTCGGCATGTCGCTGACCCAGCAAAGCTACTTCATGATGGCCACCATGGTCATCGCGGTTCCGACCGGCGTGAAGATCTTCTCGTGGATCGCCACCATGTGGGGCGGCTCGATCGAGTTCAAAGCGCCGATGCTCTGGGCCTTCGGCTTCCTGTTCCTCTTCACCGTCGGTGGCGTCACCGGCATCGTGCTGAGCCAAGCAGGCGTCGACCGTGCCTATCACGACACCTATTACGTCGTGGCGCATTTCCACTACGTGATGTCGCTGGGTGCCATCTTCGGGATCTTCGCAGGCATCTACTACTACTTCGGCAAGATGTCGGGCCGCCAATATCCGGAATGGGCTGCTAAGCTGCACTTCTGGATGATGTTCATCGGCGCCAACCTGACCTTCTTCCCGCAGCACTTCCTTGGCCGCCAAGGCATGCCGCGCCGTTACATCGACTATCCGGAAGCTTTCGCTTACTGGAACTACGTCTCGTCGATCGGTGCTTTCGTGTCCTTCATCTCGTTCGTGTTCTTCATCGGCATCGTGATCTACTCCCTGAAATGGGGCAAGATCGAGAGCCGTGCGAACTACTGGAACGAATATGCGGATACCCTGGAATGGACCCTGCCTTCGCCGCCGCCCGAACACACCTTCGAGCAGCTGCCCAAGCAAGCCGACTGGGATCATGCCCGCGGCCACTAACGGCCTAAGCGCATAACCAAAGGCCCCGAAGCAATTCGGGGCCTTTTGGTATTGTAAGCCTTGCCTGATGCGTGACTTGAAACTTCAGGCAAAATTGCGATCATCAGGGATATGAAACTGATTCTACGTGCCTTGCCCCCGCTGCTTGCCCTGCCCTTGGCTGGCTGTCTCGCATCACCGCCCACAGACCCCGCACCGGCCGTCACCGCGCAATATGAAATCGAAGTCCAGCGCGCCTATAAGCTGGAAGACCCGCGCGAGGATGATTTCAAAACCCGCATTGCCGATCAGGCCAATAGCTTATGCGGATCAAGACGCCATCATGTTGTGACCAGCAGACCCATCGGCTTCGAAAGCTATGGCGATGAATTCATCACCCGCAGCTATAGTGTCGGCATCGCCTGCCAAGCCTGACAGGGCATGAAAAAGGGGGCCGAAGCCCCCTTGTTCACGTGATCAGCGTGGCGCTTACATCAAGCGGTTCTTGACCGCTGGACCGACCGCGCCGAAATCCATCTGACCGGTATATTTGCCTTTCAGCACGGCCATCACCTTGCCCATATCGCGGATGCTGGTCGCACCGGATTCGGCAATCGCCGCATCGACGGCGGCGGCGACTTCGGCTTCATCCATCTGGCGCGGCAGGAATTCACCAAGCACCTTGATCTCGTTCAATTCCTTTTCCGCCAGTTCAAGACGGCCGCCCTCTTCATAGGCGCGCGCCGATTCCTGACGCTGCTTCACCATCTTGCCCAGAATGGCGAGGATCTCGGCCTCGCCGACTTCGGCATCACTCGCCTCGCCGCGCAAAGCGATTTCGCGATCCTTGATGGCGGCATTGATCAGACGCAGCGTCGACAGACGGTCGGCCTGTTTGGCTTTCATCGCTTCCTTGAGGGAAGATTGCAGCTGTTCGCGCAGGGACATGAGTTTGATCCTTTTTGGCTTGGCGCGCAGCATACAACTCAGGCTCTGACAGGGCAACCTCGCGTGATTTTTGTTAAGTGTATGATTTGTATTAATATTTCATTTTTGCGCCAAGCCTTGACCCTGCCGCCCACCTCCCGTAATTTCCGCGCAATTTACCCAATAGGAGTCGCGCCCATGCCTGCACTGCAGAAAGCAACCGCTTGTCTTGCCCTTGCCGATGGGACGCTGTTCTACGGGAATGGCTTCGGCGCCACTGGCGAGACCGTGGCTGAGCTGGTGTTCAACACCTCGATGACCGGCTATCAGGAAATCATGACCGACCCGTCTTATGCCGGTCAGGTCGTGACCTTCACCTTCCCCCATATCGGCAATACCGGCACCACCGATGAAGACGACGAAACCGCAGAGCCGGTCGCCGCTGGCATGGTGGTGAAATGGGACCCGACCGAGCCGTCGAACTGGCGTTCCACCTCGGAACTGACCCAATGGCTTGAGAAGAAGGGCCGGATCGGTATCGGTGGCATCGACACCCGTCGCCTGACCCGTGCGATCCGCCAACAAGGCGCGCCGCATGTGGCTTTGGCCCATAATCCCGACGGCATCTTCGACATTGAAGCTTTGGTCGCCAAGGCACGCGCTTGGAAGGGTCTGGTCGGTCTGGATCTGGCCAAGGACGTCAGCTGCACCCAATCCTATCGCTGGGACGAGAAGCGTTGGGCATGGCCGGAAGGCTATAGCAAGCGTGAAGGCGAAGGCCTGCGCGTCGTGGCAATCGACTATGGCGCAAAGCGCAACATCCTGCGCTGCTTGGCATCTGCCGGCTGCGAAGTGACCGTGCTGCCGGCCACTGCCACCGCCGAAGACGTGCTGGCACTGAACCCCGAAGGCGTGTTCCTGTCGAACGGCCCTGGCGATCCGGCTGCGACCGGTGCCTATGCCGTGCCGATGATCCAAGGCGTGCTGAAAGCCGATCTGCCGGTCTTCGGCATCTGCTTGGGCCACCAGATGTTGGCGCTGGCTCTGGGTGCCACCACCGTCAAGATGAACCATGGCCACCACGGCGCGAACCACCCCGTCAAGGACGTGATTTCGGGCAAGGTGGAAATCACCTCGATGAACCACGGCTTCACCGTCGACAGCCAAACCCTGCCCGCAGGCGTGATCGAAACCCATGTTTCGCTGTTCGACGGGTCGAACTGCGGTATCGCGGTCCAAGACAAGCCGATCTTCTCGGTGCAACACCACCCCGAAGCCAGCCCCGGCCCGCAAGACAGCTTCTACCTGTTCGAGCGCTTCGCCGATGCGATGAAAGCCCGTCGCGCCGCTTGATCGACAAAACAGGCTTAATCTGATCTTAAGATTCTTCTGGAAGGCTCGTGCAAATCATTGTGCGAGCCTTTTTCCATGGCATCATCCAAAACGCTCAAGTTCAACGCCCCGCCGCCCTTGCAGCGGCCAAGGCCATATCTGCGGCTGGCCAATCCGCTTTCGCCGACGCAAGCCCTTGCGGCGGATCGCGCGGCCAGCTTCACCACCGCTTTGCTGCGTTATGGCTTGATCACGCAGGGACAGCTGCTGGAAGCGATGATGCTGCAGCGCCAAGGGCATGGCAGCCTGACGGATATCCTGCTCGCCCAAGGGATCATAACGGGCGCAGACCTCTATGCCGCGATGGAAACCCATTGGGAGGCGGGTCGGCTGGATGGATCGCAGGGCCCGCCCGATATTCGGCTGATCGATACTTTGGGCGCCGACTTCTGCTTGCGCAACATGATCTTGCCATGGCGCACGATCAGCGGGCTGACCTTGATCGCCACCTCTGATCCGGAACGCTTCGCGCATCACCGCCCTTGGCTGGAAGACCAATTCGGCACGGTGGCGATGCAGATCGCCTCGGCCGATACCATCCGCGACAGCCTGTTGCATCTGCGCGGCGACGAACTTGCCAAATCCGCCGAAGAACGCCTGCCCGACGCCGAAAGCTGCCGTCGCTTTCGCGGCCGCCACCTGATCGCGCCATTGCTTTATACCCTTATCATCTCCTTTAACCTGACGCTGATCTGGTCCTATCTGGTGCCATGGTTGCTGCTCGCTTGGGGGTTATTTTGTATGGCCTGTCAGGTCGTATTGAAATTATCCTGCGCCATCGCCACGCTGAGGGCCGAACGCCACCCCGAA
Source organism: Paracoccaceae bacterium (assembly GCA_031991825.1). Lineage (GTDB taxonomy): Bacteria > Pseudomonadota > Alphaproteobacteria > Rhodobacterales > Rhodobacteraceae > Pseudotabrizicola. The sequence goes on from DALYSR010000032.1 coordinate 24,598, forward strand.
CCCGACGATCCCGATCTGCCGCCAAAGGCGCTGCCGGTGGTGTCGATCATGGTCGCGCTCTACCGCGAGGCGGATATCGCCGACCGTCTGATCACGCGACTGGGTCGCTTGGATTATCCGCGAAACAAGCTGGATGTGCTGCTGGTGGTCGAAGCCCAAGACCACCTGACCCGTAACGCCTTGGCGAAGGCCAAGCTTCCCTCGTGGATGCGGGTGATCGTTGTCCCGAAAGGAGAGGTGAAGACCAAGCCGCGCGCCTTGAATTTTGCCTTGAGCCATTGTCGCGGGTCGATCATCGGCGTCTATGATGCGGAAGACGCGCCGGAACCGGATCAAATCCTCCGCATCGCGCGGCGATTCTTCAATCGCGGCCCCAAGGTTGCCTGCCTGCAAGGCGTGCTGGATTTCTACAATCCCAAGGCCAATTGGCTCGCGCGGTGTTTCACCATCGAATATGCGACATGGTTCCGCTTGTTCCTGCCGGGGCTATCGCGACTGAAGCTGCCGATTCCCTTGGGCGGCACGACCCTGTTCTTCCGCCGCTATGCCTTGGAGGCGGTCGGCGGCTGGGACGCGCATAATGTCACCGAAGATGCGGATCTGGGGATCAGGCTCTATCGCCACGGCTATCGCAGCGAATTGCTGGCCACCACCACCTATGAAGAGGCCAATTGCCGGTTGATCCCATGGATCAAGCAAAGGTCGCGCTGGCAGAAGGGGTTTATGATGACATGGGTCAGCCATATGCGCGCGCCGCGCCAGCTTTACCGCGATCTGGGCTTGCGCTCGTTTCTGGGCGTGCAGCTGATCTTGCTGGGCTCGCTGTCGCAAACCATGCTGGCACCGTTGCTGCTGTCGTTCTGGTGGGCCTTCTGGGGTCTGCCGCATCCCTTGGCCGATGCGATCCCCTATGCGCTGGCCTTGGGAATGATGGCGGTCTTCCTGCTGGCCGAAGCCTTGAACGTCGTACTGATGGTCATGGGGCTGGCGCGCAGTGGCCAGCCGATCAATAGGCTATGGGCGATCACCATGCAGGCCTATTTCCCGCTCGCCGCCCTGTCCTGTTACAAGGCTGCGTGGGAATTGCTGTTCCGCCCCTTCTACTGGGACAAAACCAGCCATGGACATCTTCACTGACGGCCTTCAGCCCAAGCGGCGCAGCTTCAACTCGCCCGCTTCAATCCGCAAACGGGTCTCGAAAGCGCGGCTGATATGGGTTTTCAGCGCCTGATAGGCCGCCTCGCCATCATGGGATTCAATGGCGGAAACGATCTGGTCATGTTCGGCCAAAGCCCCATGGCTCCGCCCTTCCGCCGCCAGCGATGTGGTCGCCATCAAGGCCATCGAGCGGTGGACCAAATCCAATTGCTGCACCAGATAGCGGTTGTGGCTGGCAAGGTGGATCTGATGATGGAAGCGGCGGTTGGCACGGCTCAATTCGACCGGATCGCCATCCATCAGGCGGCGGTCGTCTTCCACCATGCGGCGCATGACACGGATTTCTTCATCGGTCGCGTGACGCGCCGCCAGTCGCGCCGCCAACCCTTCCAGTTCGGTGCGCACCGCGTAAAGTTCGGCCAATTGGTTGTGGTCGAGCGTCGCCACGATCAGGCTGCGACCGTCGCGCGCCAGCATGGCTTGGGTTTCAAGCCGTTGCAGCGCCTCGCGCACGGGGGTGCGGCTGACGCCAAGGCGTTCGGCCAGTTCGGATTCCACAAGACGATCGCCGGGCTTGTAAGCTCCGTCCTCGATCGCCTCAAGGATCAACGTATAGGCATCTTTCTGCACCGCTTGCGTTCCTGTCGCATGATCGTAAAACCGCAAGTTATAGGCCGCATTCCGCGCTGGCAAGCCGTCCCGCCGTCGCAGCAGCCCCTCAATTGCAAGGAATTTACGGATGATCCGGCAGGAATTCGACCACGTCACCACTTGGGTCTTCGATCTGGACAACACGCTTTATCCGCCGCGGATGGGGCTGTTCGATCAGATCGAAAGCAAGATGACCGCTTGGGTGATGCAGCATCTGTCGTTGCCCCAAGCCGAAGCCGATGCGCTCCGCGCGCGGTATTACCTGCAATATGGCACCACCTTGGCGGGGCTGATGACCCAGCACCAGATGCCGCCGGATGCCTTCTTGGCTGATGTGCATGATGTTGATTTCGCGCCGCTTTTGCCCGATCCGATCTTGGCCGCCCAAATCCGCGCTTTGCCGGGGCGGCGGATCATCTATACCAATGCAACCCGCCCCTATGCCGAAAATGTGCTGCAAAAACGCGGGCTTGATGGCTTGTTCGACGCGATCTACGGGATCGAGCACGCAGGCTTCCGCCCCAAGCCCGAAGCCGCCGCATTTGCCGAGATTTTTACCCGTGACGGCCTTGATCCCACGCGCGCCGCGATGTTCGAGGACGATCCGCGCAACCTGCAGGTGCCGCATGCCTTGGGGATGCGCACCATCCATATCGCACCCGACCCCCACCCCGCTGCCCATATCCATCATCATGCCGATGAATTGACGGATTTCCTTGCCAAATTGCTGGCTTAACCCAAATCCTATCAGGCAGGCCGCGGGCGAAGGCGTAATTGCACTTTTCACATGCGTCAAATCGCCCATGGTCCCGCCCCCCCATCGGCGCTATTTCGCTGCCAACAGAATGGAGAGTCCCATGGCCCATGAACCTGAAGAAGCAACCCGTCCCGGCTGGATCCATCGCCTGCTGCGCGCGATTCCGGTCGTTGGCACCGTAACCCGCGACGTTGAACGCAACATCAACACCCTGTTCGTGGTCATTGCGGTGGCAGTCATCCTGCAAATCCTGGCCTTTATGACCTGGGGTCCGGTGGCCTTCACCATGACCGGCCTGTTCGGCGTGGTCTTCATGTTCTATTTCTTCGTCTGCATCTCGTGGCCCTTCGCGCCCAAGAACAAAGACTGATCGCGCTGTCGACCGTTTAGCCATCGACTCCCCTTCGCGCGGCCCGTAATTTTACCTTGCCCGAGGAGATGAAGATGACACGGATCGAGACCGACATTTTGGTATCCGGCGGCGGTGTCGCCGGACTTACCGCCGCTGCAGCTTTTGGCGCGGCTGGCTTCAGGGTCATCTGCGTGGACCCGACCCCCCCTGTGACATCGGAATCCGCGGCTGGCGCCGATTTGCGGTCGACCG
>DALYSR010000033.1:0-26939 GCA_031991825.1 Paracoccaceae bacterium
GGAGTTCATCACCCCACACTGCCCTCGGCGGAACGGCATGGTCGAGCGGGTCATGTGGATGCGTCAATACAGTCAGGCCGCCGCGAAATCCAAGCGCCTCATCGACCAAAGCCGAAAGCCATCCTCAGATCGTGGGCAAAGCTCATGGGCCGTCCTCATCGTCCACTGGGTCAAAAGGCCTGACAAGCAGGGTGCTTGACGTTCGGGGGCGGGCCGAAAGTTAGCCGTTTAGCGGGCCCGAATGGCTTAACAGACAAAAATTCTGCCACGTGATCCGCTGTCGAAATGTTCGAAAGGGGCAGAGTTTGAGTAACATTATATGCCCGTTCAGCCTGCTCACGCACCCAAGAAGCAAAAATTGGATTATAGCATGCCATTAGGATATTTCGGGTGTCATGCGCGCTCTGCTTGGCTGTCCATCGCTAGATCGCAACCTTTAGGATTTCAAGGGCTGCCTTTACTTTCTCGCTGGCCTCGGCAGGCAAAGGCCGTACGGGCAATATAGGCAGAAGGCCTGATCTGTCACGCCATTGTGCGACGGCATAGGCCACGCGCAGGCTGCCGTATTGCTTCACCACTGTCCAAAGGGCTTTGAGCCTGTCATCAAGCAGAAGGGCTTTTGCAGCATCACCCTGACTTGCGGCTTTGGCCAGTTCGACGACCGGCTCCGGCAGCACGCCGCCGATGGCACTGAACCAGCAATCTGCACCTGCAAGCAGCGCGTCTTTCATGCCCCAATCGCCGCTATAGCCGATGGAAAAGCCTGCGGGTGTGAGGGCGCGCAGCTGCTGCAGCTCGCCCGCGAAATCGCCGCCTGCAGGGAGCGGCAGCTTCACGCTTAGGATATTGGGAATTTCCGCAAGGCGGCGGATCAGATCGTGCGAAAACGTGAAATTGGTCGTCGAGGGATTGCTGTAGATGCATAGCGGCAGATCGCCCGCGCGCGCCACGGCCGCGAAATGGGCAAAGACCTCGTCATCGGTCAGTTTCTGATATGACATCGGGGCCAGCAAAAGCCCATCCGCTCCGGCTGATCTGGCATGACGGGCAAGGTCTTCGGCAAGATCGGTGCGCAGGGCGCCGACCCCGACCACAAGGGGTATGCGCCCCGCGACGACCTTCACGGCGGCCTCTACCGTTCTTTTGCGTTCTTCGCACGAGAGATAGGCGTAATTGCCCGTGCTTCCCAAAAGGCCGATCGACTCCGCCCCCGCCTGTTGGATGCGCAGAAGGTGTCGTTCCAGCAGCGCGGGCATCAGGCGACCCTGCGGATCGGTCGGGGTTAAAGGGAAGGCCGAAAGACCGGAAAACAACGCCATCGGGTAACCTTTCTTGCGCTCAGGGATATCTTAGGGGGCCATATGACAGCATTTTTCGCAAAACTGCCACTTATGTCGCTTAAGACTGCCTTGCGACCGGTAAACGCGGTGGTGGACGCGGATGGCCCGCAGATCCTATAGGTTCAATCGAAAAAGGCTTCGGGGCGGGGCCATGCCAGCTGCCAAGCCAAAGAAGCGGATAAGCGAGACGTAGACCTGATGCACAAATCCGACGTTACCGCCAAACAAGGCACCGCCGCCGAGGTATTCACCGCCTTTCTCAAGCTGGGCCTGACCTCTTTCGGCGGTCCGATTGCGCATTTGGGCTATTTCCGCGACGAGCTGGTCACCCGCAGGCGCTGGCTGTCCGATAGCGCCTATGCCGATTTGGTCGCGCTGTGCCAGTTCATACCGGGTCCGGCCTCGTCGCAGGTGGGATTTGCCTTGGGGATGATGCGGGCGGGATGGCTGGGGGGCTTGGCGGCCTTCGTGGCCTTTACACTGCCCTCGGCCCTGATCCTGCTGGTCTTCGGGCTTACAGCCACCACGGTGTCGGGCCCTATCGGCACCGGCGCATTGCACGGGCTGAAGATCGTGGCCGTGGCCATCGTGGCGCAGGCGGTCTGGGGCATGGCGCGCAGCCTTTGCCCCGACCGTGCCCGCGCCACCATCGCGGTGGTGGCCGTGGCCCTGCTGGCCGTCCTTCCTGGCGTGATCGGCATGATCTGTGCGATCCTCATGGGCGCGGCGGCAGGCCTGATGCTGGGCCGCGGATCGGCCAGTCCGCTGGGCGGATATATCGCGATGCCCGTCAGCAAGGGGCAGGCCGCCATCGCGCTCGCGGCTTTCACCGCCCTTCTGTGCGGCCTGCCGCTGCTTGCGGGCCTATCGCAAGGCTGGGCGGTGCTGGATAGCTTTTACAGGGCCGGATCACTGGTATTCGGCGGCGGTCACGTCGTCCTTCCCCTGCTGGAGGCCGAGGTTGTCTCGACCGGATGGGTCAGCCCCGAACAGTTCTTGGCGGGCTATGGTGCGGCGCAGGCAGTGCCGGGGCCCTTGTTCACCTTCGCCGCCTATCTTGGAGCGGTTTTCGGCACCGGACCCACTGGCGTGCTGGGCGCCGCAATCGCCTTGCTGGGGTTGTTCCTGCCGGGATTTTTGTTGCTGATCGGGGCGCTGCCGTTTTGGAACCTGTTTCGGACCAAGCCGCGGGCGCAATCGGCGATGCAGGGGGCAAATGCCGCCGTCGTGGGCATTCTGGCCGCGGCGCTTTATGCGCCGGTCTTCACCAGCGCGATCACTGACATGCGCGACTTCGCGCTGGCTTTGGCGTGTTTTGTGGCGCTTACCCTGTGGCGGGCCGCACCTTGGCTGGTGGTTCTGGCGGCCGCAGCCGGAGGCATCGCACTGACCGCGCTCTAGGCCGGTCACCCGATAACCTAAGCCTGTGCCACAATCCGTTACGGGCGACGTTTTTCGAACAAGCGGTCGCGGGAGCCCATCAGATGGCGGCGTGTCAGCTCGGCGGCGCGATCGGCGTCGCGTGCTTTGATCGCCGCGCAGATTGCCGCGTGTTCGGCATAGACCTGTTCCAGACCGCTTTCCTCGCGCTTGACCGAAGCGCCGTGGAACCGCATGCCCACCGCGATATGATCTTTCAACGCCTCCATCGCGGTGAAGAAATACATGTTTTCCGCCGCACGCGTGATCGCCAGATGGAATTGGAAATCCGCATCCTCGCGGTGCGCCCGCCGGTTGGTCGCATCCCGCATCATATGAAGCGCCAGCTCGATTTCGGCCATATGGGCATCGTCATGGCGCTCGGCGGCCAAAGCGGCGGCCTGCGGCTCGATGGTGATGCGGAACTCATAGCAATTCAGCAGATCCGAGACGTTTTCCAGCTGGCCAAAGCCCAAGGGATTGCGCAGACCCACCGAACGCACAAAGCTGCCCGCGCCGCGGCGCGAATAGATCAAGCCCTGTTCGCGCAACCGCCTGAGCGCCTCGCGCACGATGGGGCGCGATACAGAAAATTCGATGGCCAGATCATGTTCGGTCGGCAGGCGTTCTTCGGCCGCATAAGCGCCCGATTTGATCGAACGCTGCAACTGATCAAAGATCGTATCCGCCAAAGAGCGTCGGCCTTGGGTCACGGTGTTCATGGGGATATGCCCTCGCGCTCGTTGGGAATAAGGGCCGCAAGTCTTACCAAAATATCCGCCTCCCCGAAACCGCCGGATTTGGTCAAAATCATCTTCCCCCCCGCAGCGGCAATCGGCACGCCTGCAAAGCATTCACCCAAAAGGGTCATATGGCTGATCCCGATGCTTGCCAAGACGGTTTGCGCGGTGGCGCCTCCGGTGATGAACACGAGATCGGTCATCGGCATAAGGGGCGTTAGCGTTACGGCCAAAGCTTCCGCGACACTTTGCGCCGAGGCAGGCAGCGACCCTTGGGTGGCCTGCAAAAGGGTCAAGCGGCCCAAAGGCCTGTGATCGCGCCCCTCGCCATTGGGCGCAGGGCGGTAATCAATCTGCTCTGCGCCGCGCAAAGCCGCCACCTGCGCTTGGGTGATAGGGTCGCGCGATCCGATGGCGATCAGCGCCTTGCGCGGCCTTGGCACCACCGCCTGCGCCTCGGCCTTGCCCGAGATTTTGCAAGCCAAAGCCTCGGCAAGGCCTTTGGCACCGACCAAAAGCATATCCTCTGGCAAATTTTCCACCAGCGCCTGCATATCGGCACGGCTGAGGCTGTCGGGAATATCGGCGATCTGCGCCAGATCGCCCAGCAAGGGTGCAATCGCGATGGGTTCGTTGACGCCAAAGCCCGTGACATGGCCCGCGCGGACAATCCGACCGAAATCGGGGATGGCGGGGGCGACAAGCAGTCGCTTTGGCTGCAATGCAGCCAGTTCGGTGGCGATATGGCCCTTCATCCGCGAGTCGATCTTCTTGAAGATGCGGATATTCGGCGGCAAGGCGCTTGCGATCTTGCGCATCACCGCCTGCGCCTGCGCGGCTGATCCATCGCGGCTATCGGTGCTGATCGCGAAAACCCGCAGCCCATCCGCCCAAGCTTGGTCGATATCGCGCAGGAAGGAGCACGGATCAAGCCAGACCTGAACCGCAAGGCCACGTCCCGCAAAGGGCGCGGCCGCATCCAATGCACCGGTCAGGTCATCGGCAATGATGCATAATCCTGTCGTCATCGGGACCTTTGTGCTGCTGACAGAGCGAAAGGAGCCGCGCAGGGCTGGCGCGGCTTCCGGATATCAAAAGGCGGCTTGATAAATCCCCAGCACCTCGGCCTCGAACATGTCGCGCGGATTGTTGTCCATCAAGCGGCGGATGGCATGGGCATCCGCGGCAAAGCGCGGCAGATCTTCGGCCGTGGCGCCATGGGCCGAAAGGCGCATTTCGATACCCAGATCGGCGCAAAAGCCATGCGCCGCCGCCAGAAGCCCCGCTTGAGCCGCGCGCGCGCCAAGCCCCAAGGCCGCAACCACTTCGGCGGTTTTCTCGGGCGCCGCCGTTTCATTGAAGGCCAAAACATGTGGGAAGATCAGTGCATTGGCCAGACCATGCGGCAGATGTAGCAAGGTGCCCAAGGGATAGGCCAAGGCGTGACCCGCGGCCGTATTCACCGGACCCAGACAGATGCCGCCATAGAATGACGCCAGCATCATGCCTTCGCGCGCTTCGGTATCTTGGCCATCGGCCACCGCGCGGGCCAGATAGGTGCCGACCAATTCGATCCCCATGCGCGCGAAGCCATCGATCACGGGATGGGCGTTTTTATTGGTGAAAGCCTCGACGCAATGGGCCATCGCATCCACCCCCGTCGCTGCCGTCACCGCAGGCGGCACCGAGAAGGTCAGCACCGGGTCCAAAACCGCCAGATCGGCGATCAGATGCGGGCTTTCGACAGCGATCTTGTTGCCCTTGCCGGGGTCAGTGATCAGCGCGCGAATGCCCGCTTCCGATCCGGTGCCTGCGGTGGTGGCGACTTGCACCAAGGCTGTGCTGCGCCCTGCGACACGGTTGGGGCCTGCCACATCTTCCAGCGACTGGCTGCCATTCCACAATGCGGCGACCAGCTTGGCCACATCCATCACCGATCCGCCGCCAAGGCCGATCACCAGATCGGGCCGCGCCGCCCGCGCCGCTTCCATGGCCGCATCAAAGGTGGCGATGTCCGGCTCGCCCGGGATCGCGTCGAACAGGGTGATCCGGCCTGTCAGGCCCAAGCGGTCAACGAAGTTGGCGGTATGGGGGGTGGCAAGGATGAAGATGCTTTGCGCGTCCTGCGCCCAAGCGCCCACACGCGCCGCCGCATCGGCGCCGATTTCAAGGCGTTTGGGCTGATGGAGTGTAATGATGCGTGACAGGCTCATGCGGCATTTCCTTCCAGCTGATCCATGGTCGCCCAGACTTTCGCCGCCTCATCGGCCGATAGGGGCGAAAACGGCGGATGCACATTCAGCCAGCCCTTATCGCCACGGCGCTTGGCCAGCATCGCCTTCACGGTCGGCAATTGGGTGTAGCTATTGGTCAGATTGCGCCAGGCCACGATCACCTCTTGCGCGGCGGCAACCTCGGCGGCTTTGGCGGGATCGTTCCAATGGTCATAGACAATACGCAATTCGCGCGCGACGACATTGGAAGTTGCGGTGATGCAGCCCGCGCCCCCCCCTTGCAGGACCGGCAGCAGCAAGGGATCGGCCCCTGCCAAGACGCCGAAGCCGTCGAATTTCGCCGACATCTCGTGCATGTTTTCGATCTTGCCGTCGGAATCCTTGATCCCCACCACGGTCTGCGGGAAGGCCGCGCGCAGCATGGCGATCAGCCCATGCGAGATCGGCACGCCGGTCAGCATCGGGATGTGATACAAGATCACCTTAAGCCGATCATCCCCCACCTTTTCAATGATCGAAGCATAGAAGCGAAACAGGCTGTCATCCGAAAACGCGGTGTAATAAAACGGCGGCAGCATCACCACGGCCTTGACGCCCGCTTGCACCGCATGGCTGGTCAGCTCCACCGCTTCGGTGACCGAACAGGACGATGTGCCGGGGATCAGCTGATCGGGGCGGGTGCCGCCCTTGATGGCCGCTTCCAACAGATCCATGCGTTCGCGGGCCGAAAAGCTATTGGCCTCGCCGGTTGATCCCAGCATCGCGATGCCGTGGCAGCCTTCTTCAATCAATAGCCGCGTATGGTCGCCAAACAGTGCCAGATCCGGCCTGCCATCGGCGGTCAGCGGTGTCGCAGCGGCGCAATAGACGCCTTCGATTGCAAAGCTCATTTCTGCCCCCCTTGGACCAATTTGCGCGCATAGGCGATGGCCGCATTCATATTGCCGTGGTTTGCGATACCCTTGCCCGCGATATCGAAAGCGGTGCCATGGTCGACCGAAGTGCGATCGATCGGCAGTTCGACCGAAACATTGACCGCATCGTCAAAAGCCACCAGCTTGATCGGGATATGGCCTTGGTCGTGATATTGCGCGACCACCAGATCGAAGGCGCCGTTATAGGCGCGGTGGAAAACGGTATCGGCGGAAATCGGGCCATGGACATCAATGCCTTCGGCCTGCGCCAAGGCGACGGCAGGCGCGATCTGATCGGCGTCTTCGGTGCCGAACAGCCCGTTTTCGCCGCAATGGGGATTGATGCCCGCCACCGCGATGCGCGGCGCGTCATAGCCGATACGTTTCAAATGGTTATGGCCTGCGCGAATGGTGGCCAGAACCCGCTCTGTCGTCGCCCGCGTGATCGCTTCGTTCAACGAGACATGGGTCGAAACATGGATCACCTTCAAGCGCTCGGATGCCAGCAGCATATAGGCCGCACTCGATCCGGTCAGCTCGCGCAGCATGCCGGTATGGCCGTCGTAATGATGGCCAGCCAAGTTCAGCGCTTCCTTGTTGATGGGGGCCGTGACGATACATCCGATCCGGCGGCTTTGCGCGTCCCGCACCGCGCGTTCGATGAAACGGAAGGCCGCATCGCCCGCGATCGGCGACAATTGCCCCCAAGGTGCCGGCGCGCCCTCATAGGCGATATCGACCACATGAGCGGTCAGATCGATCTGGATGCCAAGCGCCGCCTTGGCGGCATTCAAGCTGGCAAGATTGCCATAGATCAGGCTGCGCGCACGGTCATCTGCCGACATTTCCGCCAAGGCGCGCACACATATCTCGGGGCCGACACCTGCCGGATCACCCATGGTTATTCCAATGATATCGCTCATGATTTCAATTCTGCCAGTTCGGTTTCCCAGCCCTTGTCAAGCCGGACATATTTGATCGCGCGACGGTAGTAGCTATAGGCCAGATGCAGGCTGCCATCGGGGCCTTCCACCAGCCAAGGGTAGGACATCTCTTTGTTGCGACCATCGAGGGAATCGTTGGATGTGCAGGTGCCGATCCCGTCTTCGACCAAAAGACGCTTGGGGAAAGTGATCCCGCCATCTTCGGAAATCGCCAAGGCCACGGGCGCGCGCGGCACGCCCCAGATCGGCGCGCAGCCCCCCGTCGGATCGGCATCGGGACGGTCGTCATCTTCGCCCAATTCGTCGTAAAGCGAGGCGCGGCGGTCTTGCGACATCTGGGCATTGACCGGGTTGCAGATCATGCAGATACGCCCGTCGCGCAGGCGGATCGCGGCGATGGACGAATTGTTGTTGGGCACATCGCTGGGCAAGGTTGCCGACCATGACCGCCCGCCATCGACGCTTTCTGAGCGATGCACGAAATCGGCCTGCCTGCGGCGGAAGAAAGCCGCCATCTTGCCCGCGCCAAGATCAAGCGGGCTCATATGCACTGATCCCAGTGAGCCATCGATATCTTCCAGCACCCAAGTCGCGCCTTGATCGGTGGAAATGCCGATTGCGGCGCGGTCATGGCTGCCGTTCCATTTCTGGCCGGGACGTTGGATGCAGCGGAAGATCGGCAAGATCCACGCCCCATCATCGCGCAACACCAGCGGCGCGCGCACGAAACAGCCCCGCGGCAGATCAAGGAAACGCCCCTGATCGGCCTGCAACTGATGCCCCTCGCGTGTCAGCCGCGCCATGCGGATCCGGCATTCATCCTGATTTCCGGCCGGTTGCGAGGTGTGGAACAGCCACATCCCCCCATCGGGCGCGGTGAAGATGACCGGATTTTGTTCCGAATGCGCGGGGTCGTGGCTCAGTATCTGCACCGGCCCCCATTGATCCGCCCCCTGATCCAGCACGCTCGCATGGATCGAGATATCGGATTTGCCTTCCAAACTGCCGCCGAACCACGCACAGATCAGCGCGCCATCGGGTTGCAGCGACAGGAAAGCCGCGTGGTTTTGCACCATCGGCGAGGGCAAGAAAGCCTCAGCACGATGGGGCGAGAGGGGCTGCAACAGCCCCGTCATCTGTTTGGAAATATCCTCGGGCGTCATGATGTGCTCGCGCTTCTGCTTTGGGTCGAGCATCTGCAAATTTATAAAGTTGTCAAGTTGGAGTATTTGTGAATCTTGAGTTATCTCGACACTATTAATTTTTATACAAGTAAATACATATAGTTACTAAGATATATAAAATCGCATCGTCAATTATTAGGATTAATGTTGACAACTACCTTGTCGTGGAAGCATTGTGAGCAAGCAGCTCGAAGGGGCTGATATGGGGGGAACATGGGCTCTGTCGGCCAAGTCAAAGCGCCACATGTCGCACGCGCGGTCAGCTTTGCCGCGATGGGGGCGGCTCTGTCTGCGGTGGATGCGGTCATCGTGCGCGCGCTGGATGGCGGCGTGCATCCCTTAATGATCACCTTCTGGCGGGCGCTGTTCGGCGGCTTGGCGATTTTGCCGATCGTGCTGATGCGGCGCGATCTGCTGGTATCGGCCTATCCGTGGCGCCAGCATCTGTTGCGCGCAGGGTTGAAGCTGGTCGCATTGGCCTGCTTTTTCGCGGCCTTTGCCCGCGGGCCTTTGGCGGATGTGACGGCCTTGGCGTTCACCTCGCCGATCTTCGTGGTTTTGGGCGCGGCTTTGTTGCTGGGCGAACGGCTGGGCGGGATCAAGCTGTTCGCGCTGCTCTTGGGCTTTGCGGGCACCTTGGTGGTGATTTCCCCTGCGGGTGCGGGGGCGTCCATCGCGATGGCTTTCGCGCTGACAGGCGCGATGGTGCAAGCGGTGATCCAGTTGATGCTGAAAAGCATGTCGGGGCGCGACAATACCATCACGCTGGTGATCTGGAACCTGTTGCTGACCATTCCTTTGGCCTTCGTCCTTGCGCTGCCGTTTTTCACTTTGCCCGATCTGCACCAGTTGGGCCTTTTGGCGCTGCAAGGGGTGCTGGGCGCTTTGTGCATGGGGTTTATGACCCATGCCTTCCACCTTGCCGATGCCTCGGTGGTGGCGCCGGTCGATTTTCTGCGGCTGCCTTTGGTGGCGGCTTTGGGCTTCGTCTTGTTCGGGGAACTGGCATCGACCGGCACCTGGATTGGCGGGCTGATGATCTGCGCGGCCGCCCTTTTCGCCGCTCAGGCGACAAGAGTGCGACGGAGCTTCTTACGGAAATAACATCAAACTCGCTTGGGAGGAGAGAGAGATGCTGAAGAAATCTTTACTTTGGGCAACCTTGGCAACCGCCACGGCCCTGACGCCTGTCTATGCCGCCGATACTGCGGTCAAGATCGTGCTCAATGAAGAGGCCGACCTGCTTGAGCCTTGCATGTCCACGCGGTCGAATATCGGGCGGATCATCATCGGCAATATCAGCGAGCCGCTGGTCAAGCTGGATGTGCGCGGCGGCCAAGGCCTGCAACCGGCATTGGCCGAAAGCTGGTCGCAAAACGAAGACGGCTCGTGGCGCTTCAAGCTGCGCAGCGGTGTGACCTTCTCGGATGGCACGACTTTTGATGCCAAAGACGTCAAGCACAGCTTCGACCGCGCGATGAGCTCCACCATCACCTGCGAAGTGCAGCGCTACTTCGGCGGCATGACCGTATCGGCGGACGTGGTCGATGATCTGACCGTCGATTTCAAAGCCGATCCGGTGCAGCCGATCCTGCCGCTTTTGCTGACGCTGGTCTCGATCGTGCCGGAAGAGACACCGGTCGAATTCATCCGCGATCCGGTCGGCACCGGCCCCTATAAGCTGACCGAATGGACGCCGGGCCAACAGATCGTGCTGGACGAACGCGAAGGCTATTGGGGGGGAAAGCCTGCGGTCACCAAGGCCACCTATCTGTTCCGCCCTGATCCGGCGGTGCGCGCGGCGATGATCGCGACCGGCGAGGCCGATATCGCGCCGTCCATCGCGGCGCTGGATGCAACCAATGCGGCGACCGATTTCTCTTATCTCGACAGCGAAACCGTCTATGCGCGGATGGATCATTCGCTGGCCCCGCTGAACGATATCCGCATCCGCAAGGCGATCAATCTGGCCGTCGACCGCCAAGCCTTCCTTGGCACCTTGGTGCCCGAAGGCGCGCTGCTTGCCACCGCCGTCTATCCGCCGCCGACCCTGGGCTGGGATGACAGCGTCAAGGTCTGGGATCACAATCTGGAAGACGCCAAGAAACTGGTGGCCGAAGCCAAGGCCGACGGCGTGCCGGTGGATACCAAGATCACCCTGATCGGGCGCACCGCCAACTTCCCCAATATCGTGGAAATCTTGGAAGCCGTGCAGCAGATGCTGCAAGAGGCGGGCCTGAACGTGGAGGTCAAATTCTACGAAGTGGCCGAACACGAGGCACATTATTCCAAGCCCTATCCTGAAAACCGCGGTCCCGAAATGGTCGTGGCCATGCATGACAATTCGCGCGGCGATCCCTCCTTCTCGATGTATTTCAAATATGCATCCGATGGTCGCCAATCGGGCATTGCCGATCCCAAGGTCGACGATCTGATCGGGCGCGCTTCTGCCGCGACGGGCGACGAGCGGGCGGCATTGTGGAAGGAACTGCAGGCCTATCTGCATGACGACTTGGTGTCGGACCTGCTGTTGTTCCACATGGTCGGCTTCAGCCGCGTCAGCGAACGTCTGGACTGGAAGCCGTCGATGGCCACCAATAGCCAGCTGCCGCTCAGCGATATCGCCTTCAAGTAACATGCCACGAAGATTGCGTGGGGCTGATCCGGCCCCACGCGCCCTACGGATCAGGAAGACCCCATGTGGACATTCATTCGCCAAAGATCGCTGGCCAGTCTGATCTCTTTGATCGGCTTGGTAATTGCGGTCTTTTTCCTCTCGCGGCTTACCGGTGATCCGGCAGCGCTCTACCTGCCGTCGGAAGCATCCGAAGAGATGCGCCAACAATTCCGCGAAATCCACGGGTTGAACGATCCTATCCTCGTGCAATTCGGCCGTTACGTCTGGGATCTGTTGCATCTGGATTTCGGCGACTCGATCCGCAAGGCGCGGCCTGCCTATGATGTGGTGATCGAAGCCTTCGGCTGGACGCTGCAACTGGCGCTGATCACCATGACCTTGGTCACCAGCGCCGCCATCGTGGTCGGATCGCTCGCGGCCTTCCGCGCGGGCGGGGTTTTCGACCGCATCGCGTCGCTGACATCCCTGATCGGGGCTTCGGCCCCCGATTTTTGGGTGGCCATTGTCGCCATCGTGGTCTTTTCGGTGGGGCTGGGCTGGGTCCCGACATCCGGCACCGGCACCATCTGGCATTGGATACTACCGGTGGGCGTTTTGTTCATCCGCCCCTTCGGCTTGATCGTGCAAGTGGTGCGCGGCGCGATGATGACGGCCCTGTCATCGGCCTATATCAAGACCGCCCGCGCCAAGGGCGTCAAATCGCGGCCTATCATCTTTGTCCATGCCCTGCGCAATGCCATGCTGCCGGTGATCACGGTGATCGGCGACCAAGCGGCCGCCTTGCTCAATGGCGCGGTGGTGATCGAGACGATCTTCGGCTTCCCCGGCGTGGGCAAGTTGATGATCGACGCGATCTTGCAACGCGATTTCAACGTGGTTCTGGCGGCGATCATGATCACCGCTCTGGCCATCTTCATCATGAACCTGCTGATCGATCTGGCCTATGCGGCCCTTGATCCCAGAATCCGCAACTAAGGGGCGCAACATGGCCCAAATCGATATCATTCCCGACGCGCCCTCCTTTGCCACACGGATGTGGCGGATGCTGCTTGCCGATAAATTCGCACTGGTGGCGGTGGCGTTTTTACTGGTCGTGCTGCTGATGGCGCTGATTGGGCCAAGCTGGCTGAACGATCTGGCGCAAAAGCAGAACCTGCGCGGACGCAATGCGCCGCCCTTCGATTTCTCGCGCGGCTGGGTCTGGATACTGGGCGCCGATGCGCTGGGGCGACCGCTTTTGGCGCGCATCATCGTGGCCACGCAAAACACCATGGCCGTGGCCGCAGGTGCCGTGGTCTGTTCGGCCGCCATCGGCACCTGTCTGGGGCTGATCGCAGGCTATGCCGGCAAGCGCGTGGGACAGGCAATCATGCGGCTTGCCGATGTGATCATGTCTTTCCCGTCCCTGCTGCTGGCGGTGATCGTGCTCTATATTCTGGGGCCGTCGATCTTCAATCTGGTCGTGGTGCTGACCATCACCCGCATTCCGGTCTATCTGCGCACCACCCGCGCCGAGGTGCTGGAAATCCGCGAGCGGATGTTCGTGCAAGCCGCAACCGTAATCGGTGCCAGCAAATATCGCATCATGTTCCGCCATATCCTGCCCGCGGTCTTGCCCACCTTGATGACCATCGCCACTTTGGACTTCGCTTTCGTGATGCTGGCGGAAAGTTCGCTGTCCTTCCTGGGGATCGGCATCCAACCGCCTGAAATCACGTGGGGGCTGATGATTTCTCAAGGTCGCCAATATCTGACCACCGCATGGTGGCTGTCGTTCTGGCCCGGCCTTGCGATCATCCTGACCACCCTGTCGCTGACCCTGATTTCGGGCTGGCTGCGGATCGCCTTGGACCCGGTGCAACGCTGGCGCTTGGAAATGAAAGGACGCAAAAATGCCTGAGGCCATGAAGGCAAACGAGCCCATGCTGCAAGTGCGCGACCTTTCGGTCGAATTCCACACCGCATCGGGCACCCTGCGTGCGGTCCGCAATGTCTCTTTCGCGCTCGAACGCGGCAAGACCTTGGCGATCTTGGGCGAAAGCGGATCGGGGAAATCGGTGTCATCTTCCGCGATCATGGATCTGATCGATATGCCGCCGGGCAAGATCACCTCGGGCGAGATCTGGTTCGAGGGCCGCGATCTGCTGCGCCTGAGCCGCGAAGAGCGGCGCAAGGTCAATGGCAAGCGCATCGCGATGATCTTCCAAGACCCGCTGTCGCATCTCAACCCCGTCTATACCGTGGGCTGGCAGATCGAAGAAACCATGACCGCCCATGGCATGGCCAAGGCGGAAGCGCGCAAGGAAGCGCTGCGTCTGCTGGGGCGGGTGGGCATTCCCGATCCGCAGGTGGCGCATGGCAAATATCCGCACCAATTCTCGGGCGGGCAGCGCCAGCGCCTGATGATCGCCATGGCGCTTGCGCTGCGCCCCGCGCTGCTGATCGCCGACGAGCCGACCACGGCCTTGGATGTCACCGTCCAAGCCGAGGTGTTGAAATTGCTGCAGGAACTGCAGCGCGAAACCGGTATGGGCCTGTTGATCATCACCCATGATCTTGGCGTGGTGGCCGAGATTGCCGATGATGTGGTGGTGATGAATGGCGGCGAAATCGTCGAAGCCGGTCCCACCTTGCAGGTCTATCGCAATCCAGCCCATGCCTATACCCGCAAGCTGATCGGTGCCGCACCGGGCAAAGGCGAGATGCACGAGCCAAGCGCGCGCGGCACGCCGGTGCTGTCGGTGCGCAATGCGCATAAATCCTATGGCGCTTTTACCGCCGTGCATGATGTCTCTTTCGATCTGATGGCGGGCGAGACTTTGGCCGTGGTCGGCGAAAGCGGGTCGGGCAAGTCAACGGTTGCCAAGATGCTGTTGCGGCTGGAAGAACCTTCGGGCGGCACCGCCCTGTGGCAGGGGCAGGATCTGTTTTCCATGACGCCCGCCGCGCTTTACCGGCTGCGCCGCGATTTGCAGATGGTGTTCCAAGACCCGACCCAATCGCTTAATCCGCGGATGACGGTCTGGCAGCTGATCACCGAAGCCTGGCAAATCCATCCTGATATTCTGCCGAAAGCACGGTGGAAGGACCGCGTGGCCGAACTGCTGGTGCAGGTCGGCTTGCAGCCCGACATGGCCAGCCGCTATCCGCATCAATTTTCCGGCGGGCAACGCCAACGCATCGCGATTGCGCGGGCCTTGGCGCTAGAGCCGAAGCTGATCATCTGCGACGAGGCGGTTTCGGCTTTGGATGTATCGGTGCAAGCCCAAGTGATCACGCTGTTGAACGATCTGCGCCAGCGGCTGGGGATTTCCTTCATCTTCATCGCCCATGACCTGCCGGTGGTGCGCGATTTCGCTGATCATGTGATGGTGATGCGCCATGGCCGCGTGGTCGAACTGGGCTGCGTGCGCGAGGTGTTCGAAGCGCCGAAAGACCCCTATACCCGCGCGCTACTGGCCGCAGGACTTGATCCTGATCCGGAAATACAAAGGATGAAGCGTGAAAGGGCGATCGCGGCGCCGCCGTAACCGCCCAATCGATCGCCACCCTACCCCGTTTCCCCTGCACAAGGCGTTCAGCCGGCTATAGCCCCCTGAGAACATGGATTTTCCCCGACCGCATCGACCAATAGCGCTGCGATCATGCAGTCACGCCAAGCCCGATCTGGGCGGGCATCGGTGAGGATTTGACCTGGCCACCGCCTCGCCCAGCGGATGGTGGTCATGGGGATTTCCGCCAAAGCCGCACATGCCGAGGATGAGCCGTCATCAAGGCTGGAGGCAATGCCGCGCTTGCCGCGAAACTCATAGCGCCGCCGCAGATCCCGTATCACCCGACCGCTATAGCCTTTGAGCCGCTTCAAAGCGTGACGCGGGCGCTTGACCTGTTTGGCATGGGCATAGCGACACCCGCATCTAGGACTAGCGCCAAGTCGATCCCGGCCTTGTGCCCCTAGCCCGTCAGCAATCCCTGCTCGCGGAAGGTCGCCGTCATGCCTTTGTCGCGCGTGATATAGACGGCGCCCGCCCCCCTGCCGGAGTCCAGAACGATCCTAGTCCTTGGTGGGCATCCGCAGATCGGCATCCACCGATGCGCAATGCAAACCGGCCAAGCACCCTCATCTCGCCAAGGCCGGTGCGACACGGTGAAAATTCCACGGCAATACGCAAAAAAGAATAGCCATCACCCGACTTTTCTAACTAAACTAGAAATGTAAAAAAGGGGGGGCATTGCTTGAGCCGATTCTATGGAACAACGCTGCGGTTGGTGCGAGATATCGGTCCGGTCTCTCGGATTGAACTGATGCGCGAGATGGAATTGTCCTCGCCAAGCCTCTCTAAAATCACCAACAACCTGATTGAATCCGGCCATCTATGCGAGACTGCCCAACGCGATGAAGGCCATTTCGGCCGACCGCGCCGCTACTTGGAACTTGCGCCCAACCCCAAGCGGCTGATCTGTGCCAGCCTCTTGCCCGATCGGCTCGAGCTGGCCTTGGCCGGACCGGTGGGGCCGCTGGAAGCAAGACGCAGCGTTGCGCTGAACGAGGCGGATGCTGTAGCGACCATCCTTGCCGCCTGCCAAGATATGGATCGCAAGGTTGCACCAGAACATCGGCTTGGCCTGTGTCTGACGCTGCCCGCACAGGTTGACCTTGGCGGACGGCGCATCTTGGCCGTCAGCCGCCCGCATTCGGATTTAAGCGGCTTGGTTGAACGGCTGGAGGCCGGGCTGGGCCTGCCCATGACCTTGCAAAACAACGTCAATGCCATAGCCTTTGCCGAGGCCACCACCGCCCTGCGCGGGCACACGCAATCGCTGCTCTATATCCATATGGAACGCGGTCTGGCGGCTGGCATTATTCACAACATGCGGGGCGAGGCTTTCTCGGGGCGCGGGGCGCTGGAATTCGGCCATATCCGGCTTGACAGCACTGCGGCCCAGACGGTTTGTGCCTGTGGCGAGGCGGGCTGCTTGGAAACCCTGCTGACGCCTGCCGTTCTGGCCGCAGCAGACCCTATGCTCAGCGCACCGCAATGGCTGCCGATTGCGCAGGCTTTTGCCAATCTCTTGACCTTGATGTCGCCCGATACCGTGATGTTCGGCGGGCTTTTGGCGCAATGGCCCGCAGCGGCACAGCATCGCTTTACCGCCATGATCACCGAAAGATTGATGGCGCATCAGCGCAGCACGATACGATTTTGCACCGCCACCTTGGGGGCGCAAGCCGCGCTAAGCGGTGCGGCGGCGGTTGGGCTAGACCGATTTTACTTCTCAGGAGAGGGCATATAATGCACAAAGCCAGCCTACCAGGCTTGCGGGTCCTATCTTTTGGCTTGGGTATCGCGCTTTGGTATTTGGTCACGACCTATACCAGTATCATGCTGCCCGGCCCGGCGGCGGTGGCGCAAAAAGCCTATGGCGCATTGGAAAGCGGGCGGCTGATCGGTGATATCACGGCCTCGCTGCGGCGGGTGATCACCGGCTTCGTCTTGGGCACCGCCTTGGCCATTCCCGTGGGCTTTGTCATGGGCTGGTACGGGATAGCCCGCAGCCTGATCGACCCTTGGATCCAGTTTTTCCGCATGATCCCGCCATTGGCGATCATTCCCTTGGCGATCATCACCCTTGGCATCGACGAAAGTCCGAAGATCTTTGTGATTTTCTTGGCGGCTTTCCTGTCTTCGGTGGTGGCAACCTATCAAGGCGTGATCGGCGTGGACCGCACCTTGATCAATGCGGCGCGGGTGTTGGGCGCAAAAGACTGGGTGATTTTCACGCGGGTGGTGGTCCCAGCCTCGCTGCCGTTCATTCTTGTCGGCTGCCGCATTGGTCTGGGTTCGGCTTGGGCCACTGTGGTCGCAGCCGAGCTGATCGCGGCGCAATCGGGCTTGGGCTTTCGGATGCAACAAGCCCAGCTTTTCTATGACATGCCGACGATCTTTGTCTCGCTGATCACCATTGGCCTACTTGGTCTGACGATGGACCGTGTGGTGCAATGGGCCGAGACCCGTTTGACCAGCTGGCAGGAGCGGCTATGAGCGCAGATATCCATTTCGACAACGTTTCGGTCAGGTTCAACGCCTTAAACGCCTTGCAGGACTTCAGCCTCAAGATCGAGCCCGGCGAATTTGTCACTTTGGTTGGGCCCTCGGGCTGTGGCAAATCCACCGCTTTGAACCTGATCGCGGGCCTGCTTGAGCCAAGTGCGGGTGAAGTGCGGGTCGACGGGCAAAGGGTGGCAGGTCCCGGCCCCGATCGCGGGGTGATCTTTCAACAATATGCGCTTTTCCCATGGCTTACCGTCCGACAAAACGTGGAATTCGGGCCGCGACTCGCGGGAAAATCCAAAGCCGAACAGCGCCAGATCTCGGATCATTACTTGCGGCTGGTGGGCTTGCAGGACTTTGCGGATGCTTTGCCCAAGGTGCTGTCGGGCGGCATGAAGCAGCGCTGCGCCATCGCCCGCGCCTATGCCGCCAATCCAAAGATTCTGCTGATGGACGAGCCCTTCGGTGCCTTGGATGCCCTGACGCGGATCAAGCTGCAAGACCAGCTTCTGGACGCATGGAGCGCCGATAAACGTTCGGTCATGTTCATCACCCATGATGTCGAAGAGGCGGTCTATCTGGCCAATCGCGTCATCGTCATGGCCGCCCGTCCGGGCCGTCTTTACGAGGTGATCGAGGTCGATCTGCCCCATCCGCGCACCGAAGCCATCCGGCTTTCGCCCGAGTTTACCGCCATCCGCAACCGCGTTTGGCATGCCGTTTACCATCAGCCCAGTCAGGCGGGTGCCGTCTAAAGAGATGACTACGATTAAAACAATAATTTCAGGGAGTTTGTCATGATCCGCCGCCATTTTCTTGCTTCTGCTGCCCTTGCTTTGGGCCTGAGCTTTGCGCAAGGTGCTGCCGCCGAAACCCAACCCGTGCGGGTGGGCTATATTGCTGATTTCTGGGGCGCATCGGCCACGGCCGTCGCGACCGAAAAAGGCCTGTGGGAAAAACACGGGCTGAACGCCGAGACCAAGGTGTTCACCAATGGCCCGCTCCAAATTCAGGCCCTTGGCACCGATAGCCTTGATTTCGGCTATATCGGGGCGGGCGCGCTTTGGCTGCCCGCTTCGGGCAAGGCCAAGATCGTGGCAATCAACGGTGTCGGCAATTCGGACCGGATCTTGGCGGCCGAAGGCATCACCTCGCTGGCCGATCTGCGCGGCAAGAAGGTGGCGGTGCCGGAAGGCACCTCGGGCGATATGCTGTTGGGCCTTGCGCTCGAAGCTGCCGGCATGACCCGCGCCGATCTTGAAATCGTCACCGCCGACCCCGCCACGGTGGTTGCGGCCTTTGCCTCGAAACAGGTGGATGGCGCGGCGATCTGGTATCCCTTTGTCGATGTGATCCGCACCGCAAACCCAAATCTTGTGGAATTGGCTAAGAACGCCGATTTCCCGCAAAACCAGTTCCCGTCATCCTTCGTGGCCCGCAATGAAACGGTGGCGAATGATCCGGCTTTGGTGGAAAAATTCATCGCCGTGATGAAAGAGGCTGGCGACTGGCGTCATGCCAATCTTGAAGAAACCATCAAGATCACCGCTGATTTCTTGCAAGTCGATGCGGCCCTGCTGGCCCCCGAAGCCACCATGGGCACCAGCTTTACCGCCGCGGAACTGGTCGAGAAGTCGAAGGATCAAACCGTGCAAAACTGGCTTGATACCTTGGCCGCGATCTATGTTGCACAAGGCAAGCTGGAAAAAGCGCTGCCCGCCACCGATTTCTACACTGCTGAGCTTTATACCAAGTAACCAACCACGCCTCCCCGCCACAGCATCACCTGTGGCGGGGGGGTCAGGGGATAAGACATGAACATTCTATATCTTGATATCGACAGTTTGCGCCGCGACCATCTGGGCTGCTATGGCTATCACCGAAACACCTCGCCGAATATCGACGCTTTGGCAGCCGAGGGGCTGCGCTTTGAAAATGTTTATGTCTCGGATGTGCCCTGCCTTCCGTCGCGCACCGCGCTGTGGTCGGGCCGTCACGGCTTTCGCACCGGCGTGGTCAACCACGGGGGCCTGGCATGCGAGCCGTTCCGTGAAGGCAAAAACCGTGCTTGGGCGGGGACCTTCTATGAACAAGGCTGGCTCAAGCAGTTGCGCGACCTAGGGCTTCACACCGCCACCTTCTCGTCCTTCGGCGAACGCCATGGCGCGTGGCATTGGTATGCGGGCTTCAACGAAGTGCATAATTGCGGCAAAGGCGGTATGGAAACTGCGGATGAAATTATCCCGCAGGCGATCGACTGGCTCAAACGCAATGGCGAGCGGGACTTCTTCTTGCATGTCAATATCTGGGACCCCCACACCCCCTATCGCACGCCGATGGAATGGGGCGACCCCTTTGCCGATCAACCCGCCGCCGCTTGGATTACCGAAGACGTGGTGGCACATGGCCGCAAAGGCTTTGGCCCGCATTCCCCGCAAGAACCCACCGGCTTTTCCGACCACAACTGGCATGCCGCCTATACCGATCGCCAGCCCGCCAAGATCGACACTTTGGCGGCGGCGAAGAAATGGATCGACGGCTATGATGCGGGCGTGCGCTATGCCGATGACTACGTCGGGCATCTGATTGCCGCCCTGAAGGAGATGGGGCTCTATGACAAGACCATCATCGTCATCGGTGCCGACCATGGCGAGAATTTGGGCGAGCTGAATGTCTGGGGCGACCACCAAACGGCCGATGAATATACCTGCAATGTGCCGCTGATCATCCGCGCGCCTGACCTGAAACCGGGGGTGAACGAGGGGCTGCACTACCATTTCGACTGGGCGGCCACGTTGATCGACCACTTGGGCGGCAAAGTGCCCGCGGTCTGGGATGGCAAAAGCTTCCGTCCGGCGATTCTGGCGGGTGAAGACGGCGGGCGCGAATTTTTGGTGCTAAGCCAAGGGGCATGGGCCGTCCAACGCGGCGTGAGGTTCCGCCATGAGGGTGAGGATTGGTTGTTCTTGCGCACTTGGCATGACGGATTGAAGGATTTCGGTCCAGAAACGCTGTTCAACCTTAGCCAAGACCCGCATGAAACCACCGATCTTGCGGAAAGCCGCGGTGATGTGGTGCGCCATGCCTCGCAGCTTTTGTCGCAATGGTGGGGCGAACAGGCGGCCTTGTCCGACCATGATGTCGACCCGCTGATGACGGTGCTGCGCGAAGGCGGTCCCTATCACACCCGCGGCGAGCTGCCCGACTATCTTGAATGGCTGGAGAAAACCGGTCGTAGCGACGCCGCCGCAAAATTGCGTGAGCGGCACCCGGAACGCGCTGCTGACAGCGCCACGCTGCGCTAAGCGGTTATGAATAAGCGAATGCCCCCATCGGGGGCGTTTGCCCAGAATGCGGCGTGTCACCCAAGCTAAAGTCAGGCTGAGCCCGCCCTCGACATGGATTGACCTGCGTGATCTGCGCCCATGTTCCAGACCGCCCAGCCATGAAATTTACAGTTGCTTTACAGCGGCATATGGGAAGCGCCGCTGGGATACAGCATTCTTGCATTGGCGTCCTTGCATGACCCTTGATTGAGTCTCGCGGAGCGGGTTTAGACTTAGCAGAAATACGGTGACGGCAGAATGAGACAGGGGCGCCACCGCAAAGCGCAAGCTTTCCGAATGACACCCCTTGAATGACACAAAATCTTTTATAATCCGTGTTCTAACGTACCACTCCGCTGCGTTACGCGGCCAATATCAAGCCCAATCCGGCAAGCAGAATGGCGGCCCCGCCGCTGCGGATTGCCTTGGTCGGCAGCTTGCGGCCCAGATAGCTGCCCGTGGCCAACAGCAGGGCCGTCATGACGACAAATCCCGCAGCATAAGCGCCAATCGATCCCGAAGCAGGCGCCTCGATCCCATGGGCAAAGCCATGTGCCGCGCCGAAAATCGCGGTGGCGGCCAAAATCAACCGATGCGACAGCAGCTGGGCGGGCAACAGCACGACCGTCCCGAAGGCGATCACCGAACCCAGGATCAGAGCCTCAATGGCAGGCAGCTCTGCGCCGGTGAAGCCGAAACCCGCACCTGCAATCAGCGCGGCCAGAAAACCTGCCGGCAACGCCCATGCCATCCGAGTGCCGCTCACCGCCGCGATGATGCCCACCGCGACCATCGCCAATAGGTGATCGGTTCCGGTCAAGGGATGCAGCAGACCGCTGACCAGCCCCGAGGTTTCTTCATGGCCCGAATGCGCCAAAGCGGCGCTTGGCAGCAGCGCCAAAGGCACCAAGGTTTTCAAAATTCCACGCATCGCATCACCTTTCGACCCAATCGCGGCCCCGCCCCTTCTTCCAAAAGCGTCACCCGCGTCATTTGAGGAGATGAAATCATAAAAGATCATGATGAATAAAGGATAAATCCCAAAAGACACCATGACCGATCCAGCACGAATGCCCATGTTGCACACCTCAATTTTCGCCGTTTTAAAACGGCATAATGCGTGTGGATGGTGCAGCATCATGCTTTCGACCAGCCGATGCGGCATCTGACGCGACAGCGGGTCATGCCTCAATTTCAATCACATTGACCAATGGTTCATCGCTCTGTGACATCCAAAAGAGCCACCTTGCTGCGAATCAGGGCTTGGATGCCCGCGGCGCGCGGACCTTCGGGTTCATGGCCGCGCAATCATCGGCTTTTCAAACCGCTGCCGCTAGGCTGCAGCCTTTACCGACCCGTTCCCGACGCGCACGCGCTGCTATGCTGGCCAAAAACACGAGATCGCGCAGCTTGGTCATCTGGCCGCGACGCAAATCCTTTGTTAAGGATCTGGAATTCCAGCGGCGCACCATCATGGCAGAGATCGCGCCACGCGATCCCTGCGGATCGATGATTTCTGCGTCTTCGAGACGCAGGCCGCCTATGTCGCCCGATTGAAATCCAAACATGGCAAGAAAGCGGGATTTTAGGGCATCTATCAGACAGACAATGGAATAATGCTGTCTATTCCCTTTTTTCTGGGAACCTTATGCTGACTTGAACGTTGGCCAGACTTGGGAAACCGTCACAAAGAAGCCCCGAAGCGGGCCAACGGGGAATATGAACAGCAGGAATAACTCCGCCTACGAGGCTGGCGTGATCGCGACAACCCTTGCGATCATGGGCGCGACTTTCACCCTTGATATATTGGTGCCACTGGGACGCAATGTCTGGCTCGCCTATTTTCTGGCCATGGTCCTAAGCTATGCCTCGCGCCGCCATTTGTGGCCGAGCGCGGTCGCGGCAATGACCGCCGTGCTGCTGACCATGGGGGTCTATCTGGGCGAAACCGAAGCCGATGTCAGCCTGCCCCTTCTGAACCGTAGTCTGGCGGTTTTCGTGCTGATCATCTTGGCGGGCGCTGGGTCCTTCATCATCCGCAGCCGCGAAAGGATTGCGGCGGTGGATTGGGAACAACGCGGTCAGGTGCGACTGGCACAAGCCTTGCAGGGCGATCGTCCCCGTGACGATCTGGTGGATATCGGCCTTGAAATCCTAGGTGACGAGACCCAAGCGCGCGCCGCCGCCATCTGGGAGTTGCGCGGCAACACCCTGTATCGCTTGGGCTATTGGGGCGGACAGCCGGTTGATCCCGATACGAAAAGCCAAGGTCAAGGTCATCTGTGGCGTGCGGTGAAAGAGAACACCGCCATCGCCCTTTCCGCCCCCACCGAGGCGGCGATGGCCTGGGGATCGGGGCTGTTTCAGGGCAAGGCCGCCCATTCGATCATTGTGCCGCTGACCGAAGGCGGGCGCGTGAACGGCGTGTTGGAAATCGGCTATGACGCGGCCCCCGCAGAAGCGGTGCTGCGATTGCTGGACCATGCGGGGGCGAAAATCGGGCTGGAACTGCGCTCGGCCAGCTACCGCGAGGAATTGCAGGAACTGGTCGAAGAAACCCGTCGTCAGGCCGAAGAGCTGCGCGCCCATGGCGAAGAGATGGCCGCGACCAATGCCGAATTGGAAGAACAGACCCGCGCGCTGCAAGCCAGCGAAAGGCTGTTGCGCGATCAACAGGCCGAACTGGAAGAGCAAAACGCCCTTCTGGAACAGCAAACCACCCAATTGGAAGAACAACGCGACGCGATCAATGCCTCGCGCCGGCAATTGGCCGACCAAGCCGAAGAACTGGCCCGCGAAAGCCGCTACAAATCGGAATTCGTCGCGAATATGTCGCATGAATTGCGCACACCGCTGAATGCGCTGTTGATCATGGCGCGCTTGCTGGGCGAAAACCGCCAAGGCAATCTGACCGAGGAACAGCGCAGTTGGGCCGAGACAATCGAAAGCTCGGGCAAGGATTTGCTAAGCCTTATCAACGACATTCTGGATATCGCGCGGATCGAGGCGGGCAAGATCGACATCTCGCCCCTGCCGGTGGCCCCCGCCGATATCCTGCGCCGTATGAGCCGCGTCTTCACGCCCCAAGCGATGGAACGCGGCTTGAATTTCGATACGGTCGTGGCGGAAAACTTGCCGGTGATCACCACCGATCCCGCGCGGGTCGAACAGATCCTGCGCAATTTCATCGGCAATGCGCTGAAATTCACCCAAGCCGGCGGCTTGACCTTGGGCGTCGACAAGGATGGCAGCGATGGGCTGACATTCTGGGTGAAAGACACCGGTATCGGCATTGCGCCGGAACATCACGCCGCGGTCTTCGACGCCTTCCGCCAAGCCGACGGCTCGATCTCGCGCCGCTTCGGGGGCACGGGGTTGGGCCTGTCGATCTCGCGCGATCTGGCCAACCGGCTGGAGGGGCGCATCACCATGGACAGCACCTTGGGCCAAGGCAGCACCTTCCGCCTGCATCTGCCCCTAGCGCTTGCCATGCCCGCCGATGCCCAAACCACCCCGCCCATTCCCATGCTGCCTGCCCGCATGCCCGCACAGCCCCAGCCCGAAAACAGCCTGCGCCCTATCGGCGATCTGGCGGGGCTTAGGGACGACCGCGACGGTTTGGATCACTCCGCCCGTCGACTGCTGATCGTTGAAGACGACGCGACTTTCGCAGGGCTGTTGCTGGATTTGGCCCGAGAGCTGGGCTTTGCCGGCATCGTGGTGGCGACCGCCGATGATGCGATACGGGCAAGCCAAAGCTACACGCCCCAAGGCATCGTGCTGGATGTGGGGCTTCCCGACCATTCGGGCCTGACGGTCTTGGACCGGCTGAAGCGCGATCCGCGAACCCGCCACATCCCCGTGCATATCGTGTCCGCCGAAGACCGCAGCCGCGAGGCTTTGGCCCAAGGGGCGGTCAGCTATTTGCTCAAGCCCGTCGCCCGCGAGGCGCTGGTGCAGGCTTTGGAAAGCATCTCGCAGCAAAGCGACCACAAGCTGCGCAAGTTGTTGATCGTAGAGGATGATCCCAAACAACTCAGCGGGCTGAAATCGCTTCTGGGGTCCGATGACGTGCAGGTGCAAGGCGCGGCAACCTCGGCAGAAGCCTTGGCCGCCTGCCGCCGCGAAACCTTCGATTGCATCGTGCTGGACATGACGCTGCCGGATGGCAACGGCTTTGACCTGCTGGAACAGCTTAGCCAAGACGAGACGGCATCCTTCCCGCCGGTGATCGTCTATACCGCCCGCGCGCTGACCAATCAGGAAGAACAAAAGCTGCGCCGCTATTCGCGTTCGATCATCATCAAAGGGGCCAAATCCCCTGAACGGCTGATCGACGAGGTCACCTTGTTCCTACATCAGGTGGTGTCGGATCTGCCCGCTCAGCAGCGCGAGATGCTGGTCGCCTCGCTGAACCGCGACGCGCAGCTGGAAGGGCGCCGCGTGCTGATCGTCGAAGATGACATCCGCAATATCTATGCGCTCAACGGCGTGCTGGAACCGCATGGGGTGAAAATCCGGATCGCGCGCAATGGCCGTGAAGCCTTGGAGGTGCTAGACGCCGTCGCCGCGGGTCAGGAACCGCCGGTCGATCTGGTGCTGATGGATGTGATGATGCCGGAAATGGACGGGCTTACCGCCACCCGCGAAATCCGCCGCCAAGACCGCTGGCGCACGCTGCCGATCATCATGCTGACCGCCAAAGCCATGGCGGATGATCAGGCGCAATGTCTGGCCGCAGGGGCCAATGACTATCTGGCCAAGCCCTTGGATGTCGACAAACTGCTCTCGCTGACCCGTGTGTGGATGCCCCGATGACAATGCCCCCCCTTTCGACCGATCCTTTGGCCGAATTGGAAATGGATCTGTTCCTTGAAGCCTTGAACCGGCGCTATCACTATGATTTTCGGTCCTATTCGCGCGGATCACTGGCGCGGCGGATCGATCTTGCACGCGAGCGGCTGAATTGCGCCACCATCTCGCAGCTGCAAGGCGAATTGCTGCACAGCCCCGACGCCCTGCATGAGGTGATCGATGCGCTGACGGTGCAGGTCAGCGACCTGTTCCGCGATCCCGCCTATTACCTGCGCCTGCGCGAAGAGGTGGTGCCGCATCTGAAGACCTTCCCCTCGCTCAAGGTCTGGATACCGGGCTGCGCCAATGGCGAGGAACTTTACTCGCTGGCGATCCTGTTCGAAGAAGAAGGCCTGCTGGACCGCACCTTGTTCTATGCCACCGAAATCAACCGCCGCGCGCTCAGCAAGGCCACGAGCGGCGTCTATGATATTGCGCGGCTGCCGGGGTTTTCCGCCAATTATCTGGCCGCAGGCGGCAAAGGGTCCTTGTCGGATTATTACACCGCAGCCTATGGCGGCGCCGCCTTTCACCGCAGGCTGCGCCAGAAGGCGGTCTTTTCGGAACATGACCTTGCCACCGATCAGGTCTTTTCCGAAGTTCAACTGATTTCCTGCCGCAATGTGTTGATTTATTTCGATGAAACCCTGCAACAGCGTGTCGTGGGCCTGTTCGCCGAAGCCTTGGCGCGCGGCGGTTTTCTTGCCTTGGGCGCCCATGAAACGCTGAACTTCCTTCCCGCCAAAGCCGCTTTCGCCCCCTTCTTCGAAAACGAGCGGATTTGGCGCAGAAATGCCTATACGGAGACTTCTCGTGCCCAATAGTGCCATCAAATTCCTGCTGGTCGACGATATTCGCGAAAACATGCTCGCGCTTGAGGCCTTGCTGCGTCGCGACGGGCTAGAGGTGCATATGGCAGGCTCGGCCGCCGAGGCGCTGGAGATGATGCTGGTTTGCGACTACCAACTGGCCTTTGTCGATGTGCAGATGCCCGATATGGACGGCTACGAGCTGGCCGAATTGATGCGCGGGGCGGAACGCACGCGTGAAATCCCGATCATCTTCGTCACCGCCGCCGATGCCAATGACACGCGCCGCTTCAGGGGCTACGAGGCGGGCGGCGTCGATTACATCTTCAAGCCGATCGATCCGGTGGTGCTGAAATCCAAGGCCGAGGTGTTCTATCGCTTGGCGCGGCAGGCGAAAATTCTGGAACTTCAGCGCGACGAATTGCATCTGATCGCCCATGACCGCGATCTGGCCATCGCGTCGCTGCGCGCGCATGCCAATAAC
>DALYSR010000034.1:0-7236 GCA_031991825.1 Paracoccaceae bacterium
CCAGAACATCGGCCAAAGGCACGGAAATCCGGTGCAACTCGACCGCCAGCGGCATGATCGAGCCTGAAATCGTATTGCTGAAGTGATCGCGCCAACCGGTATCGGCGCCCAGCTTTTCGCCCAAGAACATCTTGCCCAATTGTTGACGGGCGGGTTCCAAGGTTTCCATCGGCATGATCAGGGTCAGTTTGCCGGTGACGGGGCCGAATTGCAGGTCGATCTCGCCCACGGCCGACAGCGAACTGCCCGACAGAAGCGAGGTCAATTGCGTGGAACTTTCAATGGCTTCCAGCTTGAAGGTGACTTCCGTGATCCGGCTGAAATGTCCAGCCAGATCGGTCAGCACTTGGCCCAGTAGACGTTCGGCCACCGCACGTTCCACCTGAGTCGGCTGGCGTTTGGGGGCCATATTGGCACGCGGCTGGCCGCCGAACAGGGTTTCGACCACCGCATGCAGGAATTCGGCATTGATCGCGACGACGATCGGGCCGCCCCAAGACGACATCACCACCGCCGAGGCGCCATTGACATCCAGCTGCTCGACCGCACTGCCCCAGCTGAAATAATCCAGATCCTGCCGGACCACTTCGGTAATCAGGCTGTTCTGGCTTTTCAACATCGGCGACATGCCGGTCACCAGACGGCCGAAGATCACGTCCAACATCGGCAGCGGATCATGATTGGCCGATGATTTGGCGATGATTTCCTCTTCCAAGGACATCTTCGGCTTCAGATCCAAAGCCGAGAAGGCATCATCCATCATGTCATCCGCAGGCGAAGAAAAGGCCGCAGCGGCACCTTCGGCAGCAGGCTGTTGGTCGCGATCAAAAGTTTGGCCGGCTTCGGTTTCGTCAAATTCGTTCATTGCAACACGAAGTCCTGAAGAAGAACGCTGATGGGCGCATCGCTTTCGCTGACCAGACGCGCGCGGCGCAATAGTTCGGAACGCAAATCGGCCAAACCGGCGCTGCCATAGACATCATCTTCATGCAGCTGCGACAAATATTCTATGAAGCTGTCGCGCATCGCCGCCTGAAGATCACCCATCTTCTTGCCTTGCTCGTTGGAATCGAAGCTTTTGGCGTAAAGCAGCGTCGGCTCGATCAGCAAGAAGCGGGTCTTCTTGTCGCCCAAAGCGCTTGCCGCCAAAACATTGACCGTGATTTTCCCAATTGGAAGAAGCGCCTGCCCCTCTTCGGTCCGCGGCACATCCAGCGTTTTGGTGGATTTTGTCTCGCTGTTTTCCGCCTGCCAAAGACCTGCACCGGCCGCAACGCCCGCCAAGAACAGGAAAAACCCGCCTATGATGACCCACAAAATGCGGCTTTTGCCACCGCTTTTACCATTCCGTTGCCCAGCCGATTGCCCGTTAGCCATGGCCGCTCCTTTAACCGTCTATTTACTCTGGCTTAGATCAAGAATAACAAGAATAGCAAGGTAGTCTTTTACTATACTTGAAGTCATGAACAGTTATATCTGGCTATCCATAGAGGATCGGGGAAAAAGTGAAGCAAATTCTCGATAATTTCGGTGCGCTCGGTCGCCAACGTTTGATCCTTCTAGGAGCAACCGGTTTGGCCATTGTGGCCGCGCTGATTTTTGGTCTGTCGGCGGTGCTGTCCCCGAACTACCGACCGATCGGCACCGGCCTGTCTGCCTCGGAAGGGGCGGAAATGGTGCGTGCGCTGGAACAAGCGGGTTATCAGCCGCAAGTCTCGGGCGATGGCAGCCTTGTCAGCCTTCCCGAACCCGATATTGCCCGTGCGCGGATGGCACTGGCCGAAGCCGGTGTGTCCACCCAAGGGATGCCGGGCTGGGAACTGTTCGACCAGCAAAGCGGGCTTGGCATGAATACCTTCCTGCAGCGGGTCAATCGCCTGCGTGCCTTGGAAGGCGAGCTGGCGCGTTCTGTGCAAACCATTGATGTAGTTGATACGGCTCGGGTGCATTTGGTGTTGCCCGAGCGCGAGGCATTTTCTGCAGAACGTCCCGAAGCGACCGCCGCCGTCATCATCCGCACCCGTCGCGGTCAGGTTCTGGAACGCAAGCAGGCGATGGCCGTGCGCAGCCTTGTGTCTGCCGCTTTGCCCGGTCTGTCGCCGGAAAACGTCACAGTGCTGTCGGCTTCGGGCGAAACGATTCTGTCGGCGGATGGCGAAAGTGCCGATGGCTCTGGCAATGTGCATAGCGCGCGCATCGCGATGGAAGAGAGGATCAGCCGCAATATCGAACAGATGCTCGGCGCCCGCGTCGGTGCCGGAAATGTCCGCGTTCGCGTTGCCGCCGAACTTGCGACCACCCGCGAGGTCATCACTAAGGAAAGCTTCGACCCCGAAGGTTCTGTGCCGCGCGAAACCCGCTCGGTCAATGAAAACGCCAATAATTCCCAAGGCAGCGACGGCAATGTCGATGTCGCAAACAATATTCCGGGCGGCCTGAACGCCCAAGGGAGCGGCGATACCCGTCAAGAAAGCCGTGCCCGCAGCGAAGATGAGACCCGATTTGAAATCGGCTCGACCCGCAGCGAAACCATCATCGAGCCGGGTGGGCTGCGCCGCTTGTCGGTGGCCGTGCTGGTGAACGGATCGATGGTCGACGGCGCCTATCAGGACCGCAATCCCGAAGAACTGGAACGGCTGTCATCGCTGGTGCGGTCCACCATGGGATTCGACGATGCGCGCGGCGACGTGCTGACCGTCGACAGCCTGCAATTCGTCGATGACGGCAGCGGTCTGGGCTATGAAGTCGAAACGACCATGGCCGAGAAGATGTTGGCCTATCTGCCCTCGATGCTGCGTTGGGTGATTGCGCTGATGATCGTGGCGATCGTGGTGTTCTTCGCGATTCGTCCGGCGCTGAACCGCGTGACCCGCAAGGATGCCGAAGCGCTGGCCGCAAGCCAAGCGGCGAGCCAAGCAACCGAAGAGGCTGCTGGCGAAGACGACGAAGAAGAGCTGGACGAAAACGGCAATCCCAAGCCCAAAAAGGCCAAGAAGAAGCTCAATTCCGACGGCACGCCCGCGGAAGATCAAGACGACGATGCCGAAGACGAGGAAGATCACGAGGAATTCGTCGCTCTGGCTTCGGTCAAGGGGGCGGTGACCAAGCGCCATCTTGAACAGCTTAGCGCGCTGGTCGATCAAGATGGCGATGCCGCCCTGCGTCAGATCCGCGTCTGGCTGAACGAGAAAAACACGTGATGAGCGGCTTTCTCTTCGACCGTGATTTCGATGCCGAAATCGATGCGGAACGCCACGCCCATCTCGCTGATCCCGCGCATGATCCGGCCGCGGCCGCGGCGGCGCAGGCCCGAGAGGCCGATCTAAAGGCCGCGGAGACGCGCGGCCATGCCGCCGGTTTGGTCGCAGGCCATGCCGCCGGTCGGGCCGAGGCTTTGGCCGAAATCGCCGCGCAGGAAGCCGCCTGTCTGCAGGGATTGCTGCCCGAGATCGACGCCCTGCGTCAGGACCTTGCCCGCCATCGCCAGCAACGCGAACGCGATCTGGCGCAGATGTGTCTGGATCTGACGCAAAGGCTGTGGCCGGAACTGTCGCAGCACTATCGCGCCAGCCGGATCGAAGCCTTCTGCCGCACGGCAATGCAGATATCCGAAGGCCGCAGCGGCGTTGATCTTTTCCTGCCGCCCGATCTGGTCGCCGCGATTGAAGCCAAGCTTTTGAACGGCAAACCAAGTGACAGCTTGCGCCTGAGCGCCGATCCCGCGCTTGCGCCGACCGCCGCCCGCGCGGCTTGGGCGGGCGGCGGCGCAGAATTTGCCACCGATCGCATCGCGCAACAGCTTCTTACCACTTTGCAAAAACTCGCCCAAGGGCCCGCCCCCACGGCCAAAGGACAACCGCAATGACCCAGAACAGCTCTGAAATCCTGTCACAATTCATCGACGGTCAAGCCGCATCTTTGGATGACGGCCAAAGCATGAAATCGATGCTGAACGTCAATCTTGATGTGCAGATCGTGCTCGGCCGCGTCAAAATGCCGATCAACCAACTGCTGGCTTTGTCGCGCGGTTCGGTGATCGAATTGGACAAGAAGATCGGCGAACCCGTCGATGTCATGATCAACGACCGCCTTGTGGCGCGCGGTGATCTGGTCAAAGTCGGCGAAAACCGGATCGGCGTGACGCTGACCGAAATCGTCAAAGACTATATCTCGTCGCTTTAACAGATGCGTCAGATTCAGGTCATCCTTGCCGGTTTGGTCTTGGGCGCATTTGCCGCCCTGCCCTTGCAAGCGCAAGAAATGTCGGGGCTTGTCAGTTCGATCAGCGAAGCGATGGGCGCTGCATCGGGTGAAAGCGGCCCGTTGTCGGGACGGATCATCCAGCTGGTCGGATTGATGACGGCTTTGTCGCTGGCACCCGGGATGCTGGTGGTGATGACCTCGTTCACGCGGTTCGTTATCGTGTTTTCGATGCTGCGATCGGCCTTGGGGCTGGGGCAGACTCCGCCGAACATGGTGCTGACGTCATTGGCTTTCTTCATGACTTTATTTGTCATGCAGCCGGTGTTCCAAGATGCGTGGGACGACGGGCTGGAGCCGATGCTGTCCAATAGCATCACCGAAGAAGCCGCTTTGCCCCGCATCGCGGCGCCCTTCCATGCCTTCATGCTGGCCAATACCCGCGACAAGGATATCGAACTTTTCCTGTCGGTATCGGGCCGCAGTTTGACCCCTGCCCGTGCACAGGCCGCGCAGCCTCCGCTTAGCCTGACGCCGGATGAGAACACGCCGTGGTCGGTGCTGGTCCCCGCCTTCATGATTTCGGAATTGAAGCGCGCCTTCACCATCGGTTTCCTGATCTATCTGCCCTTCATCGCCATTGATCTGATCGTTTCCTCGATCCTGATGGGCGCGGGCATGATGATGCTGTCGCCGGTGATGATCTCATTGCCCTTCAAGGTGATCTTCTTCGTTCTGATCGATGGCTGGTACATGCTGGCCGGCTCGCTCATGCAATCCTACGCCGGCTATTGAACCCCGCTGCAAGACTAAGGTGCCAAAATGAAATTCGTCCCCGATCATGTCCAATTGCGCGGCGTCGAGAAAGCGGCGGTGCTGTTCCTATGCATCGGCGAGGAACGCGGATCGGCGCTGATGCGCCAGCTTGACGAGGTCGAGATCCAGCGCATCACCCAAGCGATGTCCACCTTGGGCACCATCCCGGCCAGTGTCGTCGAAGAGGTGATGCGCGAGTTTTCGATGGGCATCGGCGGCGGATCGGGCGTGGTCGGCTCTTTCGACATTGCCGAGCGGATGCTTGCGGGCTTCTTGCCGAAAGACAAAGTCACCGAAATCATGCAGGACATCCGTGGCCCGATTTCGGGTCGAAATGTCTGGGAAACCTTCGCGACCCTCAACGAACAGATGATCCACGCCTATCTGAGCGGCGAAACCAATCAGACGGCGGCGGCGATCCTCAGCCGCGTGAAGCCGGATGTGGCCGCGCGCGTGCTGCCGTTGTTCCCGCGCGATCAGATGACCGATATCATCCAAAGGATGATATCCTTGGCGCCGATGCCGCGCTATGTAATTGATCTTCTGGAAGAAACGCTGGAGAATGACTTCCTGCGCGCCGCCACCCGCCGCAGCGGTCCCGATCCGCATCAGCGCATTGCCGATAT
Organism: Paracoccaceae bacterium; assembly: GCA_031991825.1. Lineage (GTDB taxonomy): Bacteria > Pseudomonadota > Alphaproteobacteria > Rhodobacterales > Rhodobacteraceae > Pseudotabrizicola. The sequence continues at coordinate 5,643 of DALYSR010000034.1, forward strand.
GTTCAACAAGCTGGACGGCAATATTTTCGACGAAATCTCGGAAGAGCTGGCCGCTTCCGATCCGCAAGCTTTCGCATCGATCAAGCAAAAGATGTTCACCTTCGACGATCTGGCCCGTCTGGACCAGAACAGCCTGTCGCGGCTTATCCGTTCGGCGGAAGGCGCGACCGTGCCCTTGGCCCTGCGCGGGGCGAAAAAGGCGATCCGCGATCGGTTCATCGAAGCGCTTACCGTGCGCGCCCGCGAGATGTTATTGGAAGAAATGGCATCTCTTGGTCCCGTGCGCGCCCGCGATGCGCGCGAAGCCCAAGACAAGCTGATCGACATCGCCAATGATCTTGCGCGGCAGAACATCATCCGTCTGCCCTCGGCGGATGACCAGATTCTGGCCGATTTGTAAGCAGTTTCCCTGCCAGAGCCGCTCTGGCAGGCGCCAAAACCCCATGATACGTTGCGCATAGCTGCGCGTCGTGGCACTACGAGTGCCTCAATCGGTTGCATGGGCATAATGGATGGCGTCTTTTCAAAACCTCAATTTCACCTCGTCAAGCGAGGACGGCCGAACCGAGCTGGCCGCTCTCGACGGGGTCGAGGGCCGCATCCTTGCGCTGACCGGATCGGGCGCGCGGCCCTTGGACATGCTGCTGTCAGCGGCCTCCGAAGTGATCGCCTTGGATGCCAACCCGACGCAGAACGCTTTGCTCGGGCTGAAGGTCGCGGCGATTTCGACGCTTGAATATGGCGATCTGTTGCGGTTTTTGGGCGTCCTGCCCGATGAGGACCGCATCACCCATTACCACAAGCTGCGTGCCAACTTGTCGGCGCAAGATGCCGCCTTCTGGGATCGCAGGGGCAAGGCGCTGTCGAAAGGCGTGATCTATGCGGGCCGCTTGGAACAAGCGTTACGGCTTGGTGCCTTTGGCCATATGGTGATCCGCAGCGGATCGCTTGATGCCTTGTTCAACGCCCCCGGCCTAGACGCCCAAGCCAAAATCTGGCGTGACGCTTTTGACGACCGCATCTGGCGCGGATCGATCCGGCTTTTCGCTCGGCGCTGGATTTGGGCCAAGATGATGGGCGAGGCGCAAGCCGCCTATTTGCCAACCCCCCGCACGGCAGAGACCATCTTGGCCGAACGCTTCATTCGCGCCTCGGAAAACATCCTGTTCCGCGAAAGCGATGTCGCAAGCCTGATGCTGCGCGGGCGGCTTTCGGCGCCCGACGCACTGCCGCTGCATTTGCAGGCGGAAAACTACGACAAGCTGCGCGCGCGGATCGGATTGTTGCGCCGTGTGCAGGGCAGTTTGGCCGATCTGGGACGTTTGGATCTGGCGCCGGTCGATGGCTTCGCTTTGTCCGATTTCGGGTCTTATTGCGAGCCTGCGGAATATGATGCCCAGTGGAAAGGCATCTTGGCCGTCGCCGCGCCCGATGCGCGCTATTGCGAGCGGATTTTGCTGAACCCGCTGCCCCCGCCCTCAGACCGGATCAAGATCGATCAGCCGCTGTCGGATCGCTTGACCCAGAACGACCGCGCGGTGATCCATGATATCCGCGCAGGCGTGATCAGCCCCCAGAGCTAAGACCAACCGCG
>DALYSR010000034.1:7246-20562 GCA_031991825.1 Paracoccaceae bacterium
CGCGACAGAATGGTCTGGCGCGGTTGTTTCGTTTTAGGCGATGGTCTGGCGGATTTCACCGCTCAAGCCGTCGCAAATCCCCATATCCGTGACATGCGGGCCGGGATTGCAGGCCAAGGATGCACCGACAATCGCCTTGAACATCCGCACCGGCGGCAGCCAATCGGCCACCTGGTCGGCGGCCTCGCGCAGCGCTTTCAGGTCGGCCGCAACGTCGGCGGTCGGGGCATCCGACAGCAAGCCGCAAACCGGAAGTTCCAGCACCGCCAACAGCTTACCACCCTGAGCAACCGCCATCCCACCGCCACAAGCGATCAGGGCATTGCCAGCGATTGCCATATCTTCGGCATTGCTGCCAAAGATATTCAGATTGTGGCTGTCATGGGCGATGGTGGTCGCAATCGCGCCGTTCCATATGCCCCAATCCTGCAACAAGCCGATAATCGGCGTCGCATCGGCCTTGGCGTGACGATGGATCACCGCCATGCGCAGCATATCCGCCGGAATGACGACCTTGCCCGCGTCAACCGCAAGCTCTGCCTCGCCCCATTTGGTGAAGCGCGGGGTGACCACGGTATTGACGCGGACAGTATCACGCCCTTCTGCCGTCAAAGTCAGATCGCTTGCGTCAAGCGGGGCCAGTTTGACCGTATCGGTGAAGCTGATATCGCGCTGGTCGGAAACAGCCCGTAGGGAAGTGCCGCCTTGCGCGACCAGACGACCCGATGCGAAGACCAGCTGGGCGTTGAAATCGGCCAAAGTGTCGAAGACCACGATATCGGCGCGTTTGCCCGCGGCGACCTGCCCCAGATCGGGACGCTGCAGCCGCATCGCCGCATTCAAGGTTGCCGCGCGCAAAGCGTCAATCGGTTGCAGTCCATGACCGACCAAGCGGCGCAAAGTGTCGGACATACCGCCCTTTTGCGCCAGATCATCGGGGAAGGTATCATCGGTGCAAATGGTCACGGTCTGGGGAAGATGCGGCAAACCCGCCAAAGCCTTAACCACTTCGGGCAGCACATAATCATGCGAGCCGCGCAATTCGATGGTGAAGCCCGCGCGCAGCTTATCCATGAAATCATTCGCCGCCGAAATCTCGTGGTCAGAGCCGATCCCCGCCGCCGCAAAGCCCTGCACATCTTGGCCCAACAGGCCACGCGCATGGCCGCAGACCAGCTTGCCGGACGACAGTCCCGCAGTGACAATCCCCGCCATCTTCGGCGAATGGGTCAAGACGCCGCGCATATCCATCACTTCGGCGACGCCGTGGATATCGGGCCAAGACAGCATTTCCACCATCTCGGCAGGGTTGAATTCGGCCCCTGCCCGTTCGATGCCGGGCGCCGAAGGCACGCAGGACGGCGCCAAGGTCAGCACCCGCAGGTCCAAACCCTTGGCCGCATCGATCGCCCATCGCACCCCATCAAGGCCCGAGACATTGCCAACCTCATGCGGGTCCCAAACGACCGTCGTGGTGCCTTGCGCCACCACCGTCTGCGCATAACGCCGCGGCGTCACCATCGAGCTTTCGATATGCATATGCGTATCGATCAGACCCGGCGCGATGAATCCGCCTGCACAATCAATCACTTGTTCCGCGTCAGATCTGCTGCCCTTGGCATGGACCGATGCCACCAAGCCGCCCACCAGCCCGACATCGGCATCATAGATTTCCGATGTGGCGACATTCACCAGCTTGCCATTGACCAGCAAGATGTCGAAGGGGCTGCGGCCAAGGGCTGCGTCAACCGCCCGCGCGCGCAACTCGGGCAGGTTCAAATCTTGCGGTTCAAGCATGGAGAACACGGCCTTTCGCCATGGAGTGCAGCGCCGCATGGAAGCGCGCGCGGATCTTATGCGACGCCGGATTCTGCGCCACGCGGATATTGGGGGCGGCTTTATGGGCGCGCCATTCGATGACGGTCATGCCGCGGGTATGTTCACCGGTCAGCTCGACTTCCATATGAACCGGCGTGATTTCCGCCAATTCGGGGTCAAGCGCCAAGGCAGCCGCCACGGGGTCGTAAAGCGCCATCGGACGGCGACCTTCATCGGCAATGCGAACATAGCCTTCATACAGATCGCCCAGCAGTTGCGCATGGGGACCGGCGATTTCGCGCAGACGGGGAATATCGGCCAGACCGACAGTCACGTCGCGGCAGCACTCCAAGCCGACCATCACGATATCGACGCCGGATTTGATCAGAATATCAATCGCTTCGGGATCAACTGCGGCATTGAATTCCGCCACCGCCGTATGATTGCCCCGCGCAAACGCGCCGCCCATCCATATCACGGTGAATTTCGGCACCAATTCGGGATGTCTGACCACCAAATGCGCCAGATTGGTCAGCGGACCCAAGGCCAGAACCTCGCGGCCGCCGCCCTCGATCCATGCGGCCAAAGCGCCGACGCCGTCATAGCTGTCCGCATCGCGCGCGACCTGCGGCAGACGCATGCCCACCGTCGGCATCCCGTCGCCACCCAAGACATAGGCCGCCGTGACCAGATCACCCGACAAAGGCGCCTCGGCCCCCGCATGGATCGGCATGGTCCAGCCGAAAACAGTGGCCGCCGCACAGGCATTTACCACCGCCTGATCCAACCCAACATTGCCCGCCACAAGCGATAATCCGGCAAGCTCGCGTCCTTCGGCCAGGCACAGACCAATGGCGGCGAGGTCGTCGAACCCCATGTCGGTATCAATCCAAAGTGCGGTGGTCATGATCAGGCCTTGCTAAGCTTGGCAGCCGCAGAAAGCGGCAGGTCAAAGAGGATCTCCTCGCCCATGGCAAAACGCGGTGCTTGAGCGGGCGTTTCGGCTTTAATTGGGCCCGCTTCGCTGTCAATCAGATATTCGACGCCTTCGCCCGTATAAGAGGCGCCCAGCACCCGACCTTGATAGCGTCCCTCGCCCATGACGACATGGCGCGGACGCCATGCAAACCCGTAGCAATCCGGCACATCCTTCATTGTCAAGACGCCCTTCGGCCCGATCAAGACGCCGTTTTCCTGTTTGAAGGTATTCTCGAAGCCGATGAATTCCGCCACGAAAGCCGAAACCGGCTGGTCGTAGATTTCGGACGGCGTGCCGATCTGTTCGATCGATCCTTCGCGCATGACGATGATCCGGTCGGCCAAGGCCAAAGCCTCGGCTTGGTCATGGGTGACATAGATCATGGTGATGCCCAGTTCCTTTTGCAGGCGGGCAAGTTCCGAGCGCATCTCCAGACGCAGCCGCGCGTCCAAATTGGACAAGGGCTCGTCCAGCAGCAGAAGCTTGGGTTCCACCACGATCGAACGCGCCAAGGCCACGCGCTGCTGTTGGCCACCCGACAAGGCTTTGGGCACGCGGTCGGCATATTGCGACAGGCCGACCGATGCCAAGGTCGCTGTCACGCGGCGGGTGATTTCATCCTTGGCGACCTTTTGCAGGCGCAGACCAAAGGCCACGTTTTCAAAAACGCTCAGATGCGGGAACAGCGCATAGGACTGGAACACCAGACCGATGCCGCGCTTGTTCGGCGCAGTTTTGGTGATGTCTTGGCCATCCAAGGTGATCTTGCCGGACATCGGTTTCATCAGACCGGCAATCGCGCGCATGGTGGTGGTCTTGCCGCAGCCCGACGGGCCCAGCAAAGCCACCAGCTCGCCCTTGGGCATCGCAAGGTTCAGCTTATCGACCGCAACCGAGCTGCCATAGCCCAAGGTCAGATCTTGCAAAGTGAGAAAAGCATCAGACATAGCGCGACAATCCCAGAAGTTTTTCAGCAACCATAACAATGCCCAGCGACAGCAGAGCCAGCAGGCCCGACAGCGCGGCAATCGAGGGGTCGTAGTTGAATTCCATATAAGCCATCATATCGATCGGCAGGGTAGACACCCCCGGTCCAGTCAGGAACAGCGATACCGGCACCTGATTGAACGAGGTGATGAAGCCGATGATGAAAGCTGCCATGATCCCATTGCGGATATTGGGCATCACCACTTTGAAGAAGGCCTGCAAGCGGCTTGCGCCCAGCAAAACGGCAGCTTCCTCGAAATCGACACGCAGGTTCGACAGCGATCCGGACACGATGCGCACCGCATAGGGGATCAACAGTGCCGTATGACCGATGAACAAGGCGGGCAGGATCGGAATCCCCAGCGGGATCACCAGATGGCGCAGCAATGCGAGGCCGACGATAATGCCCGGCACGATGATCGGCGTCGACAAGATGTTGCGCACGATATCGGCTCCGGGCGGGTTGTAGCGTTCCAAGCCATATGCCGCAGGCACCCCGATCAGCAGCGCCAGAAGCGTGGCACCGACGCCAAGGATGATAGAGGTCTGGAAGGTCGCACGGAAGCTGTCTACCTCGAAGACCCGCGCAACCCAGCGCAGCGACAACCCTTGGGGCGGGAAGGCCAGTGTCTCACCCGCCGACAGGCCCGCCAAACAGATGATGATGAAAGGTCCGATCAGGAAGACCATCACCGCAAGCAGCAGAAAATGTCCGGCCAGACGCATTACTTGGCCTCCTTGCCGATTTTGCCCAAACGTTTGAGCAGGAAGTTGGTGATGATCGACATCACGATCAGAATCAACGCGATCACGCCAGCAGCGGCAAAGTCATTGGCGACCGATACACGCTGATAAAGCAGCGTCTCCAGCATCAAGACCTTCGAGCCACCCAGAATCGCGGGTGTCACATAAGCGGTCAGCGACCCCACGAAGACTAACGTACCGCCCATCACCAGACCGTCACGGGTCAGCGGCAGGATCACCTTCCAAAACACGGTGAGCCAATTCGCGCCCAACATGCGGGCCGCAGGCACCACATCGCGCGGCAGGTTTTCAAGGCTGGAAATCAACGGCAGCACCATCAGGGGGAAGAACAGCTGGATCAAGCCGATGAAGATCGCTGTTTCCGTGAACAGGATGCGCGCGGGCGTATCCATGATGCCGGTGCCGACAAGGAACTGGTTGACGATGCCGGTCTTGCCCAAGATCACCACCCAAGCATAGGTCCGCGCCACGGGCGAGATCATCAGTGGCAGCACCAAGGTCGCGATCAGGCGGCCCTTGTTTTTGTCATTGGCATCCACAATCGCCAGCGCCGTGCCATAGCCGATGATGGCCGAGATCGCGGTCACATAAAGACCAAGGCGGAAGGTGCGCCAGAACACCTCGCGGTTCAGCGTGGTCGAGAAGAAATCAACGAATGCGCCAAAGCCCCAACCGTCAGCGGTCTGGAAGGCTTGGGACAGCAAGATGCCCACCGGCAACAAAAATCCCAGAAGGATGAACAAAGCTGCTGGTGCGACCAGCAGCAAGCCTAAGCGTCGCTCGGCAAACATGGGAACCCTTTCACAAAGAGCCGCGCGGATGCCCCCGCGCGGTCCGAAAGCTGTGAGGGGGCGTCAATCGCGCCCCCTGCTACTTATTGCGCGACCTTGTCGTTCCAACCTGCAAGCCAAGCGTCGCGGTTGTCCAGCTGCGCCGCTGCCGGCACGAAGCTGATCGATGCCGCCATTTCGGCGCCATAAGACAGATTGCCCGCGATTTCGTCCGAAACGGTCACGTTCTTGTTTACAGGGCTATCGACCAATGCTTCAGCGATCTTCTGCTGCACCTCGTCCGACAACCAGTAGTTGATGAATTCATAGGCCAGATCGGCCTTCTGAGTGCCTTCGACCAGCGCAAGCACGTTCATGCCGCCGGTCTGGCCTTCTTTCGGTGCGGCCCATTTCGCGGTCGGCACGGTTTTGACCAAGTTGGCCCAGCCGAAACGACCGATCGGCGCTGCCGCGATTTCGCCTTGCTGCATCAGCTGCGGAATCTGGCCGCCTTTTTCGTAGAAGGTGACGATGCCCTCACGGCTTTCAGCCACTTTTTCGATGGCTTTGGTGAAGTTCATATCGTCCGAACCCAGCGCTTTTTCGATCATGTAAAGGGTGATCGGGCCTTGGGTGGTCGAGATATTCGGGATCGCGACTTGGCCTTTCAGCTTGTCCGAGAACAGATCCAGCCAGCTGTCGATGCTGTCGATCACAGCCGAGTCATACGCGATCGAGGTGCCGTAGAAGGTGTAAGCCACCGCCTTGTTGTTCCCGATCGGATTCTGCGCGAAATCATACAGGTTCGACAGGTTCGGCACTTTTGCCGGATCAATCGCTTGGGTCAGGCCCTTGTTCGAAGCGTCCAAGGCGTTGGCATCGGAAAACGCGATCACATCCACAACCGGCTTGGCTTTATTGGCTTCCAGTTTCGCCAGACGCTCAGAGGAATTGCCCTGTTCGATCACTAGCTTGCAGCCGCATTTTTCTTCAAAAGGCGCATAGAGCGATGCTTTGTATTCATCTTGGCTGACGCCATAGACCGAAATGGTCAGGGTCTTGTCATCGGCAGCGGCAATGCCAGCCGAAAGAGCGATCAACGAGGCAGCAGCCAGCAACGTCTTGGTCATGGATTCAGTTCCTGTCGGTTGAAACAGTGTGAGATGAAGCAATCGCGCCTGCGCAGGCAGGACCAGTGGATCCGCGCGCAACCAGCGAGACGGGGATCAAAGACCCTGTCGCGGTCGAGCCCAAGGCAATGTCGAAGGCCGTCTCGACCAAGGCGGTCAGATCCTGCCGAATGGTGCTCAGATCGGGCGATGTGATATGGCCCAATACGGTATCATCGAAACCGGTGACCGAAATCTGCGCAGGCACCGCGATGCCACGGCTGTTCAAAGCGCTCAACGCGCCGACCGCCATCGCATCATATGTCGCGGCAATCGCCGTCACGCCATCGGGCTGCCAATTCAGGACGAAATCGCGCGCGGTTTCAAAACGCGCGGGCATGCTCGCCTCTTGGTAGCTGAGACCCGCCTTTTGCAGGCCTGCCATCAGACCTGCGCGGCGCAGATCGTTCACATGCGATGCGCCACGCGCATCTTCCGCGCCGCCGCCATGCAAAACCATCACCTTGCGGTGGCCGAGCGACGACAGATGGTTCGCAATCGCTTCACCGCCTGCATAATGGTCTGACGAGACCGAATTTTTCGGATTGCTCTGCGCGTCGATCACCACCAGCGGGCACAAGGCCTGCAGCTCAGCGGCAGGCGTGCCGCGCAACGGGATCACCGCCAAAGCATCCAAACCACGCATCGACAGTTCCTGCAAGTGACGGCTTTGCTCCGCACGATCGCCAAGGCTATCCGCCACGGTCAGCACCATCTGCCGCGCGCGGGCCGCCATCGCGAAAGCGCGGGCGAAATCGGCGAAAAGCGGCATCCGGAAATCGGGCAGGATCAAACCGATCGTAGCCGAGCGCCCCGTGCGCAAAGCCCGCCCCAAAGTGGACGGCACGAAGTTCATCTGCGCGGCCATCTCATGGATACGGCGCGCGGTATCTTCCGACAGCCGCCCTCTGCCACGCAAAGCATTGGACACCGTGGCGCGGGAAATCCCCAGCGCATCGGCGATATCTTGCATGGAAGGCGGCTTGTTCGGGGTCATCATCGTCACATCAATCGCAGCATTGAAACCAAACCCCTAACGCGAGCCTGATCGCCTGATCCTTTAGTATAGATTACACGATTTATCAACAATGATTACACGATTTTTCGAAGAAACTGGACAATGGGCATGAGCCACGGCCTATTTTGCACAATTTTTAGGCACCACGAAGTCACATGATGGCGCGTGCCTTCAAGCGCGCAACAAAAAGCCCCCCGCAGCTGGCTGCAGGGGGCGATGGGTTGGTGATCAGCGCTTCGGCTTATTCGTATTCTTTGGGCAAGATACGGATTGCCCCCTTATCTGCAGAAGAGGCGAAAGCGGCATAGGCCTTCAGAGCCGTTGTGACGTTGCGCTTGCGCGGTGCCGCAGGCTTCCAGCCCAGCTTATCTTGTTCGGCACGGCGTGCCGCCAGCTCGGAGTCCGGAACAACCAGCGAGATGGAACGGTCGGGGATCGAAATCGCGATGGTATCGCCGTCGCGCACCAAACCGATGGCGCCGCCCTGCGCCGCTTCGGGCGAGGCGTGGCCAATCGACAGCCCCGAGGTGCCGCCCGAGAAACGCCCATCGGTGATCAGCGCACAGGATTTGCCCAGACCCATCGATTTGAGATAGCTGGTCGGATAGAGCATCTCTTGCATGCCCGGCCCGCCTTTGGGGCCCTCATAGCGGATCACCACCACATCGCCCGCTTTGACCTTTTTGCTCAGAATACCTTTGACGGCATCGTCCTGACTTTCGAAGACCACAGCCGGACCAGAGAAGGTCCAGATCGATTCATCCACGCCTGCGGTTTTCACGATGCAGCCGTCTTCCGCCAGATTGCCCTTCAGCACCGCAATGCCGCCATCCTTCGAGAAGGGCTTTTTGGCGGACCGGATGACGCCATTTTCACGGTCGGTATCCAAATCGGGCCAGAGCGAGCTTTGCGAGAACGCGGTCTGGGTCGGCACGCCACCCGGTGCCGCCAGGAACAATTCACGCGCCTCGAGATCGTTGGATTGCGCGATATCCCATTTCGCCAAAGCCGCGCCCAAGGTCGGCGCATGGACGGTCGGGCAATCGCGGTTGATCAGGCCCGCGCGGTCCAATTCGCCCAAGATCGACATGATGCCGCCGGCACGGTGCACATCTTCCATATGCACATTCGCGATATTCGGCGCGACTTTGCACAGGCAGGGCACTTTACGCGACAAAGCGTCGATATCGGCCATGGTGAAATCGACGCCGCCTTCTTGCGCGATGGCCAGAAGGTGCAGCACGGTATTGGTCGAGCCGCCCATCGCGATATCCAAGGCCATCGCATTGTCGAAAGCCTCGCGCGAGGCGATGTTGCGCGGCAGGACAGAGGCATCTTCCTGCTCGTAATAGCGCTTGCACAGATCGACGATCATCGAGCCCGACTTCAAGAACAGATTCTTGCGGAAGGCATGCGTCGCCAAGGTCGAGCCATTGCCCGGCAGCGCCAGACCCAAGGCTTCGGCCAAGCAGTTCATCGAATTGGCGGTAAACATGCCCGAGCAGGAGCCGCAGGTCGGGCAAGCCGCCTTTTCAATCGCCGCCAGATCCGCATCCGACACCTTGTCATCCGCGCCCGCGACCATCGCATCGACCAGATCGAGCGAAATCTTGCGGCCGTCATCCAAAGTGACCTTGCCCGCTTCCATCGGACCGCCCGAGACGAAAATCGCCGGAATGTTCAGGCGCATCGCCGCCATCAACATGCCAGGGGTGATCTTGTCGCAATTGGAGATGCAAACCATCGCATCGGCGCAATGGGCATTCACCATATATTCGACGCTATCGGCAATGATCTCGCGCGAGGGCAGCGAATAAAGCATACCGTCATGGCCCATGGCGATGCCGTCATCGACCGCGATGGTGTTGAATTCTTTGGCGACACCACCGGCCTGCTCGATCTCGCGCGCGACCATTTGGCCGAGATCTTTCAAATGGACGTGGCCGGGCACGAATTGGGTGAAGGAGTTAACGACGGCGATGATCGGTTTGCCGAAATCGCCTTCCTTCATCCCCGTCGCGCGCCAAAGGCCGCGGGCCCCTGCCATATTACGACCATGGGTGGTGGTGCGAGAACGATAGGCTGGCATGTTTCAAATCCGGATTAGTGAACGGTCAGACGGCGCAATGGTTACCCTGTTGCGCCAAATCATGCCAGAAGGAAATGTCCTTGCGAAAACACGCGCCATAAAGAAATAAAGAGAATGCCGTGACCGCAAAGGCCTATACATGGCGCAAGCGCAGCTGATTCCGCTGTAAGGGCATTGAAAATGGGCGATTTCCAAGGAATATCCCCGTTTTCACAGCCATATGCCGCCACGGCAAGAAAAAATTCATTCAATGCTAACAGATGGAAAATCTTAGGATTTCTGCACGAATCTCTGCATGGCGAGTCCCTGTGGATAACTGCAAGCCCCTCCGTGAAAAGATAATTCTTGCCATTATGCGCTCAATGATGGATTTCTTGTTTTGAACGCTGAATCGGGTTTTTCATTCGATATGGCGTTCGAAACGAAAGTCCGCAAGGTAAACGCCGTGTGGCATGGAACGGATACGCCCCTCAACCAAGGGGCTTGGGGGCATTATGGCTGGCATTCGCCGCATTGACGAGGTCATTCAACTGAACGCTGACCGCTTGGCGGAAGCGTTGGAAAATCACCTGCGTTCAAGCTTTATGCCCGATGCGCGAAAAGAATTGCGCGCCTTCAGTTCCGCCGAAGCCGCTGAATTCCTTGGTATGGATGCGGCCCGCCTGCGCAAGTTGCATTTCGACGGCAAGATCGCCGAGGTGGCGATGGATGCGCGCGGGCGCAGGCTTTATACCGCCGAAGATGTCATCGCGATCCGTCATGCATTGGACGGCCATTCGCGCAAGATGGATCACATCCTGCCCAAACGTGGCGAAGGGGAACGGCTGCAGATCATTGCGGTCGCCAATTACAAAGGTGGCAGTTCGAAGACCACTACCTCGATCCATTTGGCGCAACGTTTGGCGCTGCGCGGCTACCGCGTCTTGGCGATCGACATCGACCCGCAGGGGTCCTTGACCACCATGTTCGGCTATAGCCCCGAAACAGAATTCCAAGGCGGCGGCACGGTTTACGATGCCATCCGCTATGACGATCCCGTGCCGATGAAGGACGTGATCCGGAAAACCTATTTCCCCAATCTGGATTTGGCGGCAGCCGGTCTGGTACTGGCGGAATTCGAACATGAAACCCCAAAAGCGCTGAACGAACGGCGCGAGCCGATGTTCTTCCAACGTCTTGGTCTGGCGATCGAACAGGTCGAGGCCGATTACGATGTGGTGGTGATCGATTGCCCGCCGCAGCTGGGGTTCCTGACCATGTCGGCGCTGATTGCCGCGACCACCGTGCTGATCACAGTGATCCCATCGATGCTGGATATCGCCTCCATGAACCAGTTCCTGCAGATGACTGCGGGGCTGTTGTCGGTGGTCAGCAAATATGGGGCATCGCTGGAATATGACAACCTGAAGTTCCTGATCACCCGATTTGAACCGTCCGACGGGCCGCAGGCGCAGATGGCGGGCTTCTTGCGCGCCTTGTTTGCCGATCAGGTGATGACCAATACCTTCCTGAAATCGACCGCGATTTCGGATGCGGGCCTGACCCAGCAGACGCTTTACGAAGTGGATCGCGGCGAGTTCAACCGCAACACTTACGACCGCGCCTTGGAATCCATCAATGATGTGGTGGCCGAAGTGGAAGACCTGATCCGCACCTCTTGGGGGAGAAGCTGATGGCTCGTAAGGATGTTTTCAAGAACGCGCTGGAATCGCTGATCAATCCGGGCTCCCCTGCCCCACGTCCGGCGGGTAAAAGCATTCTGCAATCCGCGACTTTGGGCGCGGTGGACAGCTCGCTTGCGCGCAGTTTGCAGCTGGCAGAACTGGACCCGTCGTCTATTTCGGATTCCGAATTCGAAGATCGCTTGCCTTACGGCCCCGAAGATCTGGAAGATCTTGTCACCTCGATCCGTGAAAACGGCCAGCAGATCCCGATTTTGGTGCATCGCGCTGCGGGTGGCGAGTATCAGATCATCTATGGCCGCCGCCGTTTGGCCGCGATCCGCCAGCTTGGCATGAAAGTGCGCGCGCTGATCACCGAAATGGATGATCAGCAGCGTATTATCGCGCAAGGTATCGAAAACTCGGTCCGTCGCGATCTGTCCTTCATCGAAAAAGCCATTTTCGCCCATCGCTTGCGCGGCGCTGGCATTGAAGAGGCGACCATTCGGCAAGCGCTGAACATCGATATCGGCGCGCCGAAGGCCACCACCATCTCGACCATGAAGATGGTGATCGAAGCCCTAAGCGAAGATGTCATCCATGCCATCGGTCGCGCCCCCGGTATCGGGCGGCCACGCTGGCGTGCCCTTGCGGAACTTTACCGCGAAAAGGCCCGCCAGTTCCCGGATCTTGATGCCGCCGCCCTCGCGCAATTGGCGGTCGAAGTCGAGCTGGCCGAGAATGAAGATGATCATGCCTCGGATCAGCGGTTCATGGCGATTTACAATCACCTGACGGCTTTGGGTGCCGAAAAAACCCCGACCACGCCGCGTTCCACGACCGGCCCACAAGAGGTGGTCGTAGGTAGCAAAGCGGTTGCCACCATCAAACATGGCAAGGCCGGCCCTGCCCTGCAGTTTTCTGCCAAGCAGCATCCTGAATTCGCGTCTTGGATCGATACCCATGCGGAAGATCTGATCCGCGAGCTTTACGACCAGTTCACCCAAGACCAATCCGCAGCAACAGGAGGCACCTAAGCGAAAGAAAAAAGGCCCCTCGAGTAAACCCGAGAGGCCGATTTGCGTGTCAAACAGAGTTGGCGCTCTGATCTGTTCTTGTATCCACGTTTCAAGATTCACGCAAATCGGCACGACAGTCAACGTCAGAAATGGCGGGGAATGGCGTCTTATACCCTGTAGCTTGCATTTTTTTGCAGCTGCAAACCCAAGTGCAACACTTGGGATCGGTGGCCTTTGCCTTTCGTCCAGTGAAACGACATGGACATGACCCTTTTTCCGACCACTCATCGGGTGAAGCCTGTCGCTTCACCTGCCAGCCGAATCGTGCCTGAAGCCAAAGAGGCCGCGCATTACTGGCCCTTGCTGGATGCTTTGACCAAAGCCCGCAAACACTATGACCTGTTGCCGGCAACTTTGGTCGTGCTGAAAGCCTTGTGCAGCTTCCTGCCGCGCCAAGCTTTGGAGGCTGATGCGCCGATGCTGGTCTGGCCGTCGAATGCGACGTTGATGGATCGGTGTTCCGGCCTGCCAGAGCGTAGCCTGCGCCGTCATATTGACCGCCTGATCTCGGCTGGCTACATCACGCGTAAATCTAGTGCCAATGGCAAGCGCTTTGCGCTGCGCATTCGTCACAGCATTGTGGATGCCTTCGGCTTCGATCTTCAGCCCTTGTTCAATCGCCAAGAAGAAATCTTGCAGGCCGCCGAAGACGCTCAAGCCCTATCCGATGCCGCTGACTGCCTTCGCAGCCAAATCCGTATCGCGTTGAATACTGCCGTGCTGGCAGGCGTGGCCCCTGATGATGACACCCAACATCAGATCATCTGCGCCTTGCGTCGGGTGGCTGATATCAATCTTTACCGCCAGATATTGAATGACCTACAGCAGAGAATGGCTGATGCTACCCGCTCTGTGACCGTGGATATGGCCGCCACAAACAGCCAAAATGACCGTCACCTACAGAATACGAATAAAGAATCCATTCAATCTGTCTTTATAACACCAGCGATAGAAAAAGCGCAGAACGCTGAAACTATCGTC
>DALYSR010000034.1:20572-25985 GCA_031991825.1 Paracoccaceae bacterium
ACAACTTCCAACAGTTTGAATGTTCCCTCCCTACCCCAATGCAAAGACAGTCTGAAACTGAGCTGTGATTTCTCACCCGAGCCAATCGAAAACTGGCAGGATCTGCAGCAACATGCCCAAAATCTGTCACCGATGATCGGCATTGAACGCAAACAGATCGACCAGGCCATTGCGGTTATGGGGCAGCTACCTGCCTGCGTCTCATTGCTGTGTTTGGTGCAATTGTCTGAAAAGCTGCATCGTCCGGCGGCTTATCTGCAGCGTTTGATTCAACGCGCAATGACAGGATCGTTTTCGCTGTCGGGGCTGTTGCGTGCGGCGGAAAAGATGAACCCCTCCGCCGCTGCTTAAGGTTTGCAGCTGTAAACCCTGCTGCCGGAATTAATCGTGCAGTTCCGGTTTCATCTCGCCAGCGGTGATTGGGAAAGCCATGATGTTCTGGCGCGGCGGCAAAGGGCAAACCGCGAAATAGGTGAAGGCACAGGGCGGATTGAACGCCTTGTTGAAATCAAGGATGATCTTGTCGCCCTTCACCTCGCCGATCAGGAACCGCGAAGCGCCATAGGTCTGATGGCCCGAAGTTTGGTCGCGGATCACGAACATCGGCTTGCCGGATTTCCAATGGGTCGGCAGCAGAACCACTTCGGCACCGTTATGTTGGAAACGGGCCCGGTGGGTCAGATTGACCGAGCTTTCAATGCCGGTGACCATGCCGATGCCCAATTGTTCCGGCGTATCCAAAACTTCCCAATCCGCTTCGATGCGCCATGCGGGATCGACGGGGAAGCGGTTGATGCCCGCGAATTTGTGGCGGGCGGGCAGGGTCAGGTCGCGCACGCGCAGGGCGCTTTGGCCCTCAACCGCGGTCACTTCGATCAGCAGATCGGCCACCTTCAGGCGCGGCGGGTTATCGGGCACCGGCTCGAACGGCTTGGGGCCGTCGCCTGCATCGAAGGTCGCAGCGCCATTGGCCTGCAGGCGCAAGATGCCCAGAAATTCCGGTCCTGCGGAAATCTGCACGTCATTGGCGACGCCACGGCCGACCGTCATTTCACCGGGATCGATTTCAACGCGGTCAGTCAGATGCAGCCAGCCGTCTTCGGCTTTCAAGCCAGCCAGACGGTCCTGATACCAGTTTTCGATCGAGAGGCTGTAGTCGTCCATCTCATTCTCCAGAGTTAGAGGCGAAGTGCGGTAAGCGCGGCAGGCTATCCAGCAGCGCTTGAGTATAGGGATGTTGCGGGGCGGCGAGGATATCTTTCGTCGCGCCCGCTTCGACCACGCGGCCATGTTGCAGCACCACAAGTTGCGGACACAAAGCAGCCACCACCGCGATGTCATGCGAGACCATCACTAAGGTGCAACTTTGCGCCACCGATGCCAATAGATCCACAACGCGGACCTTCGTCGAAAGGTCCAAGGCGCTGACAGGTTCATCCGCAAGCAAGATTTTCGGGCGGGCAATCATAGCGCGGGCGATCGCGATACGTTGGCGCTGGCCGCCGGAAAAGGCGCGCGGATAGCGGGTCAGCGCTTCTTGCGGCAGGCCGACCGCATCCAGCACCCGCGCCGCTTACGCCTGAAGATCGCCCGTCAGACCCAAAGCATGGAAGGGTTCGGCAATGATGCGATCCACCCGCATACGCGGGTCCAAGGATGTATAGGGATCTTGGAACACCGGTTGCACCAGACGGCGATGGGCGACCATTTGCTGTCGGTTCCGCGCATCGAAGGGCTGTCCTTCGATATGGATCGTGCCGCTGTCCGGCCGCGCCAATCCCAGCATCAACCGCAGCAAAGTGGATTTTCCTGAACCGCTTTCACCAAGCACACCAAGGTTTACACCGGTTTGCAGCTGTAAACTGACCTGATGCAAAATCTGTTTGCCACCGGGGTAGCGGTAGTCGATCCGGTCCATCGAGATCAGGGTCATCGGCGTTCTCCCAATGCCGCATCAAGGCGGGTGGCAGCAGCCAGCAACCCTTGGGTATAGCGATGCTTGGGGTTTGCGAAGATCCGCTCCAGCGGACCTTCTTCAACGGCATGGCCTTTTTCCATCACGATAACCCGATCGGTGATCCGCGCGACAACCGGCAGATCGTGGCTGATGAACAGCAGTGCCAATTGCTTGTCACGTACCAATTGATCAAGCAGCGACAGCACTTCGGCTTGGGTCGTCACGTCCAAAGCCGTGGTCGGCTCGTCGGCGATCAGCAGTTGCGGCTCGCAGGCCAAGGCCATCGCAATGGCGATCCGCTGGCGTTGCCCGCCTGACACTTCATGCGGCCAAGCGTCAAGGATGCGGTCGGGATCGGCGATCAACACGCGTTCAAGTGCTGCGATTTGCGCGCGGCGCAGGGCAGGGCGGTCCAGCCGGATCGACTGTCGTTTGGCATGGCGCAGGATCGGCACTGCCAGTTGCGCCCCCAGCTTCATCAAGGGATCAAGCGCCGATCGCGGGTCTTGGAACACCACCGAAGCCACCGCGCCGCGCAAGGGCTGCAATTGGCGTTCGGATGCACCGATCACCTGCTGGCCGTTGAGCTGGATCGATCCGGCGGCCGTCAAACCCGGTGGCAAAAGCCCGACACAAGACATCGCACTCAGCGATTTGCCCGAGCCGCTTTCGCCGACCAGCCCAAGCCTTTCTCCGGCTTGAAGGGTGACGTTCAAGCCGTGCACAAGTTGACGGTCTTTGGTGGATACCGTCAGGTTGGATACCTCTAGCAGAGCCATCAGTTTTCTCCGGCTTCGGGGTCAAGCCAAGCGCGCAGGCCATCGGCAAGGAAGTTCACGCCCAGGACCAAAGCCAGCAAAGCAAGCCCCGGCGCGATGACGCCAAAGGGTGCGTTGAAGACACTGGCCTGCGCCGATTGCATCAACTGCCCCCAGGATGCATTGGGCGGCGGTGCGCCAAGGCCAAGATAGGACAGCGAGGCTTCGGCAATGACCGCCAGCCCGAATTGCAGGGCCAAGGCCACCAAAACGGTGGGGGCGATGTTGGGCAGGATATGGGTGAGGGTGATCTTGAACCACGACACCCCGCCGCAGCGCGCGGCAGTGATATAATCCATCCCCAAAACGCGCCGCGCCAAGATCCTGACCAGTCGCGCAATGATCGCCGACAACGCAAGGCCAATGGCAAGGATCGCGGTGCCAAGGCTTGCGCCATCGCTTGCCGCGACGACCAGCATCGCAAGCAGCAGGGTCGGGAAGGCGATCAAGATGTCGAAGGTTGCGGCAAGACCGTCATCGGCCGCGCCTTTGGCGAAGGCGGACAACACGCCAAGCGCGGTGCCGATCACCCCGCCCAATGCCACCGCGCCAAGTCCGACGGTGATGGCGATGCGCGCGCCGATCATCACTTGGGTGAAGTAGTCGCGGCCCAGACGGTCGGTGCCCGCCCAATGTGCCCAGCTTGGCGCTTCCAACCGGCCACCGGCCATTTCGGTGGGACCGTAAGGGGTCCAGAACAGGGTAAGAAGCGCCATGGCGACATTGATGCCGACAAGGATCACTCCAAGGATCAATGGCAAGCGCCTCATGCCTCGGCCCCCGCTTTACCTGTGTCGCGCAGGCGCGGGTCAATCAGGCGTTGCGCCAGATCAGCCATGAAGCCGATCAGCAGCACCAGCAAAGTCGAGATGAACAGCACGCCCTGCACATTGGGGTAATCGCGTTGCTCAATCGCCAGCAGCAGCATCGAGCCAAGCCCCGGCAAGGCGAAGACGCGTTCCACCACGACCGCCCCAAGCAGGGTCGATGCAAGTTCGATCCCAAGGATCGAAATCACGGGCACCGCACCATTGCGGATGCCATGACGGATCATGGCTTGGGCAGGCGAGGCCCCCATCGCCCGCGCATTGCGCAGATAGTCGGAATTGATCACATCCAAGGTCGCCGAGCGGATATAGCGCAGCATCGATGCCCCCATCACCAATGCAATGGTGATCACCGGCAGGATCAGTCGTGTAACGGCTTGGCTC
This sequence comes from Paracoccaceae bacterium, assembly GCA_031991825.1. Lineage (GTDB taxonomy): Bacteria > Pseudomonadota > Alphaproteobacteria > Rhodobacterales > Rhodobacteraceae > Pseudotabrizicola. Next base: position 24,559 of record DALYSR010000034.1, read on the forward strand.
GGATCGCTCCAACCCTTCATCGGGAAGCCGCTTGCAGGCAGAAGCCGCCAGTTCACGGCGAAGATCCAGACCAGAATGATACCGATCCAAAAGACAGGAACCGCAAGACCGAATTGCGATACGGCAGAAATTATTGTTCCGTACCAACGATTTGCACCAGTTGCGGCAAGTATTCCCAAGGGCAGGGCCAAGATGATGGCCAAGAGGAATGCAGCAAGCGTCAAGGGCAGGGTGACCGATAGCCGGCTTAATATTTCCGACAAGACGGGGGCTTTTGAAACAAAGGAGTTCCCCAGATCGAAACGCGCCAGATCGCCAAGGAATTTGACCAGCTGCTGCGCCAGCGGCAAGTCGCTGCCAACCTGCGCCCGTGCAGCGGCTATTTGCGCGTCGTCAGCTCCTACAGACAACAATGCTGCCGCGGGATCACCGGGCAGCAAACGCAACAATACGAAAAGGACAAGCCCTGCCACAATCAGTGACAGGGCCAAGACGAGGCTACGACGTAAAAGATAACGCAGCATGAAACCGGTTCCAGACCCCTCTTATTCTTTGGAGATATTACGCAGGAAGAACTGCGCGTTCAGACCGTTGACGCCATAGCCTTTGGTGGCGGCATTCGACACTACGATCTGCGGATATAGGAAGAACCAGTTCGACGCCGCATCTTCTGCGATGATCTCATTGGCCTTTTTCAATTTGGCGACTTGTTCTTCTTCGGTGTCCGATGCTTCTGCCGAAGCGATCAAATCCACGACTTCCGCATTGTTATAGCCCCAATAGAAGTCGGGATTGCCATAGAAGACGATATCGCGGTGGTTGACATGCTCTTGCAACGTGGCTTGGAAGTCTTTCTTTTGATAGACTTTCTCATACCACTCATTCGACGTGATGATGTTGATATTCACCGTGACGCCGATTTTCGCCAGCTCTGCCTTGACGAATTCGGCAGTCAGCGGATGGGGGTCGTAATTCGGGGTCTCCAGCGTGAAGCTGAAGCCATCCTTGAACCCCGCCTCCGCGAGCAGCGCCTTGGCGCTTTCCGGATCATAGGCATCAACGCCGGTCAGGTCGGTATACCAGGGATCGGTCGGCGGGACGAAAGACCCGATCAAGGTGCCGCGATCGCCCCAGATCGCTTCCAGCAGTTTCTTGTCATCGACCGCACGCGCCAAGGCCTTGCGAACTTTGACATTATCGAAAGGAGCGACGCGGTCGTTCCACGCAAGGATCTGCTTGGTGGTCGACTTGCCTTCCGCGATCACGAAATCGCCGCTGCCTTCGAATTGTGCCAATGCGTCAGGGCTTTGCACCGAGGTGATCACATCCACTGCATCCGTCAGCAGTGCGGTGTTCAGCGCCGAGGCATCGGTGAAATAGCTGAAGACCGCGCCGCCATTGGCAGGTTTCTCGCCCCAATAGCCGTC
>DALYSR010000035.1:0-25937 GCA_031991825.1 Paracoccaceae bacterium
CGCCGGGGAAGTGGCAACGCAACAGGGTGGCTCACCAGCAATCAACCCGCCCCGTACCGCCGCGATCTGGCGAAACTGGCAATCTGGCCGCTGGCCTATCTGATCTACATGCTGATACGGGGCGCGCTGCAAGGCCTTTGGCCCGCGGCACAGCTGCAACAGATCACCACCCCGCAAGCGGCGCTGCTGCCCTTCGGCGGGGCGATGCTGGGCTATGCCCTGCTCACCGCCCTCACCGCTTTGTTCTGGAAAACCCGAAAGGCCTAATCCCTCAGGCCTTCCTCCTCCAACAAGGTCCGCCCCTCACGCGATTCCAATTCCAGAATCCACAGGTCGGGATCGCGCGCCGCCGCACGCGACAGCTGCGCATCCACCTCCGGCTCCGGCCCCACCGCAATCTCATGCCAGAGCCGCGCGCCGCTCATCAGATCGAAACCGCGTTCATAGGCGCGGGCGCTGCCATCCAGCAGCGCCACCTTCACCACCACCGCCCCCGCCATCGCATCGCCCTTGCGGGTGACATAGACAGGAATATCCGCCAAACGCAGCCGGTTCAGATAGGCCTGCACCCAGATGCCGCTCGCAAGTCTGGGCGACATCAGGCTTGCACCTTTTCCAAATACTCAGCCTTCATCCGACAGGACAATCAGGCGTCGCCGTCTTTGTAATCAAGACCCATTTCGGAATAGCGCTCTTTTTCTTCCAGCCAGTTCGGACGCACCTTCACCTGCAGGAACAGATGCACCGGACGATCGAGGAAGGTCGAAATCTCGGCCCGCGCTGCCTGACCCACCGCTTTGATGGTCTCGCCGCCATTGCCCAGCACGATGCCCTTGTGGCCATCGCGCGCGACATAGACGATCTGATCGATACGGGTGGACCCGTCCTTACGGTCTTCCCATTTCTCGGTCTCGACGGTCAGCTGATAGGGCAGCTCTTCGTGCAGACGAAGGGTCAGCTTCTCGCGGGTCATTTCCGAGGCGATCATCCGCATCGGCAGATCGGCGATCTGGTCTTCGGGATAATACCAAGGGCTTTCCGGCAGTTCCGCCGCCAGCCATTCGCGCAAGGACGGCACGCCATAGCCGCGTTCCGCCGAAATCATGAAGGTCTTCACGAAGGGGAAGGCGTCATTCATCTTCTGGGTCAGCACCAGCAGATGTTCCGCTTGGATGCGATCGATCTTGTTGATCGCCAAGGCGACCGGCTGACCTTTCGGAATTTCATTGGCCAAGCGGTCGATGATCGCTTGCACGCCTTCGGTCAGACCGCGATGCGCTTCGATCAGCAGCACGATGATATCGGCATCCGATGCCCCGCCCCAAGCGGCCTTGACCATCGCCCGGTCCAGACGGCGACGCGGACGGAACAGGCCGGGCGTATCGACGAAGACGATCTGCGACTGGCCTTCCATGGTCACGCCGCGAATACGGGCGCGGGTGGTTTGCACCTTGTGAGTCACGATCGAGACTTTTGCCCCGACCATGCGGTTCAACAGGGTCGATTTACCGGCATTGGGTTCGCCGATCAGCGCCACAAAGCCTGCGCGAGTGGTGTCAGTCATTTGCTGGCTCCGTCATTTTCTTGTTCTAGCCGTTCCAGCAAAGCGCGGGCGGCTTCTTGTTCTGCGGCACGTTTGGAGCCGGCTTCGGCTTCCTCGCGTGCGCCATTTTGCAAGACCACCGCGACGATGAACATCGGCTGGTGATCGGGGCCGCTACGGCCCACCATTTCGTAATGCGGCGGCGGCATGGCACGCGCCTGCGCCCATTCCTGCAACGAGGTTTTCGGGTCGCGCGCATCTTGCTTCACGGTGTGGACACGGTCACCCCAAAGTCGCAACACCAGATCGCGCGCGGCCACAAAGCCTGCGTCCAGATAGACGGCGGCAATCAAGGCCTCCATTGCATCGCCCAACAGCGCCTCTTTGCGGCGCCCACCGGACAGCATTTCCGACCGGCCCAGCTTCAACACGTCGCCCAAGCCGATCTGGCGGGCCACATCGGCGCAGGTTTCCTTGCGCACCAAAGCGTTGAAACGCGGCGCCAATTGCCCTTCGCTGGCGGCAAGATCCGCCATCAACAGGGCTTCGGACATCACCAGACCCAGAACACGGTCACCAAGGAACTCAAGCCGTTGATTGTCCGGCCGCGTGGGCGAACTGATCGAGGAATGGGTTACGGCACGCACAAGAAGTTCGGGCTTAGCAAAGCTATGCCCGATACGGCCCTCAAAGGCCTTAAGATCAGCCGCGAGTCTCACTCGACAGCCTTGAAGAAGCGGTCGGACCGCCAGGTCCAGAAGTAAAGCATGGAACGTCCTGCAGAAGAGAAGATGATCCGGTCCGCACGGCCAATCAGGTATTCCGCAGGCACGAAGCCCACGCCCCCCACCGCTTGGCTGAAGCGGCTGTCTTGGCTGTTGTCACGGTTGTCACCCATGAAGAAATATTGACCCTCTGGCACGGTGAAAACATCGGTATTATCGGCATAGCCGTTGTTATCGATGTTGAGCACCGAGTATTTCACACCATTCGGCAGGGTCTCGATGAAGCGCGAGCTGGTGCAGGTATCGCCTGCACCAACCGGACCGTTTTCGCAACGCGGCAGATAGCCCATCGGACCTTGCTGCTCATACAACTCCGAGAAGGTGCCAGCGGGTTCCTGCGGAACCACCGTTCCGTTGATAAAAACTTTGCCGTCCTGCATCTGCACCGTGTCACCGGGCATACCGATCAGGCGTTTGATGAAGTCCGACCCGTTGACCGGATGACGGAAGACCACCACATCGCCGCGTTCAGGCTCGGAACCGAACAGACGGCCGGTGATCGGGCACAGGCCGAAGGGGCAGGAATATTTCGAATAGCCATAGGCCATTTTGTTGACGAACAGGAAATCGCCGATCAACAGCGTTTCTTTCATGCTGCCCGAAGGAATCCAGAACGGCTGGAACAGCAGCGTCCGGAACAGCCCTGCAATCAGCAAAGCGTAAACCACAGTTTTGATCGTCTCGACGATACCGCCGTCTTTCTTTGCCTTATTGGCCATGATCCGCCCTTTTGTGCCTCAGCCGAAAGTCTTGCGAGGCTTCATGCGCCCCACGGGTCTGTTAGTCAAGCAACCCAAGCCCGCCCCTGCGCAACAGGGACAGGGCAATCACGGGTTCCTGTCGGGTCACATACCGAATTTATGAGCGATCCGCCAAGGACGCAGGGATGCCCTGCCCGATGGGACGCGCCTCGATCACCACGAAAGCCTGCGCCCAAGGGTGATCATCGGTCAAGGTGACATGGATGAAAGCTTCATGGCCCGCTGGCAGCATCTGGTCCAGACGCGCCTTGGCCCAGCCGGTCAGTTCCATCACCGGCTGGCCGGTGGGAAGGTTGGACACCGCCATATCCTTCCACGAAATCCCCATGCGCAGCCCGGTGCCCAAGGCTTTGGAGCAGGCCTCTTTGGCGGCCCAGCGTTTGGCATAGGTGGCCGGAATGCCGCGCGGGCGGCTTTGGGCCTTGGCCTGTTCGCGGGGGGTGAAGACGCGGTCGATGAACCGCGTCCCGTGGCGTTCCAGCACCGCCTCGATCCGTTCGATATTGGCCAGATCCGAGCCGATTCCCAGAATCATCAGCCTGCAAGCCCGCTGTCGGCGCGGGCCAGATCGATCCGGCGGCGCATCTCTTCGATGGCCAGACCCAGACCCAGGAACAAGGCTTCCCCGATCAGGAAATGCCCGATGTTCAATTCCACAACCTCGGGGATCGCGGCGATCGGAGCCACATTGTCATAGGTCAGACCATGACCTGCATGAACTTCCAGCCCCAAGGACTGGGCCAGACGCGCGCCTTGGCGCAAAGCGTCAAGTTCGGCTTGCGCCTCTTCGATCCGGCCCTCGGCATGCAGGTCGGAATAATGCCCCGTATGCAATTCTACCACCGCAGCCCCGATCCGCGCCGATGCTTCGATCTGGCGCGGATCATGGCCGATGAACATCGACACCCGCGCCCCCGCCTCGCGCAGGGGACGCAGATATTCGGTCAGCCGCGCCTCGTCGCCCGCCACATCAAGCCCGCCTTCGGTGGTGCGTTCCTCGCGGCGTTCGGGCACCAAGCAGACCGCATGCGGACGCAGGCGCAGCGCCATGGCCTGCATTTCATCCGTGGCGGCACATTCGAAATTCAACGGAATGCCGATGCCGGCTTTCAGCGATTCCATATCCGCATCGCGGATATGGCGACGATCTTCGCGCAGATGCGCAGTGATGCCATCGGCCCCTGCGGCTTCGGCCAGCAGCGCCGCCCGCAAAGGATCAGGCCAAGCGGTGCCGCGCGCATTGCGCACAGTCGCCACATGATCGATGTTCACGCCCAAACGGACCCTGCTCGCTGCGTCTTGTTGCGAAACATTCACCATGGCGACACTCCTTCATACGATTTCGTGCAGATTATGCCGAGGGCGGGGCAGCGTCACCCCCCTCTTTCGACTTGGCCGCCGCCAAGACGGCTATCCTTTCACGGGAATGCGCGCGGCGGGCTTGGCGTTCCTCGGCTTTGGCCAAGCGGGCCTTTTGATACGCCACCACCAAGGGAATCGTCAGATAGTAGAACAAGGCGCTCAGCGCCACGCCGGGGATCAAAGCCCCAATGAAATAGGGCACATAGATCTTGTGCCAGAAGTCGATCAACCCTGCCCATTGCATCTGTTCCGGCCCGAAGATCGCCAGAAAATTGTTCCACAGATCCTGGCTCGCATCGGCAAAAGCCCGACCGATGGCTTCAGCCGATAAAGGCGTGTCGATCCCGACCACCCAATGGCCCAAGCTCATGGCGCCGACCGCGAAGATCGGCGTGGTGATGGGATTGGAATTGAAGGTCGCAAGCAAGGCCGCAAAGACATTGCCCCGCATCACGCGTGCCAGCCCCCAAGCGCCCAGAAACTGCAAACCCGGCAAGGGCAGAAATCCGATCAAACTGCCCGCAAAGACGCCACGCGCGATCCTTTGCGGATTATCCGGCAATCGGCGCATCCGCAAAAGCACATAGCGTGTCGCGCGTTTGAAGCCTCCGGTGGGATACACCATTTCTTTCAACGAGGCGATCCAGCCCCGCGCATCCCGTCTTTTGAAAACCACGGCTCTTCCCCAAACTTCGCCTGCCCGCTAACGGGGCCCGCTTGTTCGCAGGTAAGCGCACCCACCCGCCCATACAAGGCAAGCGAGGCCGCGACTTGGAACAATGGTCCTATTGCGAGGTGGGCTTGCGCGATAAATCGCGATAGCGCGACACTTGAGCGACATCCGTCTCGGTTTCCAAGGCGGTCATCACCATATGCAGATGTTCGACATCGCGCAGATCGACATCGACGATCAGCCGATAGAAATCAGGCTTGCGATCGATAAAGCGCAGGTCGGAAATATTGGCCTTCTGCTCGCCTATGACCGAACAGATACGCCCCAAGACACCGGCATCATTAGAGATTGTCAGCTCGATCATCACGGTATGAACCGCCGCGTGACGACCCACCTGCCATGTCAGATCGACCCAGCGTTCGGTTTGATCTTCCAGTTCAGCCAAAGCGGGGCAATCGATGGCATGGGCCACAACGCCCTTGCCGCGATAGGTGATACCGACAATCCGTTCCCCCGGCACCGGCTGGCAGCAGGTGGCGCGACGGAAGACCTGATCGTCATCCAGACCCAGAACGGGGCGCGAGGCGTCGATTTCCGCAATCTCTGTGCGGGCCAGATCGGGATACAGCACTTCGACCACCCGACGCGCGGGCAGTTCAGCCGCGCCAAGGCGGGCAAGCAATTCGTCTTCGTCGGGAATACCCAGCATCTTGGCCGCAGTGCGCAGGGCCTTTTCGCTGGATTTCTTGCCGACATGTTCAAAAGCGGCACGTGCCAGTTCTTGGCCCAGCTTGATGAAGCGGCCCCGATCTTCGTCGCGCAGGGATTTGCGGATCGATGCTTTGGCGCGACCGGTGGTGACGATATCAATCCAGCTCGACTGCGGGCGCTGGCCCTGAGCGGTAATGATTTCGACCGATTGACCGTTCTTCAGCCGCGTCCACAGCGGCACACGGATGCCGTCGACCTTGGCCGAAACGGTGGAATTGCCGATGCGCGTATGGATCGCATAAGCGAAGTCCAAAGGCGTGGCCCCGCGCGGCAATTGCACGACATCGCCCTTAGGGGTGAAGCAGAATACCTGATCGGTATACATCTCAAGCTTCACATGTTCCAAGAATTCGTCGTGATCGCCGCCGTCGAAGCGTTCGGTCAGGGTCGAAATCCAGCTCGCCGGATCGACGGCAAAGGGGTTATGCGCCCGCACGCCTTCGCGATACGACCAATGTGCCGCCACACCCGATTCGTTGACTTCATGCATTTCACGGGTGCGGATTTGCACCTCGACACGCTTGCCGTCGCGGCCCGATACGGTGGTATGGATCGAACGATATCCGTTGGATTTCGGCTGGCTGATGTAATCTTTAAACCGACCGGGCACCGCGCGCCAACGCTGGTGGATCACGCCAAGGATGCGATAGCAATCCGGCAGGCTTTCGCAGATCACGCGGAAGCCGTAAATGTCGGACAGGCTAGAGAAGGCAAGATCCTTCTCCTGCATCTTGCGCCAGATCGAATAGGGCTTCTTGGCACGACCGTAAACGGTGGCCTCGATGCCGACCTTGTCCAGTTCAAGCCGGATATCGGCGCTGATCTTATGGACCACATCGCCGGTTTCGCGCTGAAGCGTCAGGAAACGGCGGATAATCGAATTGCGGGCATCGGGATTGAGGACCTTGAAGGACAGATCCTCCAGTTCCTCACGCATCCATTGCATCCCCATGCGACCGGCGAGAGGCGCGAAAATTTCCATCGTCTCGCGGGCCTTTTGGGCCTGCTTTTCCGCCTTCATCGACCGGATGGTGCGCATATTGTGCAAGCGGTCGCCCAGCTTGACCAGAATGACCCGCAGATCCTTCGACATCGCCATGAACAGCTTGCGGAAGTTTTCCGCCTGCTGGCTATGGGCGCTGGAAAGTTCAAGGTTGGTCAGCTTGGTGACGCCATCCACCAATTCGGCTATTTCGGTGCCGAATTTCTGTTCCAGTTCGGAATAGGTGGATTTGGTATCTTCGATCGTGTCGTGCAACAACGCGGTGACGATGCTGGCATCATCAAGATGCTGCTCGGTCAGAATGGCGGCAACGGCGATCGGGTGGGTGAAATAGGGCTCGCCCGACTTGCGGAACTGCCCTTCGTGCATCGCCATGCCATAGACATAGGCCCTGCGGATCAAATCCGCATTGCAGCGAGGATTATAGTTGCGAACAAGGGCGATGAGGTCTTCGACGTCTATCATCTCATCGCCCCCGTGGGGTCTCCCCTCAGAGTTCGCCCTGCGCTTCCATCAAGGCGCGCAGCAGTTTTTCTTCCGACATGTCATCTTGCATCGGGCGATCGATTTCGCCCGACATCAGCAATGCCATTTGATCTTCTTCCGGCTCATCGACCTCGATTTGGGTCTGATAGCTTTCAATCAGGCGTTCGCGCAGCGAATCAGCCGATTGAGTTTCGTCTGCGATCTCGCGCAGCGAAACGACCGGGTTTTTGTCGTTGTCACGATCAATCGTCAGCGGCGAACCCGCTTGGATTTCACGGGCACGATGCGCGGCAAGCATTACCAGCTCGAACCGGTTCGGAACCTTGTCAACGCAATCTTCAACCGTCACGCGGGCCATGGACGTCTCCAGTAGTGGGCATGGGAACTGCCTGCATATGCCTATTGGGGGGGCTTGACAAGAGCAGACCCTTCAAAAGCCTGAGAAGCCACATATTGCCGCGGTCGCTCCCCCCAGTCTCGGCGTTCACCAAAAAGAAAACTTTGCACAATCGTGTAACCATACTTAATTGACTGCGACAAATGCGCACCTACATCGCTACAATAGCACGGCGTGGCAGGGGATCCCCCTTGCCACCAATTCGCCCCTCCCCATCTTCCCAGGGGGCAAAAGACTTTATTTTGAGAAATAACTTTTTAGATTTGACTACAGCCATTTAAGTAGGTTTTACCCTAGGTTAAACGTTTCATATGGTGACAAATCACTGTCAAGCGATTTGCCGCCGAAACTGGACAAGCGGTATTTTTACTAGGTTAGGGACTATGATAGACTCTTACATACATAGCCTTGCAGGACGGGCATATGGCCGAGTATGAGCGCGCCATCTGCATACGCCGCCTGCCCCTATTCGTTTAAGCAATTGTGCCAGTGACGTCGTGAAGATGCGTTTTGAGGGGATAAGATAAATGTTTTACAAAGATGAGCGTCTTGCGCTCTTCATTGACGGTTCGAATCTATATGCTGCTGCGAAATCGTTGGGCTTTGATATCGACTACAAGCTTTTGCGCCAGGAATTCATGCGCCGCGGCAAATTGCTGCGCGCCTTCTATTACACCGCATTGCTCGAAAACGATGAATATTCCCCGATCCGCCCGCTGGTCGACTGGCTGCATTACAACGGCTTCTCGATGGTGACCAAACCGGCCAAGGAATATACCGACAGCCAAGGCCGCCGCAAAGTCAAAGGCAATATGGATATCGAACTGGCCGTGAATGCCATGGAACTGGCGCCGCGCGTTGACCATATCGTGTTGTTCTCGGGCGATGGCGATTTCAAGCCGCTGGTGGAAAGCCTGCAGCGTCAGGGCGTTCGCGTCTCTGTGGTTTCGACCATCCGCAGCCAGCCGCCGATGATTGCCGACGAACTGCGCCGTCAGGCCGACAATTTCATCGAGCTGGACGAATTGCGCGATGTCATCGGCCGCCCGCCGCGCGAGCCGCGCATGGATGGCACCGAAGAATATACCGAGGCGGCGAAGTAATTCCTCCGCAAGATTGTTCGGAAAAGGGGTGCATTTTGTGCCCCTTTTCTGCATTCTGCCCCCTCGCATGACATCCGCCCCTAGACCTGAGCCCGCACAGCTCCTAACTCTGCACCACCCCCGCACGAGGCTTTGACCCATGACCGCTCTTCCCCCGCTGACCCTCTATCTGGCTGCACCGCGCGGTTTCTGCGCCGGTGTCGATCGCGCGATCAAGATCGTTGAACTGGCCTTGGAAAAATGGGGTGCGCCGGTCTATGTGCGCCATGAAATTGTGCACAACAAATTCGTGGTGGACGGTCTGCGGGCCAAGGGTGCGGTTTTCGTCGAAGAATTGGACGAATGCCCGCTGGATCGTCCGGTGGTCTTTTCGGCCCATGGCGTGCCCAAAGCGATTCCCGCCGAAGCCGCACGCCGCGAGATGATCGCCGTCGATGCCACCTGCCCGCTGGTGACCAAGGTCCATAACGAGGCGGCGCGGCATTCGGAAAACGGCTTGCAGTTGATCATGATCGGCCATGACGGCCATCCCGAAACAATCGGCACCATGGGCCAATTGCCGGAGGGTGAGGTATTGCTGGTCGAAACCGTGGCGGATGTGGCGGGATTGCAGGTGCGCGATCCGGCCAAACTGGCCTATATCACCCAGACCACGCTGTCGGTTGACGACACCAAGGATATCGCCGCCGCCCTGCACGCGCGCTTCCCCCATATCCAAGCGCCCGCCCATGAAGACATCTGCTATGCCACCACCAATCGCCAATTGGCGGTCAAGGCGGTTGCGGGCAAGATCGATGCGCTGCTGGTGATCGGCGCGCCGAATTCGTCCAATTCCAAGCGCTTGGTCGAAGTGGGCGCGGCCGCGGGCTGCAACTATTCGCAACTGATCCAACGCGCCGATGACATCGATTGGCGCGCCTTGGCGACCATCCGGTCGGTCGGCATCACCGCAGGCGCATCGGCCCCCGAAGTGCTGGTCAACGAAGTGGTCGACGCCTTCCGCGCCCGCTTCGACACCACCGTCGAGCTGGTCGAAACGGCTGTCGAAAACATCGAATTCAAAGTCCCGCGGATCCTGCGCGAACCGGCCTGACGCTCTGCATTTTTGATCCTTTTCCCCTTCCCTGTTGCCCCAAGGTCGCGCACCTTGGGAATGTTCCGATTTTCGCCTGACACGAGGTCATCATGCCCAAGTTCTATGCCTATACAGACGGAGCCTGCTCGGGCAATCCCGGGCCTGGCGGCTGGGGGGCATTGCTGATCGCGCGTGACGGCGACACCGTGCTGAAGGAACGCGAGCTGAAAGGCGGCGAGCCGGATACCACCAACAATCGCATGGAATTGATGGCGGCGATTTCCGCGCTAGAGGTGCTGTCGCGCCCGTCGGATATCATCGTGGTCACCGACTCGGCTTATGTGAAGAACGGCGTGACCGGCTGGATTCACGGCTGGAAGCGCAATGGCTGGAAGACCGCAGATCGCAAGCCGGTGAAAAACGTCGAACTTTGGCAAAGGCTTGATGAAGCGCAGGCCCGCCATACGGTGGAATGGCGCTGGATCAAGGGCCATGCGGGCCATGAAGAAAACGAACGTGCTGATGCCTTGGCGCGGGCCGGAATGGCCCCCTTCAAACCCGCCAAGGCCGCTCCATGACAGCCGTAGACAATCTGACATCTTTGCTACCGATCCTTGATTATGCGTCGGTGGCCGTTTTTGCCGTGACCGGTGCTTTGGTCGCCAGCCGCGCGCAACTGGATATCGTGGGTTTCATCTTCATCGCCTGCCTGACCTCGGTCGGCGGCGGCACCTTGCGCGACCTGATGATCGACCGCACGATCTTCTGGATCGCCGATCCATGGTATGTCGGCGTCGCCAGCGCCACCGCGATCATCGTGTTTTTCACCGCGCATCTGCTGGAAAGCCGCTACCGCGCGATCTTGTGGTTCGACGCGATCTCGCTGGCGATTGCGGTGCCCGCAGGCGTCGCGGCGGCCTATAGCTTGGGCTTTAGCTGGCCGATTGTCCTGATCATGGGCATGGTTACCTCCTGCCTTGGCGGCCTGATGCGCGATGTGGTCTGCAACGAGGTGCCATTGGTGCTGCTGGAGGGCGAGCTATATGCATCCTGCGCGCTGGCGGGGGCGGCGGCCTTCGTGATCGCGGCACAATTCGGCCTAAGCCCCGGATGGAACTCGCTGATCTGCGGCATATCGATCTTCGCCTTGCGGGCCGGAAGCATGATGTTCGGCTGGAAGCTGCCCGTTTACAAGCCGCGCCCCCCGCGCGTCAATCCGCCCACCAAACGCTGACCTCTCAAGGCTTGCCAAATGCGCGGCCTGCCCCCACTCTGGGATCATGCCGCGCAAGAAACTGATCCCCGATGCCGACGTCTATGCCACCATCCGCCGCCTGATCGCGATCGAGGGCGAAAAAGCGGCGAGTTTCGGCAATTTGGCGCGACTCACAGGGCTGTCGGGCCCGACTTTGGTGCAGCGTTACGGCGCGCAAGACGACATGATCCGCATTGCTGTCCAAGATGGCTGGGCGCAGCTTGAAGCGATGACAATCCGCTTGGAATCTGAGGCCGAACTGACCGCCAAAGGCGCGCAAAGCCTGTTGAAACAGCTACAGAGCGAAGGCTTGTCGCAAGATGGCAGCGGGCTGATCGACCCCGCGCTCTTCGCCTATTCCCTGCGCGATGCGGGATTGCGGACGCGGGCGGCCAATTGGCGTCAACGCGTCGAACGCGCTTTGGCCCTGCGTCTGGGTGGTGGCGAAAAGGGCCAAGAGGCGGCATCGATGATGTTCGCCGCTTGGCAAGGCCAGTTGATCTGGCTGCATGCAGGCGGAAAGGCTTTCCGCCTGAAAGATGCAATAAAACGGCTTAGTTAAGCTGATCCGGCAGGGTCAGACCCTTCAGCACATCGCCAGCCGCCATCGGCTTTTTGCCTTCGCGCTGGGCTTGGACGATTTCAACCGCGCCATCGCCGCAGGCAATGGTGAAGCCGGACAACACTTGCCCTGCCGCGCCAGCACCCTCCGCCAAACGCGACCGCAGCAGCTTGACGCGTTCGCCATTCACCTCGCACCACGCGCCCGGGAAGGGCGACAGGCCGCGGATCAGACGATCCACCTCGACCGCAGGTTTGGAAAAATCGACCCGCGCTTCGGCTTTGTCGATCTTGGCGGCATAGGTGACGCCCTCTTCGGGCTGAACCTCGGGCACCAATTCCGGCAAGCGATCCAAGGCTTCCAGAATCATCCGCGCGCCCATGTCTTTCAACCGGTCGTGCAATTCCGAGGTGATTTCTTCCGCGCCAATCGTCAAAGCGTCGCGCAACAGCACCGGACCGGTGTCCAGACCCGCCTCCATCTGCATGATGCAAATGCCGGTTTCGGCATCCCCCGCCATGATGGAGCGATGGATCGGCGCCGCCCCCCGCCAGCGCGGCAGAAGCGAGGCATGGATGTTCAGGCAACCGAATTTCGGCGCGTCCAGAATGACTTGCGGCAGGATCAGCCCATAGGCCACCACCACGGCCACATCCGCATTCAAATCGGCGAAGGCGGCTTGATCCACCGGATCGCGCAGCTTCACGGGGTGGCGCACCTCGATCCCCAGCTCCAGCGCTTTGGCATGGACAGGCGACGGGCGATCCGCCTTGCCCCGCCCTGCCGGACGCGGAGGTTGGGTATAGACCGCCACCACATCATGCTTGGCGGCCAAGGCTTCCAGCACCGGAACCGAAAACTCCGGCGTCCCCATGAAGATTATTTTCATCCGCGCTTCCTGATTTTATCCGCTTTCGCGATCAGCATTTTCTTCTTCAGCGGCGAGAGATGGTCGAAATACATCTTGCCCGCCAGATGGTCGATCTGATGCTGCGCCGAAGTCGCCCAAAGGTGGATGAAATCACGCTCTTCGATGTCACCCTGTTCATTCATGAAGCGCACCGTCACCGCCCGCGGGCGCGAGACGACGGCCGAGACGCCCGGCAGATTGGGGCTGGCTTCGTCATGTTCACGGAACTGGACCGATGCATGCAGCACTTCCGGATTGGCCATTTTCACAACCTTGCCGCGTTCTTCCGAACAATCAACAACCGCCAGACGCAAAGGCACACCGATCTGGACAGCAGCCAAGCCGTAGCCGGGCATCGCTTCCATGGTATCCACCATGTCATCCCAGATCGCGCGGATATCGTCGGTGATCGCTTCGACATCCTTCGCGGGGGTCTTCAGCATCGGATGGGGATAGGGCAGGCAAGGACGCGCGGTCATAGCAAACGGCTTTCGCTGGTGCTGGCCAATACCACCCTGCGCGCCGCATCGGACAGCTGCGCTTCGGCTTTATCAACCATGATTTCAAAGGGATGACCTTCCGCCCCTGAAATCCATGCGGAAATCAAAGGGGCGAAGGCCTCGATGTCTTCAAGACAGACGACAGGCGCAGGGGCCAATCGCACCGGTTGGAATTCGGCCACTGGCAGCAAGGGCAGCAGGCCGAACGGCGCGGGCAGCGCCAGGATCGGCAGCACCGACATGGCTTAATCCTTGCCCGAACGCGCAAGCTCGCGTTTCAGCTTTTCCATTTTACGGGTGATCATCTGACGCTTCAGCGGACCCAGATAATCGATGAACAGCTTGCCGTCCAAATGGTCGATTTCATGCTGAACGCAGGTCGCCCACAGGCCCGAGAATTGCTCTTCCTGCCATGCGCCGATGACATCCTGCCACCGCACCTTCACTTCGGCGGGGCGCTTCACTTCGGCATATTGTTCGGGGATCGACAGGCAGCCCTCTTCATAGACCGACAACTCTTCGGATTCCCACAGGATTTCCGGATTGATCATGACCAAGGGACGCGGCGCGCCGCCTTCCTTTTCGCAATCCATCACAAGGATGCGCTTCATCACGCCGATTTGCGGGCCTGCAAGACCAACGCCGGGGGCGTCATACATGGTCTCAAGCATATCCGCGCCCAGAGTCTTCAACTCTGGCGTGAATTCGGTGACGGCATCACATGCCTTCTTGAGGCGCGGGTCGGGATGGATCAGGATGTGGCGGATCATGGCGCAGAGATACGTCTGGAAGGGCCGTCGCGCAAGGGCTGGGGTAATGAAGGAAGGATTTCCATATCTTTGATAAATATTGGCACAATTTTCCGAATATTTTATCATATTCAGGATGACTTTCCGTCAATTGTAAATTATCCAGAATTAAACCCCTCACCAAACAAGACGCAGGCCCTTTCCGATGGATTTTAACAAACAGATCAACCGCTATGGCACGCATTCCGTCAAATGGGATATGATGGAAAGGCTCTATGGCGTCTCGCCCGATCGCGGCATCGCGATGTGGGTGGCCGATATGGACTTCCATCCGCCCGCACCGGTGCAGACTGCCGTGGAGGGCATGGCCGCGCATGGCGTCTATGGCTATTACGGCGATGAAGCCGGTTATCTGAACGCGATCTGCTGGTGGATGAAAACCCGCCACGATTGGCTGGTCGATCCGGCGCATATCTTCACGACTCATGGCTTGGTCAATGGCACCGGATTGGTGGTCGATGCGCTAACCCGCGAAGGCGACGGCATTATTCTGATGACCCCAGTTTATCACGCCTTCGCCCGCGTGATCAAAGCCGCAGGCCGCCGTGTGCAGGAATGCCCGCTCGCGATGATCGAGGGCCGCTACGAGATGGATTTCACCGCTTGGGATGCCATGCTCAAGGGCGATGAGAAGATGCTGATCCTCTGTTCGCCCCATAACCCCGGTGGGCGGGTCTGGACGGCGGCGGAACTGAGCGCCGTGGCCGATTTCTGCCAGCGTCACGATCTGATCTTGGTCTCGGATGAAATTCACCACGATCTGGTCATGCCACGCCAGCGCCATATCGTCATGGCCAATGCCGCACCGCAAATGCGTGACCGCCTGGTGATGATGACTTCGGCCACCAAGACCTTCAACATCGCGGGCTGCCACACCGGCAATGTGATCATCGAAAACCCCGAACTGCGGGCGAAGTTCGCCGACAAGATGAATGCCTTGGGCATTTCCGGCAATAGCTTCGGCATGACCATGGTCGAAGCCGCCTATTCGCCCGAAGGCGCGGCTTGGGTCGATGCCTTGGTCGCCTATCTGAACGGCAATCGCGCGATCTTTGACAAAGGTATCAACGCGATCCCCGGTTTACGCTCCATGGGGCTGGAGGCGACCTATCTGGCATGGGTCGATTTCTCCGGCACGGGGATGGAGCCTGCCGATTACCGCGCGCGCGTTGAAAAAGACGCGGCGATCTGCGGCAATTACGGCGAAACCTTCGGCCTAGGCGGCGAAATGCACATGCGCTTCAACCTTGCCACCCCGCGCGCCAATGTGGTGGCCGCCGTCGAACGCTTGCAGGCGGCTTTCGCTGACCTGCAATGAAGCATCTGGGGCGGATATTCAGCGCGCTGACGCTTTTCACGCTGATCGCAGCCGTCTGGGTTTTGCTCCCCAAGCTGCCATTGCCGCCCCAAATCCTCCCCAAGCCGCCCGAACTGACCCAGCCCCTGACGGGCCGGGTCGATCTGATTCTGGTGGAAAAGGCCGCGCGCAGGATGACCCTGTTCCAAGACGGCAAAGCGGTGCGGGTCTGGCCGATCGCCTTGGGCTTCACGCCGGAAGGTGACAAGATCCGCGAGGGCGACGGCAAGACGCCCGAAGGCATCTTTACCGTCGACCGCGTTAATCCCCAGTCGCAATTCACGCTCAGCTTGGGCTTGGACTATCCCAAGCGTGACGACCGCGCCCGCGCCAAGGCGGGTGGCTATGATCCCGGTGGCGACATCATGATCCATGGCCAGCCCAATGCCATGCCCGTCGGCATGAAGGCCAAAGGCGACTGGACCGCCGGATGCATCGCGCTGATCAACAGCCAGATGCGCGAGCTGTGGCAGGTGGCAGGCATCGGGACCAAGGTCGAAATCCGCCCCTGATCCCGCAGCCCTGTTTACGGACGCCCCCGTTTAATGGCGCGGCGCCGGCAGATAACCCGCAGGCGCGTCCTTTTCACGGCAGTAATCCAAAGGCTGCTGGTCGCAGACCGCGCTGAAGCGCTTGAATTCGCAATGCACTTCGCCGTCTTCGGTTTCGGAAGCCACGATCAACCCCTGATAGATGTGACGTGGCCCGTCATAAATATCGACCAGACCGCGCAACTGGGGGCTGAGTGCGCCATCCAAGGCAAATCCCCCTTCCCACAACCGCAGGATCGGGAAGACCGCGCCGCCACATTGCACATGCAGCTTCGATTTACGGCGACGTTCGCGCTTATAGGCAGAAGCGATCGCATCACGGATGTCTTGCGGCAGAAATTCGAGCATGACTTATCCTCCCTCCACACCATCATGGATTGGGATAAGTTAAAATCAAGTCAAAGAGATGACAGCCCAGCCTGCTTTTTATAAAAAAGATGCGGCCTTGGGGATCCCCCAAGGCCGCATGACGTCAATAGCCTTCACCCGGAGCGCGCTGCGCCCGCCGCCAGCGGATCATCTGCGCCACCGCATTTTCCGCCAGACTGGCCCATCTGGTCAAAGCCTGATGGTGATTTTCTTCCACAAGTTGTGACAGCCGCGTTTCGCCCAAGTGGATATCCAGCGGCGCTTGCGGATAAAGCGCATTCCATTCCGCCAGTTGATCATCGCGCGCGCGCACCGGCCAAGCCACCGCCAAGCGCCAGAGATCCCCTTCCGGCGTCGCGGTAAATTCGATCGAGCTGGCCCAAAGTCGGCCATGAATCACATCGCCTTCGGGTTCCAGCGACAGAAAGCCCGCCCGTTCAAGGTCTTCAATCATGCGCGCTTGCGTCATGCGACCATCGCCTCCGCATTCTTCAGATCGACGCTGACCAATTGGCTGACGCCTTGTTCCTGCATGGTGACGCCGAACAGACGATCCATCCGCGCCATGGTCACCGCATGGTGAGTGATGATCAGGAAACGGGTGTCGGTGCGGCGGGTCATTTCGTCCAGCAGATCACAGAAGCGGGTGACATTGGCGTCATCCAGCGGTGCGTCGACCTCGTCCAGCACGCAGATCGGCGCGGGATTAGCCAAGAACACGCCGAAGATCAGCGCCAAAGCGGTCAACGTCTGCTCGCCCCCCGACAGAAGCGACAAGGTCGCCAGTTTCTTGCCGGGCGGTTGGCACATGATTTCAAGGCCAGCTTCCAGCGGATCATCCGATTCCACCAGCACCAAGCGCGCTTCGCCACCGCCGAACAGATGCGTGAACAGGGTCGAGAAATTGCGGTTTACCTGATCAAACGCCTGCAACAGACGTTCGCGACCCTCGCGGTTCAGGCCCGCAATACCGGCGCGCAGCTTCTTGATCGCCTCTTCAAGGTCGGTCTTTTCCTTGGCTAAGGCATCATGTTCATCGCCCACCGCCTTCAGATCATCTTCGGCCCGCAGGTTGACGGGGCCAAGCTGATCGCGCTGGCGGCGCAGGCGTTGGACTTCTTCGTCCAAGGCATCGGCCATCGGCATCTGATCGGGTTCGACGCCGATCTTTTCCAGCAAGATCACCGGAGAACAATCGGCTTCTTCCTGAATGCGCTCCGCGGCTTGTTCCACCGCCAGTTTCAAGCCTTCATGCCGCGCCTCGACCCGAGCGCGCGCCTCGCGGGCTTCGGCATTCAGCTTTTCCGCCTCGCGTTCGGCCTTTTGCGCCTCACGCAATGCGGCTTCGGCTGCCGCCAAAGCGGTCGATGCGGTCAGACGGCGCGCGGCTGCATCTTCCAGCTGTTCGTTGATTTCTTCGCGTTTGGCGGCAATTTCTTCCGGCATCGCGCGGGCATCAAGCAGTTCGTCTTCGGCTTCCGCCCGACGCGCCTGCAATTCGGCACTGCGCTTGGCGGCATTTTCCAGACGGAAGCGCCAGCCGGACAGTTCCTGCGTGGCTTCCTGCTTGCGACGCATGCGGGCATCGCCTTCGCGGCGCAATTCGTCATGGGCCGAACGGCGGGTCAGCATTGCCATCCGCGCGGCTTCCACCGCGACCCGCGTCGCCTCGACCTTGTTGCGCGCCAGTTCCAAATTCGGCAGCGCCTCGATCTGGGCTTCTGCCTCGCGCAGACGCGCACGGGCCGACATCGCTTCATCCTCAAAACGGCTGACTGACAGCTTGGCCGCTTCCAGCTTGCCACCCGCAATGGCGCGTTCGGCTTCGGCGCGACCGGTGGCGCGGTTGGCCTCTGCCGCGCGGCTATCGGCGGCACGACGGGCGTCGCGCGCGGTCTGATCGACGCGCGATAGATTGGCCAGTTCCGCCAGCAGCGCGCCATGGGTCGCACGGGCCTTTTCTACCCGCGCTTCGGCATCGGCCAGCTGTTCTTGCAGCGTTTCCAGACGGTTGACCTGTTCCAGACGCAAAGCGGCGGCATTGGGCGCATCTTCGGCGGCCAGACGCAGACCATCCCAACGCCACAGATCGCCTTCACGGCTGACCAGACGCTGACCGGGGCGCAGCAGGACCTGCAGTTGCGCGCCCTGCTCACGCGTGACCAGACCCACTTGCGACAGGCGACGCGACAAGGCTGCGGGGGCCTGCACATGCTGGCCCAGCAATTCCACGCCCGCAGGCAGCAAAGCGGTTTCGTCATAGGCAGGCAAAGTCGTCCAGCCGGTGCGCCCATCCTTGTCGATCGCCGGGGCCTGCAGATCGTCATTCAGCGCCGCACCCAAGGCTTTCTCATAGCCCGCGCTGACCCGCAGCTGGTCCAGCATCTGCACGCCGCCCTTGGCTTCGCGCTGCACCAAGCGGGTCAGGCCCGCCACTTCGGCACGCAGGGCATTGGCATCGCCTTCGGCAACACTCAGGGTCGCGCGGGCGTCGTTTTCGCGTTGCTGCATCAGGCCACGGGCGATTTCCGCCTGTTCCAATGCCAGATCGGCGGCTTCGGCGGCGGCTTGGGCTTCTTCTTGGGCTTCCGTCGCCAATTCGAAGGATTCCGCCGCGCGTTCCAACACTTCGGTCAGGTCTTCGACCGTCTCGCGTGCCCGCGCCGTTTCGCCGTCGAACCGCGCCACATTCGCGCGACCCTCTTGCAGCAGACGTTCCGCCGATTGGTGACGCGCCGCCACCCGTGCGGCGTCTTCGGTCGCATCCTGCATCAGGCGTTCGCGTTGATCCAACAGGCTGCGCGCCTCTTCCGATGCCACGCCAGCCGCGGCCAGCTTATCGTCAAAGCCTTCATGCGCACGGGCCAAGGCTTCGATTTCCCAGTCGAGCCGTTCAATCGTGTCGCCCGCATCGCGGTTCAGTTCCGCCTCGCGGTCGATATCGCGCACCAGCTGCAAGATGCGCGCGTTCAGCGCGTCGATCTTGGCCATGGCGCGGGCTTCTTCATCGCCCAAAGCGTCGCGCTGCAGGCCAAGGCGTTGCAGAATGGCGGCGGCAATGGCTTCTTCTTCGCGGCAGGCAGGCAGACCCAGTTCAGCCGCCTCGCGCGCCGACAAGGCATGGTGGGCCAAGACATCGGCCTTGCCCGCTTGGATCAGGCGTTCGCGCAATTCGTCTTCGGCCTCTTGGCGGGCGACATCCGCCTCGCGCCAGCGGCGGAACAGCAGCATCCCTTCGGCCCGACGCAGGGATGCGCCGATTTCGCGGTATTTCGCCGCTTGGCGCGCTTGACGGCCCAAGGCGGCCAATTGGCCAGACAGCCCGTCCAGCACGTCATCGACGCGGCCAAGGTTCTGCTCGGCCCCCGTCAGCTTCAATTCCGCTTCATGGCGGCGCGCATAAAGGCCCGAAATGCCAGCCGCTTCTTCCAGAATACGGCGGCGCGCCTTGGGTTTGGCGTTGATCAGTTCCGAGATTTGCCCCTGACGCACCAAAGCGGGCGAATGCGATCCGGTCGATGCATCGGCAAACAGCATCTGCACGTCGCGCGCGCGCACCTCTTTCGAATTCGCCTTATAGGCCGAACCGGCATCGCGGGTAATCCGGCGGGTGATTTCGATCACATCGGCTTCGTTGAAGCTGGCGGGGGCAAGGCGGTCTTGGTTTTCGATCACCAAGGAGACTTCGGCGAAATGGCGCGCGCCACGGCTGGCGGTGCCGGCAAAGATCACATCCTCCATGCCGCCGCCGCGCATCGCGGTGGGGCGGTTTTCGCCCATCACCCAGCGCAGGGCTTCCAGCAGGTTGGACTTGCCGCAGCCATTGGGGCCGACGACGCCGGTCAGGCCGGAGTGGATCACCAGATCGGTGGGATCGACAAAGCTTTTAAAGCCGTTCAGCCGCAGTCGGGAAAAACGCAAAGTAGCCTCACTAGTCTGTGGCATCGGAAACGCGGCGCATCGTCGGCACCAG
The DNA here is from genome assembly GCA_031991825.1 of Paracoccaceae bacterium. Classification (GTDB taxonomy): domain Bacteria; phylum Pseudomonadota; class Alphaproteobacteria; order Rhodobacterales; family Rhodobacteraceae; genus Pseudotabrizicola. The sequence continues at coordinate 20,246 of DALYSR010000035.1, forward strand.
CGTGCCAAGAGTCAACCAAGCCCGCCCCGCATCTGGCGGAACGTTGCCCGCTTATCCCCAAGATATCGCGCCAGCGCAAGCATTGCGGGGCGGTAATGCCAGCTTGTGCGGCGATGGCACGGCTTTCCTTTTCGTCACAAAACTCTAGGGTCGACCTCAGATAGCCCAACCCCTGAGTCTGCCGATGCTTTATGCCTTGATCATCATCTTTTGCTGCCAACTGATCGGCGAGGTTATCAGCCGCTCCACCGGCCTGCCGCTTCCGGGCCCTGTCATCGGCATGGGACTGCTGCTGGCGGGACTGGTGAGCATCAAACCCTTGCGTGATCTGATCGGACCCACGGCGCGGGGGATCTTGGGCTATATGTCGATACTCTTCGTGCCCGCAGGTGTGGGGGTCGTCGGCCATCTGGGGGTGATCGGGCATCAGGCTTTCCCGATAGTCGCAGCCGTGGTGGGATCCACGATTCTGGCGCTGATCGCGGGGGCCTTCACCTTCACGCTGACCGCCCGCCTGACCGGCGCCAGCGCCGCCCCCGAGGATCAGAAGAATGGTTGATATCTGGAGCTATCTTTCGCAGGGCCCGCTGGTCTGGCTGGCCGCCACGCTGATTGCCTTTGCCATTGGCGATGCGATCTTTCGGGGTTTGGGCAAAAGCCCCTATGCCCATCCGGTGCTGATCGCCGTGGTGCTGCTGGGCGGGCTGTTATGGCTGAGCGGCACCAGCTATGCGACCTATTTCGAAGGCGCGCAATTCGTGCACTTCCTGCTGGGTCCCGCGACGGTCTGCTTGGCGCTGCCGCTGTATGAGGCGCTGCCGCGGCTGAAAACGGCGATCCTGCCCGCGGTTGTGGCGCTGATCGTCGGCACGGCGGTGGCGGCGATATCAGCGGTTGGGATCGGCTATGCCTTGGGGATCACGGGGGAAACCTTGGCCTCCTTGGCGCCCAAATCGGCCACGGCACCGGTCGCCATCGGCATTGCCGAAGCGGTGGGCGGATCGCCGACCATGGCGGCGGTTTTCGTGCTGTTCACCGGCATTTTCGGCGCGATCATCGTCGGCCCGCTGTTCGATCTCTGCGGCATCCGCGACTGGCGCGCGCGCGGCTTCGCCTTGGGCGTGGCCAGCCACGGCATCGGCACCGCCCGCGCTTTGCAAGTCCACCCGACTGCTGGCGCTTTCGCAGGGCTTGGCATGGCCTTGGGCGCGGTATCGACTTCCTTCCTTGCGCCTTTCGCTCTGGCGCTGTTCCGTTAACACCACCCAAGGACAGATATGACCAAAGAGATCAAACTGCTCGGCCTGTGCGGATCGCTGCGAAAGGCATCGACCAATCTGCAACTGATGCGCGAAGGCTTCCGGCTGTTCGGGCCTGCGGATGTGACCCAAGCCAATCTGCGCCTGCCGTTGTATGATGGGGATCTGGAAGCCGAAGGCATGCCGGAAGCGGTCATCTTGCTGGCCCGCCAGATCACTGAAGCCGATGCCGTGCTGGTGGTGACGCCGGAATATAACAAGAACCTGTCGGGTGTGCTGAAGAACGCACTCGACTGGGTGTCGCGCCTCAAGGACAATCCGTGGCTGGACAAGCCGGTCGCCATCATGTCCGCCGCCGCAGGCCGCGCCGGTGGCGAACGCAGCCAGTTTTCCGCCCGCCACTGCCTCAGCCCGTTCCAGCCGCGCCTGATCACCGGACCGGAAGTCTTCATCGCCGCATCGGGTGACGCTTTCGACGCCGATGGCCGACTGGTCAACGAACGTTCCGCCAAAGGCGTCACCAATCTGATGGCCGTCCTGCGCCGAGAGGCCGAACGGGACTAAGCCGCCCAGCGCGCGGGGGTCATTTCTTCAGGGATGCCTCCACACGGAACCCTGCGGGGATCTGGTCTTTGCCGTCAAGGATCAGATCCACCATCACTTCGGCCACCTTGGGTGCCATGCCGAAGCCGATCTTGAAGCCGCCATTGGCGATGAAATGGCCCGCGCGATCCGGCCATGCCCCCAACATCGGCGCGCGGCTTTTGGCGCGGGGGCGGATACCGGCCCAGAACTCCAACAGTTCGGCCTTGGCAAGCGGCGGACAGGCGGCAATGGCGCGGGTCAGCAGCTCTTGGGCCTGATGATCGGTGGCGGTATCGTCTTCCCAGCTATGTTCCGAAGTCGATCCGATCGCCACGGTGTCATCGGCATGGGCCACGATATGCAGCCCGTCGACAAACAGCTGCGGCAGATCGGCGGCCGGATAGCGCAACAAGACGCCCTGCCCCTTCACGCCGCCACCGGGTTTGCCGCCCAGCGCATCGTTCAGGTCCAACATCCCCTTGTATCCGGTGGCCCATAGCACGGGGCCCGCCCCTTCGGGCGGTTGATCCACGCCTTCGATCACGTCCACCCCCATGGCGCGCAGGGCCGCCACCAAAGCACGTCCCGCCATGCGCGGATGCAAACGCCCCGTCAGCGTGTCTTCGATCAGCATGCCCGTCGGGCTTTGCGGTTCCCATTGTGCCCCCGTCACAGGGCGCAGGCGCCATTCGGCTTGCCCCCGCCACAGGGTCTTGGCGTTTTCGCTGCGCTGAAGCGCCAGTTCGATCGCCTGATCATCGGCCAAGGGCTGCAGACGGCCCGAACGGGCGTAACCCGCGGGCGCGCCCCCCGTGGCTTCGACATCCGCCCAGAAGGCGGGCGCCATCAGCAGGCTGTCCAGCTGGAAGGCCTTCTTCTCGTTCCAGCCTTCCGGCACATGCGGTGCCAAAGCGCCGATGATCCCGCCCGACGATCCCGCCCCGATATGACGCGCCTCGTAGAGCGTGACCTTCGCGCCGCGCTTGGCCGCGACAAAAGCACAGGCCAATCCGAAGATGCCACCGCCCATCACGGTCAGTTCTGCTCTTGTCATTTGTGCCGCCTCATGCCCAAGGATAGATCAAGCCAGAGGCATAGGACAAATGACGACGCGCGAACAGGGCCAAGCCGAGCCATCCAAAGCGGCAGAACAGCACGACATCCAGACACCCGACGCCACGCCACACGCCACGACCCTGCGCGACCCCGCAGGCACGGCCGCCAGCCTTGACTGGCGCGATGGCGTGATCCCCGTGTCCACCCAGTTCGACGACCCCTATTTCTCGTTGAATGACGGGCTGTCGGAAACGCGCTATGTGTTCTTGGACGGCAATGACCTGCCCGCCCGCCTGTGCGACGGCTTCCATATCGCGGAGCTGGGCTTTGGCACGGGGCTGAACATGCTGGCCACCCTGATCGCCTGGGGGGCGACGGGCCGCCAAGGCCGTATCCACTTCACCAGTTTCGAGGCTTTCCCGATGGAAGCATCCGACATTGCCCGCGCCTTGGAGCATTTCCCCGAAGCGCGCGCCGTGGCCGATCCCTTCCTTGCGGCTTGGGCGCAAGGTCAGCGGCAGATCGCGATGCCCGGTTTGGACCTGCATGTCATCCAAGCCGATGCACGCAACGCCTTGCCCCTATGGGATGGCGCGGTGGATGCGTGGTTCTTGGACGGCTTTTCCCCCGCCAAAAACCCCGAACTGTGGTCGCCCGAACTGATGGGGGAAGTCGGGCGTCACACCAAGACAGGCGGCACCTTCGCCACCTATACCGCCGCAGGCCATGTCCGCCGCGGCTTGACCGATGCGGGTTTTATCGTGAGACGCCGCTCAGGCCATGGACGCAAACGTCACATGAGCCTTGGTCACCTGCCAACTGCCCCCGTAGATAAGGCCTAAGCAATGCCCAAAACGCAGAACCTGCCGCTCGGCATCGCCTTGATGGTGCTGGTAACAATGATTTTTGCCATTCAGGATGCTTTCTCGCGCCATCTGGCCGAGCATGTCAGCATCTGGATGGTGGTGGCGATCCGCTACTGGTTCTTCGCGGCTCTGGCGATTGCGCTGGCGGCGCGGGCATCGGGCGGGCTGAAAGCGTCGATCCGCTCCAAGCGGCCCGTGGCGCAGATCCTGCGCGGGCTGCTGATCGTCGCCGAGATTTTGGTGATGATCTATTCCTTCAAGCTGTTGGGACTGGTCGAAACCCATGCGGTATTCTCGGTCTATCCGCTGTTGATATCGGTTCTATCGGGACCGATCTTGGGTGAAGTCGTCGGCTGGCGGCGCTGGGCGGCGGTCGGCGTGGGCTTTGTGGGCGTGCTGATCGTGCTGCAACCGGGGTCGGGCGTGTTCAGCCCGCTGGCGCTGCTGCCCTTTGCGGCGGCGGGGATGTTTGCCGCCTATGGTCTTCTGACCCGTTATGTCTCCTCCGAGGATGCGGGATCGGTGTCCTTCCTGTGGAACGCGGTCTTGGGAGCCGTGGTGATGACCATTCCGGGCCTGATGCATTGGCAGGACCTTAGCCTGCAGGACTGGGGCTATCTGGCGGCCCTGTGCATTGCGGGATCGCTGTCGCATTGGCTGATGATCCGCGCCTATGAGGTGGCCGAAGCCTCCGCCATCCAGCCCTTTGCCTATCTGCAACTGGTGTGGATCGCTTTCATCGGCGTCTTCTTCTTTGGCGAGACGCTGCGCGACAATGTCATCCTTGGCGGAGCGATCGTGGTGCTGGCGGGGCTGTTCACGCTGCTTAGGGCGCGGGCCAAGGCGACGGGCCACTAAACAAGGCGTGAACATCGGCCAAAGCATGAACATGAAAAAGGGCGGCACCATCTGGGCCGCCCCTTTCGTTCACCCGCCGTTCCGGCCTGTATCAGTGTGGTTCACGGTTCAGCCCTTCAGTTCCGCCGTCAACCGCACCAAACCCGCCGATCCCCGCAGCTTCGCCCGATAAAGCACCACGCCTTCGGACACCCGCATCACATAGGTCCGCGTCTCGCCGAACGGGATCTGTTCGACCCAATCCACCACATCGACATCAGGTCTGCGCGGGTCGCCGAAATCCTTGATCCATGCCCTTGGGCGCCCTGGACCTGCGTTATAGCCCGATGCGACCAAAGCGATGGAAGGCCCGAATTCGTCAATCAGATGCGCCAGATAGGCACTGCCGATCTTGGCATTAAAGGCCGGATCACGGATCAGATCCGATGCTTCGAACGGCAAGCCCAGCTTCTTGGCCATCATCTGCCCCGTGCCGGGCAGCACCTGCATCAGGCCGCGCGCATCGGCCGTGGACCGCGCGCTGGGGTCAAATTCGCTTTCCCGCCGTGCGATGGCCAGACTGAAGGCGCGACTGACTGCCAACCCGTCCGGCACCAGATCGGTCAGCGGATAATAGGCGTCGGGCAGGATGACGCCCCGCTCGGCGGCGGCCTTGCCGATCAGCACGGCGATATGCGGCTCGCCCAAGCTGAGCGCCATCGCGCCCATCTGCGTCAAGCCCTGTTCGGATTGGGTTTCCGCCAGATGCAACCAGAAGCGTTTGGCCAGATTGCGGTCCCCCGCCTTCAGCGCCAGCAATGCCGCCTGATGCACGGATGATTTGGTCCAAGCCCCCTGCCGCCAATCGACCTGCTTTTCACCGCCGATCAGCCGCGCATCCAGCACCGCGCCCAAACGTTCGGTGGCAAGCAGGCCGTAATAGGCGGTCTGATGCCGTGCTGCTGCCTGATAGGCGGCTTTCGCCGCCGCTTGCTGCCCCAAGGCTTCTTGCGCGCGGCCCTGCCAATACAAAGCGCGCGATACCGAAATCGACGTGCTTGCCGCCGATTGGATATTCTTGAAATGCTG
>DALYSR010000036.1:0-25761 GCA_031991825.1 Paracoccaceae bacterium
TTCAATGATGGCACAGGGCACTTTGCCCGACGAATTGACGGCAACGATATTCATGTCGCGCAGCACCGGACCAGCGGCCGAGCTGAGCAGTTCAATCTGGTCCTGTACGCCGCGCTCCCAGGCCGCGACCATGACTTTGCGGACATAGGGCGAGGCCGGCGAATGAAACAGTTTCATGTGTTTTCCTCCTTGAAGATGTCGATGATGGGGTCGAAACCGAACATTCCGGCCTGACGGCCCTGGGTGTCGGTGCGGGTGCCGAGCGTTTCGAGCATGTAATCCACCGAATAGGTGACATGCTCGCGCATGATGGCAGAGGCGCGGGCGCCGTCGCGCTGGCCCAATGCCCGAATGATGCGGTGGTGATCGTCATGTGAACGCAGGATGACCGCATGGTCCTCCCAGAGAATCACGCGATCTGAGAGCATCGGGATGTTGAACAGATTCTCTAAGGCATTGCGCAGCCAAGGATTGCTGGCGGCGTCGAGGATAGCGCCGTGAAAGGCCACATTCATGGCTCGGTAGGGTTCCAGATTTTCAGGCCGCAGGCTATCGCCCTCAAGCAGCGCATCACCCGTGACCAGCAGCCCACGCAACTTGCGCAAACCGGTGTCATCAAGGCGGGGGGCCGCCAGAGTGCAGGCGAGTGCTTCCAGTTCCGCGCGGACAAGAAAGGCGGCCCTGATCTCGTCGCGTGAATGCCGTCTGACGCGAAAGCCCTTGTTGCTTTCATAATCAACCAGCCCGGACTGGGCCAGCGCGGTCAGCGCGGTGCGCATTGGCGTGCGCGAGATACCAAAGCGGGCGGCCAGCACGCTTTGGTTCAATCGTGCTCCGGGGCGCAGATCCCCCGTCATAATCGCCTCGCGCAGTTTCGATACCACGCATTCAGCACTCGTAATTGTCTCTGCCATGCTTCTCTCGATTCCGCGACATGATTCCGTTCAAACCTATAATGGATGCAAAATGTACTGAAACTAAATTTTTTATTTGAGTTATATCATAAAATGAGTTCATTGTATTTTCAATGAGTCTGGGAGGACTTCACAAAATGACTGGATATGCTCTGGTGACGGGTGCCGCAGGCGGCATCGGTCGGGCCGTTACGCACAGGCTTGCGACGGATGGTTTTAAGGTGATTGCCGCAGATATCGATCAGCACCGCGCTGCGGATGTTCTGAAAGATCTGCCGGGGGAAGGCCATGTGGCCGTTGCTCTTGATGTGTCCAGTGAGGCCGCCGTTGAGGCGCTTTTCACCGAATGGGCGATCGATCAGGTGATCGCTGCGGCGGGAATCCTGCTGTTTGCCGCGGATGGCGATCGCCCCGCGCTGACCGATATCACGCTTGCGGATTGGGAACTGACCCAACGTGTGAATGCGACCGGCACCTTCCTTCTAATGCGCGCCTATCTGCGCAGGGCCAAGGCCCGCCCCATTGCGAATGGCCGCTTCATCGGCTTTGCATCGGTTGCGGCGCAACTTGGCGGCTACCGCTCCAGCTCGGCTTATATCGCATCGAAATCGGCTGTGCTGGGCCTTGTGAAAGCCGCGGCCCGTGAATCGGCCCATCTGGGCATCACGGTGAACGGCGTGGCACCTGGCCTGATCGACGCGCCAATGCTGCACCAGTCGCTCGATCCGGCCAATTACCACACCGTCACCGACAATATCCCGTTGCGCCGGATCGGGACACCTGAAGATGTGGCAGGCGCGGTCGCGTTTCTGATGGGCCCTGACGCAAGCTACATCACCGGATCGGTGATCGACGTAAACGGTGGCTACCGGATGCAATAATGGCGGGTGGCATCGGGCCATCATTGTGGGGAGGGAGAGAAGAGATGATCGCATTTGTCGGGCGTCTGACGGAGGGGCTGTCCTTGCTGGCAGGTCTTTCAGTATTGCTGATGATGGTTCAGGTGATCGCCGATGTTGTCGGGAAGTACGTCTTCCATATGCCGGTACCCGGCACGGCCGAGGTGGTGGCCAATTACTATATGATTGCCTGCGTGTTCCTGTCGCTTGCTGCCATTGAGGCGCGGGGATCGGCGATCGCAGTAGATCTGATTTACGATCAGGTGGGGAACAAGGCCAAAGCGTTCATGATGAAAGCCGGTCAGGTCGCAACCTTCTTTTTCTACGGAGGTCTCGGCTATTTCTCTTGGGATGTCGCCATGCGCGCCTATCGGATCAATGAAAGCGTGGACGGTCTTTGGCGCATCACGGTATGGCCAGCCAAATTCATGCTGCCGGTGGGTTGTGCCATCGCCTGTATGATCCTGCTGATCCGCATCTTCGGGGGCGACCGCGTCAAGCTGGCTGACGGTCCTGCCACCGACATCCATGCCCATTGAGGAACCGCGAAGATGGAATTTGAACGTATCGAAATTGGCTTCATCGGCATCGCGATCCTGCTGGGTCTGATTGGCATCCGTGTGCCGATCGGCGCGGCGATGGGCAGCTCGGCATTCGTGGGCATCTGGTGGATGATGGGCTGGAAGCCTGCCGTGGGCATCGCCAAGGCCGTCCCCTTCCACGAGATCGGCAACTGGAATCTCTCGGCAATTCCGATGTTCCTGCTGATGGGATTCATCGCGGTGGAAGCTGGTCTGACCCGAGGGCTCTTTGGTTCGGCGCGGGTGTTGCTGTCCTGGCTGCCTGGGGGGCTTGCGTCGTCAACTGTTGCGGCGTCAGCGCTATTTGCCTCGGCCTCCGGCTCTTCCGTGGCCACCGCGGCTGCGTTTTCGCGTATCGCCGTCCCTGAGATGCTGGACGCGGGCTACAACCGCGGGCTGGCGACGGGATCGGTGGCAGCGGCTGGCACGCTTGGCGCGCTGATCCCGCCGTCGGTTCTTATGATCGTTTTTGGCATGCTGTTGGACACGCCAATCAAACAGCTGTTTATCGCGGGCATTATCCCGGGCCTGTTGACGGCGCTGATGTTCCTGCTACTGATCACGCTGCGCGTCTGGCTGAACCCATCGCTGGCACCGCGTGTCAAAGTGCAGGTCACCCGCGAAGAAAAGCGCGCATTGATCGCTGATGCCTGGCCGCTGCCCGTGCTGATCTTGGGTGTAATGGGCGGCATCTTTACGGGCGTTGTCACCGCGACCGAAGCGGGCGCCGCAGGGGCATTCCTTGCAACTGTTTTGGCCTTTTCGCGCGGGCGGCTGTCTTACTCGATCCTGAAACGCTCGCTGGCCGATACGGCACGCGGCACCGCTGAAATCTTCATGGTCATGCTTGGCGCGGCACTATTCACCCGCTTTGTCGGCCTTGCTACGATCCCCAACTGGATTATCGGCGCCTTCGAAGGGTTTTCGACCTTCGAAGTTATCCTGCTGATTTGCCTTCTGTTTCTCGTGCTGGGGGCCTTCCTTGAATCCATCTCTATCATGCTGCTGTGTCTGCCGATCCTTGGGCCGCTGCTGGTCGCGCATGACGTGAACCTGATCTGGTTTGGCGTCATCACGATCAAGCTGCTGGAGGTTGGCCTGGTGACACCCCCCATGGGGATGAATGTCTTTGTCATCAAATCATCCATGGGGGATCGCGTTTCGCTGGTCGAGATCTTCAAGGGGGTGAGCTGGTTCGTCGGGATCGACCTTCTGACATTGGCACTCCTGCTGGCTTTCCCCACGATCTCGCTGTGGCTGCCTGCATTGATGATGAACTAAAACATGCGGCCCGCCCCACCCCTGCGGACATCAAAACAACAGTTTAAAGATCTGAGAACATGAAAAAAATTCTTCTCGCCGCATGCTCGGCACTCGCAATCGGTTCGGCAGCTTCGGCGGAAACCTACCAAGCAACCAGCTGGATGTCGCCCAGCCATATCCTCGTGGCGACCGCCTATGAGCCTTTCCTGGCCGATCTCAAGGCCGCGACCAATGGCGAGGTCGATTTTGAACTTTATGCCTCGGGATCGCTGGTGCCGGCACCGACCACTCTTGGCGCTGTCGGTGATGGCGTGGCGCAGCTTGGCATTGTGGCGGCATCCTACACGCCGTCGGATCTGCCTCTCTCGGGTCTGATCAACGATCTGGCCTTTGTTGCGACCGACGATATGGCCACCGCCTTTGCGCTGACCCAAATCGCTATGACCAACCCGCGCATGCTGTCAGAATTCGCGCAACACGGCACTCTGGTGCTGGGGGCCTATTCGACGCCCACCTATATCTTCCTTTGCATGCGTCCGGTTGCGGATGTGGCGGCTCTACGCGGCATGAAAGTACGCACCGCCGGCACGGCGCAGAATGAATGGATTTCTTCGCTGGGCGCGATTCCGGTGGCCGTTCCGATGACCGATGTCTATTCGGGTCTTGAACGCGGCTCGATCGACTGCACCCTTTCCGATCCCACAAATCTGGAAGCCGGCTATAAGTTCTGGGAAGTGGCGAAGAACATCGTCACGCTGGAACAGGGCACCTCGCTGGGCCTGACCTATGTCTATAACCGTGATTTCTGGGCCGGCCTGACGGAAGAGAACCGTAAAAAGCTGCTGGATGTGACCGCGACCCACGTTGCGAAAAAGCAGATCGCCTATGCAAATGCGGTGTCCTCGGCCCTTAAAGGCGCGGCCGAGCGCGGCGTGAAAATCGATGAGCCGCATCCGTCGCTGACGGAGGCCCTTGCCAATTTCCGCGCGCAGGTTGTTGACACCTATCCGGGCCGCACCGCCAAAGATCGCGGCGTGGCAGACCCGACGGATGTGGCAAATGAATTCCTAGAGCTGCAAGCGAAATGGACCGAGCTTCTGGCCCAGATCGACCGCAATGACCCCGATGCTGTCGCGGCTCTGTTGCGCACAGAGATCTACGATAAGGTTGATCCGGCCACCTACGGCCTGTGACCCTGAGCGGGGGCCCGCCCTGAACGGGCCCCGCGCCTATCTGCATTCCCATCTCGCGCGCTTTTTCCAAGCGCCAATCTGTCAGGTGATCCTATGTCGGCCACAACCCATGTATCTCAACTCAAATCCGCGATCGTCACCGGCGCTGGTGGCGGCATTGGCCGTGCCATCGCCCACCGCTTGGCACAAGATGGCTTCTTTGTCATCGTGGCCGATCTGGCGGAAGCCGGCGCAGCTCAAACGGTGGCGCAGATCGCGGCGATGGGCCATGGCGCGCGGGCCGAAATTCTGGACATCACCGATGCCGCCGCGACCCAGAAACTGATCGATGGCGCCGAGAACCTGCAAGTGCTGGTCAATAATGCGGGGATTTTCAACGTGAAGCCCTTTGATGAGCTGACGGCCGATGATTTCCGCCGCATGTATGAGATCAACTTGGTCGGTATGGCGACGCTTTGTCAGCAGGCGTCGCGGGTTCTGCCCCGGTGGGGCCGCATCATCAATCTGGCATCGCGGGCGGCGTTCGGGGCGCGCAACTATGCCCATTATGTGGCCTCGAAGGCGGCAGTGGCAGGTTTCACCAAGGCCCTCGCGCTTGATCTTGGCGCGCGTCAGATCACCGTGAATGCGGTCGCACCCGGTGTTATCCAGACCGATATGCTGCTGGAGCGCAACGATGTGCATCTGCTGCGCGACCAGCAGCCCACGGGCGAGCTGGGGCTGCCGGAAGACATCGCCCATGCGGTCGCATTCTTTGCCGATCCGCGGGCGAACTTCATCACCGGCCAAGTCCTGATCGTCGACGGCGGCCGTTCGGTCGGCGGCACGGCGGCATTCTGAGGAATGCCGATGTCCTTTGAAATGACCACTTTGGCGGGACGCACCGCGATCATCACCGGCGCGGGCCAAGGCATTGGCGCGGCCATTGCCGAAACATTTCTGGCGGCGGGCGCCACCGTCATCGCGGTCGACCTGCAGCCCGAAGGCCTGCAGGCTCTGGCCGAACGTCACGCGCGCGGACTGGTGCATCCGCTTCAGGGCGATGTCGCCTGCGCCAGCCTGACAGATGCGCTGGAGGCGCTTGTTCGGCGCGAGGGCCTGTCCGTTGATATTCTGATCAACAACGCAGGTATCGCGCGCGGCAGCCACGCGCTCGAAACCTCTGACGCCGATCTGCAGCGCTATTTTGACATCAATATCAAAGGTGTCTTTGCATTATCCCGCTGGGCGCTGCCGCATATGATGGCCAAAGGCTGCGGCGCCATTGTGAACACTGCCTCTGTTTTTGGGCTGATCGGTGCGGGAAACTCGGCCGGTTACTCCATGTCGAAAGCGGCAGTTGTCGGGATGACGCGCCAGATGGCGACCGACTTCGGCCCCTCGGGCGTGCGGGTGAACGCCGTGGCCCCCGGCCTTATCGAGACCCCGCTGACGGCAGAGCGTATCCGGTCGGAACGGTGGCGCCGCCAGGTGATGATCGAGCAGGTGCCGCAGCAACGCGTGGGCACGCCGTTGGATGTTGCGCGGGCCGTGCGTTTCCTTGCCTCGGATGAGGCGGGTTTTATCACCGGCCATGTGCTGCCGGTCGACGGCGGCTGGATCATTGGCCGCTATCCGCGAGAGGGGGCGATCGATGTCTGAAACTGTCCTGCCGGAAAGCTGTGATCTGCTTGTCATAGGCTCGGGCGCGGGGGGGCTGGCCGCGGCGATCACCGCCGCCCACCACGGTTTGCGCCCGGTGATTGTCGAAAAGGCCTGCTGGTTTGGCGGCTCGACCGCGATATCGGGGGGCGCAATCTGGGTGCCGAAAAACCACCTGATGGAAGCGGCAGGGATGAAGGATGACCTTGCGGCGGCCCGCACCTATCTGCAGATCGAAACAGGCAATCGGTTCAATGCCGAAACCATCGACAGCTTCCTTGAAAATGCCCCGGACGCGATCCGTTTCTTCGACGAAGAAACGGAACTGAAGATGACCCACCGCCCCGTTGCGCCCGATTATCACCCCGAGCGGGAGGGCGCGGCCCTTGGCGGCAGGGTGCTGGATGCGCGGGAATATGACGGGCGACGTCTTGGCAAAGAGCTGGCGCGGCTTCGCCCGCCCATTCCGGAATTCACAATTCTGGGCGGCCTGCAGTTGGGCCGGATGGATCTTTATCACTACCCTAGGATGCTACGGCAGGCCTCGTCTTTTCTATGGGCGAGCAAAGGGGTGCTTGGCTATCTGCGTGACCGTCTCTTCCACGGCCGTAACACCAAGATCAAGCTGGGCGCTGCGGTGGCGGCCCGTCTGGCCGAAACCGCCTTTTCGCTGCGGATCCCGATTTTGACCGACCATGCGCTGACGGGGCTAGAGCGTGATGCGCAGGGGCGGATCTGCGCCGCGCGGGTCGCGACCGCACAGGGAGAGCAGCGCATCTCGGTATGGCGCGGTGTGGTTCTGGCGGCCGGCGGCTATCCGCAGGACAAGGCACGTCGCGCCCAGACGCATGCGCATCTGAAAGACGGCTGGGCGCATCACAGCATGGCTCCCGCGAGCGCCACCGGCGGGGCGTTGGCGGCTGCCGAGGCGATTGGCGCGAAATTCGTGACCACCAATTCGGACGCCGCCAGTTGGACGCCGGTGTCGCTGATCCCGCAAAAGGACGGGACAAGCCGCCCCTTCCCGCATCTCTTTATGGACCGCGCCAAGCCTGGCATCATCGCCGTCGGGCCTGACGGGCAGCGTTTTGGCAATGAAGCGCTGAGTTACCATGATTTTGTCCAGAATATGGTGGCGATGTTCCGAGCAAAGGCCGCGCATTCGGCATGGCTGATCTGTGATCATCATGCGCTGCGCCGCTATGGCCTGGGCGCAGTGCCCTGCGCACCAGGGCGAATTGGCCGCTTCTTAAAGTCGGGATATCTGCGCCGCGGTCGTGATGCCGCCGCATTGGCGCGCGAAATCGGCGTGGATGCCGCCGCACTGCAAAACACGATCACGGCCTTTAACGCGGGTGCCGCTCAGGGCCGCGACGATGTCTTCGGTAAAGGCAGCACGCCATATCAGACAGCCCTTGGTGATCCCGAGCATAGGCCCAACCCCTGCCTCGCCCCCTTGGAGGGCATGCTCTATGCCGTCGAGCTGGTGGCTGGCGATATCGGAACGACGATGGGGCTTGATATCGACGCCAATGCCTGCGTGCGCGACACCGAAGGCAAGGTCATCCCCGGCCTTTATGCGGTTGGCAATGATGCGAATTCTATCATGGCAGGCGCCTATCCCGGCGCAGGGATCACGCTTGGCCCCGCACTCACTTTTGGCTGGCTTGCAGGGCGTCATGCGGCCGGCCTGTCCGGCCAAGGCGGCCGTGAATAGTGATTGTGGCCCTGACAGCCTGCTTGTCCGAGTTTTGGTGGTGCGGGCATCAGATTTAAGGGCGTCGGGCTATGTGGTTCGGCCATCTTGCAGATAGGTCATGAATGAGGTCCGCGATCCGCAGTCCCGCCCCATGTGACCAGATCAATCCGGTCCCGAAAGACGTCCTGCCACCGCAACATCCGGTGGCAGGACGCAAGATTATTCGGCTTTCACGCCGCCTTCATACTTGGCCCAATCGGTGATGATGGCTTGGGCGAAAGCATTCCCCACCAGATAGGCGTTCTGGGTGGAGGGCATGAAGCCGCCCGATTTGGCGGTCAGCGAGTCGATTGCGCTCACGCCTTCCGGCTGGCGATCAAAGTTCGAGGCGGTTCTGAGCACGGCCACGCGCGCGAGGTCCACACGACCTGCATCGGCCGCACGAGTCAAGGCGGTCAGGGTAGCGTTATCTTCCATCTGGCTGGTGCAATATTCGGCCTTGCCTTCGGTCAGCGTGGAGACATGGGCCGCGACTTCCTCGGCGATGACTTTGCCATGCCAATAGGTATCCGCCGAAGCGGTCGCACAGATCGTCACCTGCGGTTTTGCCTTTGCCGCCTCTGGCGCATAGGCGGCGCGATAGGCTGCCGCGTCAGCATTATCCGCCAGTTCGATATCTTTCGACGCGTCAAACGCCGCTTTCACCAGCGCCGGATTGATCTGGAAGACCTCATTGCCTGCCGTCCATTCCGGCTTGACGCCCGGTTCTTTCGCACCCAGCTCGACGATGGTCGAGCTCCAGCCTTCGCCCGCCTCGCTACGATCGATGCGATGGAAGAGACCGGCATCCACCACATAATCGGCCCAAGCGGCGGTGCCCAAGGTGCCCTTTTGCGGATCAATCCCGGCAATACCTGCAATGATGAAATAGGTCTTGCTCAGATCGAACTGATCGGAAAACGCCACCGCCATGGCCGAGCTTGCCGCATTGGCAAAGCCCATCGTGGTGGTCATCGCGCAAAGATCGGCATTGCAGGCAACGCTATCCGCAGATTTGGGCAGGCCCGGCACTTTGACAACCGTTTCCAGCTTCATATTGTCATGCCACGGCTTGGCCTCGGCATCGAACATGGAAATGACCATTACCTTGGGGGCGATAACATCGGCTTGCGCTGCACCACCCATCGAGACGAAA
The DNA here is from genome assembly GCA_031991825.1 of Paracoccaceae bacterium. Classification (GTDB taxonomy): domain Bacteria; phylum Pseudomonadota; class Alphaproteobacteria; order Rhodobacterales; family Rhodobacteraceae; genus Pseudotabrizicola. The sequence goes on from DALYSR010000036.1 coordinate 9,386, forward strand.
GGAAGCGTCGTCGCGGCGCTGGCGAGGAGTAGGGACTTGAAGTTCATAACTATTCTCATTGTGAGTGGAGCGAGTTTACCTTCCCACGCTATGCCCAACTATTGGCCTGTCAACCAGAACAATCTTCATCGTCTTCACCTTAGTCATGTTGACTGAGGGCGGCGCCAAAGGCTGATCGCAACACTATGATCTGGGCTTCGGCCGCAGCCACGGGATCTGTTATTGCCCCTGGCCCGCGATCGCCATCGCGCGGTGCGATGCGCGCGACTGACCTCCCCCATAATCGGCAGTCGTCTTCAAGCTGCAACAGCCGTGCGGTCGATCATGTCACGCGAAAGGTCGATCTCTGCGCGCGTCTCAAAATGCGGGCCGATCTCCATCATGGATTTGGTTGTCAGGGGCAGCCGCAGTTCACGCTGCGGTTCAAGCTGTGGTGCAACCCGACCCCAACGACAAAGCTGATGACCAGCTCTCTATTCTGCACTTGCAAGGTGGTAGGGTTTCACCAAGGCATCGGCTGGAATATGCCATTCCCTGCTGAGCTTATGGATCATGTCCACGGTCAAGGCGCGTTTTCGGTTCAGCACTTCGGATGCGCGGGGGCGCGATCCCAACAGGGTCGCCAGATCCGCTTGGGTCCGTCCGGTGTTTTCCATCTGGACACGGATGAACTCGACAGGATCGACGTCCGGCATCGGAAAATGCTTATCCTCATAGGCCTCGATCAGATCGGCCAGCACATCAAAGCGGTCAGCCTCGGGCGTTCCCTTCTTGGGCTGGGTGTCGAAATATTGGGAGATTTCCGCAAGCGCCCAATCGAGATCGGCTTGGCTGCGGATCGGTCGAATATCCATCAGATCGTCTCCGGATTGATCTTGTCATAGTCTTTATGGGTCCCGACAAACTTGATCAGGGCCCGACGATAGGGATAGGCGAAATGAACGATCAAACGGTATTTGTTGCCGCCTATGTCGAAAATCACCCGATTGTCGCCCACAAAATCCACCGTCGTGCCAAAATCCGCCTTCACATCGGCGGGGCCCGACCAATCGGCTTTCGAGGCGACGGCATACCATGCCAGAAGCGGTGCTTCGGACCGAGGCTCACGTTCCCAGAAGATCCGAAGTGTCGATTTGGCAATGATCTGCATCATCCATTCCGTGTTCCCATACTGGGAATATGGCGGAAGGCAAAGCAAACGTCAAGCAAATCGTTCCCAAAACGGGAATGCATCTCAACCGCAAACCGAAATCCCGCCCTTGATCGCTTTGTCGCGCGGGGGCTTTGCGGGAAGCGCCTTCGATCATCGCCTGCTCCGGCTTGCAAAATCCGGAATCCACCCGTTCAGCTTTTCGGTCATGAGGATGCCGCGCGACCGGACGGAATGATCGGCTGTCAGTCCGGTATCTTCTCGATCACATTGCGATCGGCGTCGAGCAGGAGGGTGCCGCCTATTTGGGTGACCCCCTCACTCCGGAAACGGGCCTCCTGCGGCAGATGGACGATCCAGCGATCCGGCCCGCGGCGACCGTCCAGATAAAGCCGCCCCTCACTCACGATGATTTCTGCCGCTTGTGGCACGGCTTGCCCTTGGATCAGGTTGCCGCTGGCCGCAGAGCAGCTTTGGAAGGCCTTGACCGCGCCGTCGGGATCGGTGTCGAAAACAACCGTCTTGGTGGCATCACAGATCCACCCCGCCTGCCGGCTGTCGCCAAGCCCCGTCAACCTAAGGTTTTGCGGCGTGAAACCGCTCATGCGGTAGCTGTCATCGCTATGCATGGCAAGATAGCGCTCTGCCAGCAGGCTTTGCACCCCGCTTATGGCAATGGGATGGGGAAATTCGGCTTGGTAAAACGCCTCTGCCTGCCCCGCCACGGCCAGACTTAGCGTCGTGCCAGCGGGCATGTCGATCGCCCCCAGTCTGCGGGCTTGCCCCAGCACCGGATGATAATTTATCGCGCGTTCAGCGGCATAGGCGGTCATATGCCGGTAAAAATCGTAAACCGACCAGAGGGAATAGAGCGCTATGCCCGTGAGCAGCAGGAAGACCGGCCCGCGCCATGCCCGAAGCCGGTCGCGGATATTCCTGCCCAATCCCAGTCGCAGCGCCCAGATGATCCAGACCAGCGTGGCCACAAGATAGGCCAGACGGATAAACACGAATTCAAAGGATGGCAGGCCAATCGGGATCATTCTTCGGGACTTTGACGCTTGGGCATTTCACATAAGGACTGTATCGACTTCTGCGCAGCACTGTCCACTTGCCCTCAGGCAGTCACCTGCCCAAATTTGGGCGAAAAGGCGCGCAAGCCCGAAGCTTTCTTGGCAAAGCCCTGATCTGTGCTTTAGCACGAAAGCCGGTCTTAACCTTAGGTTCGTGATGAAAAAGTTTTTACCTTCGGTTGCGGTTATTGCAGCCATCCTCGCCGGTCCTGCTTGTGCTTTCGATGATGCGGACCGCGCCGCCGTCAATGCCATCGCGGTCGAACAGATGAAAACCGCCATGCCGCAGGTCCAGATCAATGCTGTCAGCTATGATCTGGAGGGCATGACCACCGCCACGACCGCTGCGGCGCGCGATTATGCGATTGTCTCCACCGCGACGGCGATGGAAATGGGCGGCGCGGCGGTAAAGGCGCAGGGTCCGGCCTTGGCCTTTGAAGATGATGGCAAATGGTATGTGCTGCGGATCCAAAGCCCCGATCAGGCAGCGCTTCTGGCCCAAGTCTATCCCGACCTTGCCGCTATCGATCTGCCCGCGCCGCCATCACTGCGGTCGAATAACCTGTCGGACCCTTGCCCGTGGTGTTATGTCTGGGGCTAGGGCCTTTCAGACGATCTTGGCCGTGACGACGGGTCCTCCACGCCTTCTATCGAGTATATTATGATGAGACAATTTTCCCAGTCCGTATCCGGTCTTGCACTGGCCGTGATGCTGTTATCGACTGCCACCGCTCATGCCCAGACGGCGGCGGATCGTGCCGATGCCGCCGAGGTTGCCGCAGAAGGTGCCGCCGAGGTCGACGCGGCTGACGCAAGCGCCGCGATTGCCGTCGATGCCGCCGCAGAAGCGGTGAAATCCTCCACGGTAGCGGCTTGCGCTGGCGCTGCCGCGGTCTGGGTCGGGGGGGACAGCGCGCGCGCGCAACTGGACGGCGCAGAACAGCCATGGATGATCGATCTGCGTGCCTCCACTGCGCAGGGCCGCCTGTTTCGGCTGTCGGAACCCGCAAGCGTCCGGCTAGAGACCCTGACCAAGAACAAGGGCGATCCGCGTCTGCAGCTGTTTGATGCCGCCGGAGACACCCTTGCCGAAAGCGATGATGCCGCTGGCAGCTATAACGCCCAGATCGTGATGCATCTGGAGGCGGGCGAATATTGCATCGTCGCCGAAGACATACGCACCCGCATGGATCTGACGCTGCTGGTCGGGCTTGAAGACCATGACTCGGTGCTGGAGGCCAGCGAACTGGCCTGCGGCCCGCAGACCCAAGCGCGGGATCTGGGGGAAAAGGACCTTGATGCGGTTTTGGCTGCGGGACCGTTCAGCTATCAAAGTGACGCAAGCGGACACGGCTATGTCAAGTTCAAGGTCACCGATGGCGGGCCCTTGTCCTTGCGCGCCACCGCAGGCAACGGCATCGACCCGATGATGGCGCTGTTTGACGAGACCGGCAATGAGATCGCCAACAACAATGATGCCGATGGCGTCAATGCGCGGCTTGATTTCATGAACGGCCTGCCCAGCGGCAGCTATTGCGTCGGCATCCGATCCGCCACCCCCGCCGACGGGCAGATCGCTTTCACGGCGCAGGTTCTGGACATCGACTCCTACAAGCGTGCCGCTTACGAACGCGGCGACTTGGCCCCGGTGGATGGCAGCTATCCGGTCGGCTCATTGGCCTTCAACCGCCCGCATGGCGAGATCATCTTGCAAGGCAATGCCGTGACTTGGATGGAATTCGAGCTGCAGGAACGCTCGATCGTGGCCCTGCGCACCATGGGCACGCCAAGCGGCGCGGATACCATGCTGTCGCTGTTCGACGGGGTCGGCGAGATGATCGTGCAGGTGGATGATACCGACAGCAGCCGCAATGCGGCCATCGCGCCGATGGTCTTGCAAAAGGGCCGCTATCTGGTCGCGCTGAGCGATCGGGCAAGTTCTTCCCAGTTGGGCGCGCCCTTGCGTCCGGTGGTATTGCTTGCGGAACGCTATGTGCGGGCGCCGCAAGACTGATGCAAAAGGCGTGTCGGCCAAGCACCGGTCGACACGCTTGAACACCGGCGCCGCCAAGGCTGAGGCCGGTCTTTCGGGAAGAGGACAAGTCTAATGCGCTATCTGATATTTGCCGTCAGTGCTTGGGCAGGCGTCTGGATTGTGTTCTTTTCCTACGCCATTTTCGATGGTGCGGTGCAGAATTTGCGCGACAAAGGCCAGCTAAATGCCTTCATCACCTCCATCGCGCTGATCGTGGTCATCTTGCCCTTGTTCACGCTGGGGGCAGGACTGCTGATGCGCCGGCTGATCCAGCCTCACAGCCGATAAACCCTGCCCCACGGGACAGCGACGCGGCCAAGCCGCGCCAACCGCCATCAGCGCGGGGCCGATCAGGCGCGGCGCGATCCCGATCAAACGCGACAGATCAGACACGGCACTCGGCCAGTTGGCCCGCAAATCGCGCGGCGCGCTCATCCACCCGACGCGACACCGCCAGAAGCCATGGCTTGCCATTGTGACTGCCGCGTCGATAGCCGGTCCGGCCTTCGTGGAACACAAGATATTGCGTCGCCGCGTCCTGTTTGGACACGCCCATCGAGCGCGATGTATTATGCATATACCAGCCCATGAAATCGGCGGCATCTTCGATCCGGTCACGCCGCGACCAGCGCCCGCCCTCTTTGGCCTGATATTCCTCCCAGGTGCCATCCACGGCCTGCGCATAGCCATAGGCGCTTGACGGCCTTTTCCACGGAATGACACCCAAAAGCGTCGAACGGGGCGGCTTGGCATCCCCACGGAAGCTGGATTCCTGATAGATGGTCGACAGCTGGACATGCACAGGCACGCCCCATTTGCGTTCGGCCGCGGTCAGCGCACGGGCGAAATCCGGACGTTCCTGCAACAAAAGGCAGGCGTTTTCGGTGTTCCGCGGCGGCTCGACCCGCCCCGCGCAGGCGGCCAACAGCAGGGTAAGCGCACTTACCGTAAGAATTTTCTTCAAAACCGGACCATCCCCAATTGCATGCTCTTGTGATGCCAGTTCCTGCCCTTGCCGTGAAGAGAGATCGGCCGCGCGCATATGCACGGTTTCGTGAATATGTTGCTTCGACCGGCGCAAGAGAACGGTTGGGAAACTGCTTTACAAGCCTGGCGAAAGTTTCACAGAATGCGGCCTTTCACGGATGAAAGCGGGGGGTCGATACCCAGACCCACCCCCGCCGCCATCTGGATTTTGCGCCCCCAGCGCGTGGCGATCCTTGCAGATATAACGCCGCGGCGAGCACATCAATGGAGTGAACATATGAAGAAGTCTGATCTGATTGCCGCGATGGTCGAAAGCGGCCTGAGCAAGCAAGACGCCACACTCGCGCTTGAGGCGCTGGCAAAGATTGCGGGCGAACAGGTCTCTGCGGGCAATGCCTTCGTTCTGCCGGGTATTGCGACGATCCAGATCGTTGACCGCCCCGCCCGCACCGGCCGCAACCCCGCCACAGGCGAGGCGATCGAGATCGACGCCAAGCGGGCCTTGAAGATCAAGCCGGTCAAAGCGCTTAAGGACCTTGTGTAAGCCCAAAGCCGGCAGCTTGAGGGGCGACCTATACCTTTGCGCCGCGCAATAGGCCTTTGCGCGGCGATCAATCGCCCTATCTCATCCCCATGGAGCGCGCGGCTTCGTGGAGCAGAAGACCAATGACAAGACCACTTCCCACCCGTTCAGGCGAAATTCAGGGCCTATGTTCGCCCTATGCAGGATGGGTGCGACCGGTCCAAGCCTTGACCATTCTGCTGTGGGCCTTGATCGCGATGATGGGCCTGAACCTTAGCCTGTGACATCATCGGGGCCGCGGTGTTTCGCGCAGGCCCCGATTGGATAGCAGTCCTTGGGATCAGTGATCGGCCGTGCCCCGCAAATTCGGGGCCGACAGCACCGCGCGGGTGCCTGGATCATTTGCAAGATAGCGCAGGGTCCCGTCCAACTGCAGCATCAGCGCGTTGATCATCTGCGAGCCGAAGCCCTGCACAGCATTCGCCCGCCCCTTACCCTGATCCGCCACCGTCAGCTGGAAGGCCTCGCCATCGGTGGTCAAAGTCACCGTCAAAGGACCGGGCCTGCCGCCATAGGCATATTTATTGGCATTGATGATCAATTCGGTCAGCACCAATCCCATGCTGATGGCCCGATCGTTGGAAATGAAGACGGGATGCAGATCGCGCTGGATCTGGCTGCGCCATTCTTCGTCCAAGGTGGCAAGAATGTCTTCCAACAGCTCGTCGATATAGCGCGCGGCATCGACCATCCGCAGCTGATCGGTGCCGTATAGCCGCCGATGCACCAAGGACACCGCCGAGATGCGATGGCGCGCCTCTTCCAAGGCATTGCGCACGCTGGCATCGGGGGATTTGCGCGCCTGCATCGACAGGAAAGCCGATACCAGCGTCAGGCTGTTCTGCACGCGGTGATTGACCTCGCCCAGCAGGAATTCGCGTTGCGTCAAAAGGCCGTCCTTCTCGCGGACCAGTTGCAGAAGTTCGGTATTCAGGGTCTGGATCCGCCGCGTCTGCCATATGGTCTGGATCGCGCCCGCCAGGCGATCCGCCGATTCCATTTCGGGGATGGTCCAGCGGCGGGCTTTGGCACTTACGGTTTCGCTCCAAGACTGGAAGCTGGCCCGCGGCGATAGGGTCCCATGCCCGTCATCCTGCACGGCCTTGTGCGGATTTCCCGCCCAATTGATCGTTTCGACCACTTCGGCGCGAAACCACATCACGACCCAAGGCTCGGCCGCCGAGAGCGTCATGGCAAGCAGCCCCGCAGCTAGCGGGCTATGCGCGGCTTTGGGCGCATCGGTCGCCGAAAGTTCACTGGTGGCGAAGATGCGCTGCGCCTTGTCACGCACCAACCAATCCGAAAACGCGGTGATCTGGGCCAGCGTCGGCGCTTTTCCGGCGCTGACGATTTCCGGCCCCCGCCGGATGGCAATGCCATCCGCGCCCAGCATCTGTTGCACCTCGTCCAAATGATGCGCCAAGGCCTGATCGAGCGATCCGTCGCGCAACAGCAATGCGCCGATGCGGTCTTCCATCATGCGCAGGCGCATGCGTTCGCGATACATCTTCGTATCCGAGCGCGCCTTGATCTGGCGCGACAAGGCGGCCACCAAGGCCCTGCAGCCGCTGCGCGTGTCAAGCGCGATCCGCCGCGGCACCGCGTTATGACAGGCGATCAGCCCCCAAAGCCTGTCATCCTTGACGATGGAAAACGAAGCGGAGGCCGCCACACCCATGTTGCGCAGATATTTCAAATGCACGGGCGAAACGCTGCGCAGGCTGCAGCCGCTCATGTCCAAGGGCGCATCCGACGGATAGGGCGGGCGCAGCGGGGCCGCGACATAATGCGCATCCGGTATCACACGGACCAGATTGCGCAGATACAGCATCCGCGCCTGAACGGGGATATCGCTGGCGGGAAAGTAGTGGTTCAAAAAGCCGTCATCGCCCGAGGCCGTGCTTTCAGCCACCACCTTGCCTGCCTCGTCATCCACAAATTGATAGACCATCACCCTGTCAAAACCGGTCAAGCGGCGAAACTCGCGCGCGGCCAGATCCATCAGCTCGGCCATATCGGGCGCCTGTTCGAAGCCATGGGCCGCACGTTCCAGTTGCGGCAAAAGATGGTGCAGCGTGTCGATCGGGGCCGCAGGTTCCAGTTCAATCAGCAGGTCCGGCGCGCCTTGAACCCGGCTGATATCGAACACCTGCTGCGATGCGGGCGGAGTGATATGGCGCGGCAAGAACGCATCGGGCGCCAATATGGCTTGGGCGGTTTCGGCCCCCAGAACGCGTTCCAGCGGCTGGCCTTGCCAGTCGGTGACCCCCAAGCGCCCCTCTATATCCCCCGCGCCATGTCTGATCCTGCCGGTTTCGCGATCAATCACCAACAAGATGCCATGCGGCTGGATCGATCCGGGAATATGGATCGGTTCCCTGTCGCAAGCGGTCAAGACCATGTCGGCTGCCGTCATGCCGCTTCCCCGCAGAGCATGTCTTCGGCAAAGCGGAAGCCTTCGATCGCGCCCGCGCACAAGGCGTCCAGCCGTGCAGGCTCGCCCGCCGTTTCGCGTTCGATCACCGCCACCAAAGCGCGCCACATGGGGCCCGCCGCGCCGCCATGGGGATCAAGGAAGACCAGCGCCGGATCGCTGACCCCGCGCTTGAGCAATTCGCGCAGAATGATCCGTCCGCCCAAGGTCGATCCTTCGATCACATAAAGCGCGCCAAGTGCCTGATAGCGATTGACGAGTTTCGGGAAAGCTGCATGGCCACGGCGCGCATCGGATGTCAGCCACATATGGCCGCGCTGCGCGAAGTCCAAGTCGTCGATATCGGCAAGCCAAGGACGCATGGCGCGAAACGCATGGCGGTAAAGGCTGTCATAACGGGCAATGACCTGCGCGCGCCGATCCGGATCGGCCAGTTCAATGATCGCGTCGAAGCGGCGTTCCAAGCGGCGGTGCAAATCGGCTGTCGCATCACGAAGCTGGCCCAAGGCAATCCCCGCCCCGATCGGTTCTAACTGGGTCATGGATGCCTCTTTACCTATGCGACGAGTTGAATATATCCAGCCTGCGTTACTTTGCCGCTGAAGGAAAGGCCCCGCGTTAGCAATTTTGATTTCCGTTAATATACAGTTGGTTATCGGATCACATCCTATCACGCTTGCAGGTTTTCCCTGCCCGACCCCACCATGACCCCATTTCGGCGCAGGCGCGATAGCTGGCACTGCGCGGCCAGACTTTTGGCATAAAATGGCCGAAACCGCGGTTTCGGACGCCTGACGCCCCCCGCCTGCGAGATGGTTTTCGGGCCCAAGACGGGGGAAGCGCGCGGAGGGTGCGGCTTGCGCAGATCGGCTAACAGGCCTGCCCAAGATCGGACAGGCTATTGCCCAATCCTTTCGCCTGCGCGGCACATAGCGGTTGGGCGAAAAGATAGCCCTGCCCGAAATCACAGCCCCATTCGGCAAGTTTAAGCGCTTCGCTTTGCCCTTCGACCCCTTCGGCGACCGTGATCAGCCCCAAGGCCTTGGCCAGACCAAGGATGGCATGAACGATCTCGCCCTTGTTGGTGCCGCTGCCCAGTCCCGCCACGAAAGAACGGTCGATCTTGATTTCGTCGATCGGCAGGGTCTGCAAGTGGAACAAGGAGGCATAGCCGGTGCCGAAATCGTCCAGCGCGATGCCGATGCCGCTTTCGCGCAGCTGTTCAAGCTTGTGGATGACGCTGGGGCTTAGCCTGTCCAGCAACACGCTTTCGGTGATCTCCAGCTTGATGGCGCTGCGCGGCACGTGGTGCTGATCCAGCAACGCCAGAAGGCTGTCCACAAAGGCGGTGTTCACCAGGTTTTCCGTCGCCAGATTGATCGAGACCTGCCCCTGCAGCGCCCCCCCGCGGCATCGGGGGCCATATCCGCGATGATCTGCTGGATCATCCGGATCCCGATGCCATCGGCCAGTCGCGGATCGTCCAAAGCTTCCTTGATCATGGCCGGAAGCAGGATACCGTCTTGCGGATGACGAATGCGCAACAAAGCTTCAAAGCCCCGAATGCGTTGCGATTTGAAATCGACGATCGGCTGATAGAAGGGTTCGATCCACTGCTCGCGCAGCGCCAAGCGGGCAAGATCAAACGCGTCGCGGCGGCGGGTTGCCGCGCTGCGAATGCAGGGATCGAACAGTTTGACAATGCCCTTGCCCGCATCCTTTGCCGCATAAAGCGCCAAATCGGCGCGATTGAACAGGTCTTCGGGATTGTCCGTCGCCGCACCGATGGCGCATCCGATGCTGGGGCGGCAGGAACGCGTTTTCAGGTTCTTCTTCAATTGCGCGTCCAGCAGCCCTTCGATCTTGCGGGCGCGTGCCAGCAAATCATCCTCGTGACGGATGTTCGGGCAGATGATCGCGAATTCATCGCCCCCCAGACGGGCAAAAAATTCATCCTGTGCCGTCATTTTCTGCAGATAACGCGCGAACAACCGCAGCACGGCATCGCCGGTCAGATGGCCATATAGATCATTGACCAGCTTGAAATCATCCAGATCCAGCACCATCAGTCCGACATGGCTCTGCGTGCTGAGCAGGCTGTGCTTCAGCACTTCGGTGAACTTCCGGCGGTTGGGCAGTCCGGTCAGATCGTCCTGATAGGCCTGACGTTTCAGTTTCTCGTTCGCCAGATAGGCCTCGTGGACATCTTCCAGCGTCCCATACCAGCGGATGATCTTGCCCTGATCGTCCAGCCGTGCCGTGGCGCGGGCGCGGATCCATTTATATCGACCCGATTGCATTCTGAAGCGATAGGTGGTGTCCAGCGGCTGACCGGTCCGCAGCGCCGTCGTCCATATCCGGCTTGCCCGTTCCTCGTCATCGGGATGCAGCGCCAGACGCCACCCATCGCCCAGACCTTCGGCTTCCGAGATGCCGGTGACTTGGGTCCAGCGCGAGGAGAAGCTGATGATCCTGCCCTGCGCATCGGCTGTCCACGGAATCTGCGGATTCAATTCGACCGTATGGCGATAATGCTCTTCGCTTTCGCGCAGCGCCGCAAGCATGCGGGCGCGTTCGATGGCAAGGGTCGCCAAACCACGAATGCGTGCCAGATCCTGCGCTTCGGCCGAGCTGGGCGCGCGGCTGTCGCGGAAGTAGAAACCGAAGGTGGCGATAACCTCGTCTTGCGACGATAGGACGGGCTGCGACCAACAGGCGCGAAACCCCAAAGGAAGCGCCAGATGCCGCCAATCGGTCCAGAGCGGGTCATTGGCGATATCCATGCTGATCACATCGCGCTTTGCGAAAGCGGCGGTCCCGCAAGAGCCGACCCCCTGACCGATGCGGACCCCCGTCAGTGCGGAGATAATCTCGGCGGGAAGATTGGGCGCGCTGCCGCCGGCGAACGTTCCCTCGGTGGCATCGACCAGCAAGATGCTGCAGGCCGCTCCCGGTATCTGACGCTCGGCGGCCCTGCACAGCTCGTCCAACAGATGCGGCAAGGCCACGCCCGCAATGACCAGCTTCAAGATCGTGCCTTGGGTCGCATCGCGCAATTCGGTCGCAAGCCAGTCATGCGCATCGATCGCACAGCCCAGCCATGTCCCCCCACCCGCGTCACGGGCCGAAATCATATGGCGGTGATAGACCCCGTCATGGCGTCTGATGCGGATTTCGCTATGCAGCGTGTCGCCGTCGGCGGGCAATATCCCAAGGCGGGCCACAAAGCCCGCCACATCTGCGGGATGAATGGCCTCCAGCCAGCCCTGCGCGCGGATCTGGTCCTGCGACAACCCCGTATACTCCGACCAGCGGGCGTTGACGAAGCGGATATGCCCCTGCTGGTCCCCAACCCATACCAAACCCGGAACCGCTTGTGTCAATGTGTCGAAGAGCAGGGTCTCACTCATGGCAGGTCCAGTACTATCGAAGGGGCAGTGCAGGATATGCCTATCCGAATTGGACTGTCACGAAAAGCTTGCTGCGTCATCACCCCCGTCATCACCCCCGTCTTCAGCACGGACCGCCTAAAGGCCGGTCGCGCTGCGGGGGCAAAGCGCCAAAATGCGGCGCATCACGCGGGCCAGATCGGCGGCTTCCGTGCCGCTGGCCCTTTCGCTGCGCCATGCGACATGGTGATCGGGACGCACGATCAGACAGCCGGTATCGGATATCTCGTTCAACCGTGCCCAGTCGCCGCTGTGATCGACATAGCTCTGACGCGGGCCGATGATATGGGCGGCCACCTCCAGCCCCAAATCCGCCGCCAAATCCTGCCACGCACGCACCCAAAGCCCGCCGCCAAGGCCGGTCAACAAGGTGAAACGCCCCTTGCCGCAGAGATCCAAGGTCGAGATTTCCGCCCCATTCGCGCGGGTATAAAGCCAGACATGCGGCAGTCTGGCACCGGGCCAGGTGGTCGGCTGGTAATGCAGCACCTCGTCCAATTGGAAGGCGGGTTCGATCTGGCCGTCGGTGACAATCGCGGAGGAGGCATAGCGCTGGTTCATCTCGATGCCATGCGCGTCGAATTCGTATTTCTTGAAGGCGATGGCCTTGCGGATCGCCGCGCGTTGGGCTTCGGCATCGGATGTGGGATTGGACCGCGCGGCCAAGTTGCGCTGCATCTGTGCGGTGGTGACGCCATTGCCCATTCCCAAAGCCGCAAAGATCGGGGCGGTCTCGCCGATGGATTGATTGGCGCGGGTGACGATCTGTTTGGCAATCGGCGCGCGTTCGGCATCATAGCTGTCCAGCAGCTTGGCCCCCGCCTGCCCCTTCAGCACCATGGCCAGTTTCCACGCCAGATTGAAGGCATCCTGTATCGAGGTATTCGAGCCCAGACCATTGGAGGGCGGATGCCGGTGGATCGCATCGCCCATGCAGAAGACGCGGCCCTTGGCGGTTTTGGTGGCGTAGTAATTGTTGACGGTCCAGACATTGGCCGAAATCAGCTCGATTTCCAGTTCCGGATCGCCGATCAACTGGCGCGCCACACCGGTCGCGAATTCCAGCGTCACATCGGGGGCGGGCTGGGTGATGTCATAGCCCCAGACGATCAGCCATTCGTTCCACGGCCGCACCATCCGCACCAGACCCATGCCGATGCCGCCCACATCCGCACCGGGCTGCATCACCCAATACAGAACCGACGGGCGATGGGCGACATATTTGGTCAGATCGGCCTTGAACAGGATGTTCATAGACCCGCCCACGCCCATCTTGCCCTCAAACGGCAGGCCCTCGTTTTCGGCCACCAGCGATTTGCCACCATCCGCCCCGATCAGATATTTCGACCGGATGGTGAATTCGCGCCCTGTCAGCCGGTCAAGGCAGGTGGTGGTGACGCCATCGCCATCTTACACATGGGTCAGATATTCCACGCTCATCCGCGCCTGCGTCCCGCGCTGACAGGCGGTCTTGAACAACAAAGGCTCCATCATGGTTTGCGGCAGATCATTCATCTTGCAGGGCGAAGACATCAGATGTTCCGCCTGGGACAGCGGATGATTGCCCCATGCCTTGATGCGGCCGATCTCTTCGCCCGCCAAGCTTTCGCAGAAGATAGTCTCGCCCATCAGCTCTTGCTGCGAGGCGAACATATAGGCCTCGTGCTCGACCTCTTGGCCCAGATCGCGCAGCACCTCCATGGTGCGTTGGTTGGTGATATGGGCGCGCGGCGTATTGGCCAGCCAGCGATAGCGGTTCACGGCCATATTTTTGATGCCATAGCTGGACAGCAATGCGGCGGCGGCCGATCCGGCGGGGCCGGTGCCGATGATCAAGACATCCGTGGTCATATCAGACAGGGTATTCCTCCCGAAAATTCGTCTTTAGCAATAGCCGCGCGTCAGGCCTGCGGGCGGGCGCCATCCCAAGCGCGGGCAAGCAGGCCCCGCAGCCCGTCAGCGGTAATCGGGCGCGGGTTCCAATAGGGATTCTGGCAGGCGATTTCGACGGCGCGCTCAAGATCGGACTTGCGCAGGCCCAGATCGCGCAGCGCCAGCGGCGCGCCCATCTGCGCGGCGAAATCCTGCAATCCTGCGCCGATATTTTGGCCGAACAGCGCCTGCATCGGCGCCAGTTCCGCACGCGCCGCTGCCGCACTATAGGCCATCGCATGGGGTAGGATCACCGCATGGGTTTCAGCATGGGGCAGATCGAAACTGCCGCCCAGAGTGTGGCACAGCTTGTGATGCAGCGCCATGCCCACCTGCCCCAGCACGGTGCCGCAAAGCCATGCGCCGTAAAGCGTCTCGCCGCGCGCTGCCATATCCTGCGGCGCGGCGATCACGCGGGGCAGCGCATCCTTGAAGGCGCGCAGCCCTTCGACCGCCATCAGCGACGACAGGGGCGAGCGGTTTTGCGCATAAAGCCCTTCCGCCGCATGGGCCATGGCATTCAATGCGGATGTCACGGTCATCGCCAGCGGCAGGCCTGCGACCAGTTCGGCGTCATATAAGATCACCTCGGGCTGCACCGCCGCCGTGGTCTGGGTGGTTTTGCGCCCGCCTTCGGTCTGGCCCAGAATGGGCGTGGCTTCCGATCCCGCATAGGTGGTGGGGATCACGATCTGATCCAGACCTGTGCGCAGAGCAATCGCCTTGCCCAGACCGGTGGTTGATCCGCCGCCGACCGCCACAACCACATCCGCGCCGATTTGGATCGCATAGGCCGTGGCCTGTTCGGAAATATCGACCGGCGTATGCATCGCGGCTTGGGAGAAGATGCCCGCCATGCGACCTTCGGCATAGCTGGCGATCTCTTGCCCCAAGGCCGTTTGTTGCGGGGTGGTCAGGATCAAGGCGCGCGCGCGGCCCAGAGCGGCGATTTCGGCGCCGATCTCACGGCGCAGGCCTTGGCCGAAGCGGACCCGCACGGCGGCAGAGCTGGCGGTGAAAGACGGGCGGAAATAGGACATTTTCTTTTCCCAAACGACGAAAGCTATGGCAGGCTAGCCCAAGGATCAGCGGATATTGATCGGATCAATCACATTTAATATCGCGTTGGGTTATGAAATTAGACAGCGAACATCTCGAAATCCTTGCGGTGATCGTCGAAAAGGGCGGTCTGACCGAAGGCGCGGAAGCTTTGGGAAAATCGCAGCCCTCGGTGTCGCGCAGCATGGCGCTGTTGGAAGAGCGCATCGGGATGGCCTTGTTCGAACCGGGCCGCCGCCCCTTGCGCCCGACCGAATTGGGGGCCGCCTTGGCGCGGATCGGTGCCAAGATCCGCAGCGGCAATCAGGACGCCTCGGTCTTGGTGGACCGCTATCGGCGCGGACAGGCGGGGCGCATCCGCATCGGCGGCGCTCCGGTTTTCATGGACGGGGTGATCGCCACGATGATCGCCGATTTCCAGACCCAGCATGCCCATGTCGAATTGCAGCAAAGCTATGGCTATCTGGATGAGCTGAGCGCGGGGCTGCGCATGGGGGCGCTGGATTTTGCGGTGCTGCCGATGAATGCCGCCGCCATCCCGCCGGATATGGACTTCCTGCCGATGCTGACGGGGCGCAATGTGATCGCCTGTCGGGCGGGCCATCCGCTGACCCGTGCGCGTGCCATCACCTTGGCCGAAATCGACCCCTATCCTTGGATCGCCCCGCCCGAGGCCAGCCCGCTGTATCGCGACCTGTTGCGCGCGCTGCGGGCAATCGGGAAGGAAGACTTCCGCGTCTTGCTGTCGGGCGGGTCTTTGGCGTCGATGCTGCGGATGCTGAGCGGATCGGATGGCCTGACCATCCTGCCCTATTCGCTGGTCTTCCTGTCGCGCCGCGCCTTGGGGATCGAGGCATTGCCGATCAAGATCGACCATCCCGACCGGCAACTGGGCGTGATGCGACTGCGCAGCCGGATACCCGCTCCGGCAGAAAAGCTGTTGGTGAGCTGGTTCCAGACCGAATTGCAGCGTCTGCAGGTCAGGATGGATCACGAAAGCCAAGTGACCCGCAGACGCGGCTAGAGGCTCATTTCAGCGCGATGTAGGTTTCCGGATCGAGCGCCGAAATGCGGATGGCGACCCATGGCACCCCCAAGGCAGTGAACCGCAACCGCAATTCATCGCCCACTTTGGTCAGGAAAGCCCGCGTGCGATCGCGATGCGGCATCAGCGCCAATTCGACATTCAATTGCGGCTGATCCTCGATCCCCGTAACTATGATCAGCGCAAGCTGGCAGGCGGCAGGGGTCACGCCAAGCCGCGCGCAAAGATGCGCCCGCAGATCGGCGAAATCGGCGGCAATCGCCGCCTGCACCTCGGGGCCCAGACGCGCATCAAGATAAAGCTTCACATTCGGCATGATCCCCCCCGTCCTTTAGCGCGCGGCGACCAAGACGAAATCGAAGGGCGATGCCCAAAGCGTATCGCCGTCTTCGACCCGCTCATAGGGCGCGATCAGGCTGGATTTGACCCCGAAGACCGCATCCGAATCCAGATAGCCATCGCCGCCCACGAAGGTATGGGTGACCAGCTTCTCATAGCCCTCTGCCGTGACCAGATAATGCATATGCGCGGGGCGATAGGGGTGACGTCCCAACTGTTCCAGTATCTGCCCCACCGGCCCGTCATCGGGGATCGGATAGCTGACGGGGCGGATGCCGCGGAAGCTGTAT
>DALYSR010000037.1:0-25744 GCA_031991825.1 Paracoccaceae bacterium
GGCTGCGGGCCGCGCAGGCGTTGGGTCAGGCTGCGGGGGGCAACCACCGGCGGCTCGCGGCGCAGGCCGGGCATGGCGGCATTGGGGTTCAGCGTGGGCCCGGGGTGACGCATCCGCGCGCGGATCGCATCCGAGATCCGGCTTTTGATACGGTCTTCGTCGGGGCCTGCGAAATCTTCGTCATATTCGGGATAACCCACCAGATCCTGATCCGCATAGGCCAGTTCATGGCCATAATCGGCTGTCGGTTCCGGTGTGCCGCGGATCAGCTGGGTGACGCTTTCCAGCAGTCCCAGCTTTTCGCGCGGCGGCGCATATTGCGCGCCTTCCGCCAGCGGATCGGGATAGCGCGCATCGGCCCGCAAGGTGGTATTCAACGCAGCCGGACGGCCCCATTCACCGGTCGGTGCGGTCAGGTCATCGGCCGCGACCGGCGCTTGGCGCTGCACAAGGCTCGCCCGAGGTTGCGCCTGTGCTTGCGGCTGTGCCTGTGCTTGCGGCTGGGCATGGCCCTGCGCTGCGGGACGGCGCTGGATCTGCAGCGGCTGCTTGACCATCGGCTCGGGCGCCCAAGTCTGGGTCAGATCATCTGCCTCGTCGAACAAGGCATCGTCGTCATAGCCGTATTCGGGGAAAAGCTCTTCCTGCATCTGGCGGGGCTGGGCGGGCTGCGGATGCTGCACCAACTGACGCTTGGGTTGGGCTGCGGGCATCGCAGGCCTGCGCGGCTGCAAGGCTTGACGCTGCTTGGCTTGCTGGCGCGATGTTTGCCAATCGGCATGGCGTTCGGCCAAAGCCCCTGATGCAGCTGCCGTGCCACGACCTGCCACTTCCATAGCTTTACCGTAAAGGGTGATCGCCACAGCGCTGGTGGTTTGGGCCATGCCGATCAGCTCGGGCATGCTGAAGCCCGTGACCCACAGGCCCATCACCGCAACCATACCGCCGAGCAGGATGGAGAACAGCGTCAGCCCGATCCCCGCATTGACCGGAGCAACCCCCAGAAGCGTGCCAAGGATCGTATCGCCGAACAGCCCGCCCAAGCCGAAGGATTGCTTCCAGCCCGCGCCGGGGACCAAAGTCGCGAAGAACACCGATGTCAGCGCCACCGCGATCACCGCGAAGACGACACGGCCCAAGGCCCGTTCGGCCCCTTTATGAGTGATGAAGCGCACCGCCCAAGCGGTCAGGATGATCGGGATCATCCACGCCCCCTTGCCGCCGATGATGATCAGCGTAGAGGCAACCGCCGCGCCGAACCGGCCCAGCATGTTTTGCGCCGGTTCTTCGGTCGCGACCATCCAACCGGGGTCTTGCGACGAATAGCTGCCCAACATCAGGGTGAACAAAACCGCCAGCACCAGCAGGCCGATGCCGATCAGTTCATGACCCCGCCGTTCCAACATGGCGGCAGTGTTCTGATCCAGAAGCGGGTCGCGTTGACGAGCGTGGAGCGAGGCCATAACCAAACAGTCCTTTAATCGTAAAGACAGTCACGCAGGGCGATCAGGCCCTGCTGCAATTCCTCTTGCGGTGCCACCAAAGCCACTCGGATATACCCCTTACCCGGATTGCCAGCCTCGGTATCGCGCGACAGATAGGCGCCGGGCAGAACCCGCACACCGGTCCGTTGCCAAAGGGTCAAGGCCGCAGCCTCGCTGTCGCCACCGGGCACCGGCAGCCAGAGGAAGAAACCACCCTCAGGGGCCACACGCTCGTGCAGGCCCGAGAAGACATCATCCGCCATGCGGAACTTGTCCTGATACAGTTTCAGGCTCGCTTCGACATGGGCTTCATCGGCCCAAGCGGCTTCGGACACGCGCTGCACCGGAAGCGACAGCGGCGCACCCGAGAAGGCCCGCAATTGGCGGATACGAGCCATGTTCTGCGGACCCGATGCCACAAAGCCCGACCGCAAGCCCGGCAGGTTCGACCGTTTCGACAAGGATCCGAAGATCGCGAAACGTTCGGGATCGGCGCCAACTTCCGTGGCGACCTCGATCGCGCCGGGCGGGGGGGCGTCGCGCCAGATTTCGGAATAGCATTCGTCGAAGAAGACGCGGAAGTCGTGCTTTTCCGCCAAGGCCAGCAAACGAGCGATATAATCGCGCGGTGCTACCGCCCCCTGCGGATTGGCGGGGGAACACAGATAGGCGATGGTCACGCGGTCCAGAATGTCGGGTGCAAGGCCCTCGTAATCCGGCAGGAAGCCGGTTTCGGGACCTGCGGGGACATAGACGGGATCGGCGCCCGCCATCAGGGCCGCCACCGCATAGACCTGATAGAAGGGGTTGGGCATCAAGACGACCGGACGTTTGCCGTTCTTTTCTTCCGGAGCCACCGCCAGCGCGGTGTTGAACAGACCCTCACGCGTGCCGTTGAGCGCCATGATGCGTTTGGTATCGACTGTCACACCATAGCGCCGGTGGATCCAGCCGGAAATCGAGGCCAGCAGTTCCGGCGTGCCGTCATTGGGCGGATAGACCCCGAAACCGGCGATATGGTCTGCCATGATGCGACCGACGAAATCGGGCATCGGATGACGGGGCTCGCCAATGGTCATCGCAACCGGAGTCTTGCCCGGCGCATGGTGGTCCAGCAATTTCCGCAGGCGCGGAAACGCGTAATCCGGCAGGTTGGAGAACCGCTCTGGAAAATTCATATCTGCCTCATCTTCAGGGTCATGGCGCCCCGTTTTCGGAAGGATACCGGTGGATTGCGATATGGTCCAGAAAAAGGCGTTCCGCCGAGGGGGCCGAACGCATCGCCTGTGTCTTTTTCGCTGCGTGTTGCTTTAGCCTAATCTTGCCGTATCGGCCATGACTTAGGCTATTCTTGACGCTGTTTGGGTATTGGGGGTGCCGTAAGGTCGCATGCCGTGTTCGGGGGCAGCTCTGCGGGCTTGCGCGCAAGTCATGGACAATCATCGGATTTAGGCCATAGTCGCGCCATGGATTACGATTGCGACATCCTGATCGCCGGGGGGGGATTGAACGGCCCGGCTTTGGCTTTGGCCTTGGCACAATCCGGGCTAAACGTGGTTGTGGTCGATGCCCGCCCCGCACCCGCACGGGGTGAGGCAGGTTTCGATGGCCGCGCCTATGCCTTGGCGCAGGCATCGAAGCGTCTTTTGTCGGTGATCGGCATCTGGCGCGAGGTCGCGGCGCGCGCCCAGCCCATGGAACAGATCAAAGCCTCAGACGGCGTAGCAGGTCGCGGTGCGGCACCCTTCTTCCTGCATTTCGATTCGGCTGAAATCGAAGAAGGTCCGATGGGCTATATGCTCGAGGATCGCGTGTTGTATCGCGCCTTCCTGCAGGCGATGGAGCGCGAAGCAGGCATCACTCTGATATCCGGCGAAAAAGTGGTGTCACAAGCGGCGGATGCCGCGGGGATTACCATGGGCCTTGGAGACGGCAGGATGTTGCGCGCAAGGCTGCTGCTTGGCTGCGACGGACGCGGCTCGGGCGTGGCTGCGCGGGCGGGGATCAAGCGCGTGGGCTGGGGCTATGGCCAAACCGCATTGGTCACGGCTATCAAGCACGAAAAGCATCACCAAGGCATCGCGCATCAATTCTTCATGCCATCGGGCCCATTGGCGATCCTGCCGCTGGTCGGCGGATATCATTCGTCGATTGTCTGGAGCGAAGAGGAAGCCGCGGCGAGTGCCATCCAAAGTCTGGACGATGATGCCTATCTGGCAGTCCTGCGTCCGCGATTTGGCGATTTCTTGGGGCAGATCGCACTGGCGGGCGCGCGTTTTACCTATCCGCTCTCCCTTAGCCTTGCGCAAACCTATTGCGGCCAGCGTCTGGCATTGGTCGGAGACGCGGCGCATGGCGTGCACCCGATTGCCGGACAAGGTTTGAACCTGGGGCTGCGCGACGTGGCTGCCGTAGCCGAAGTCATTGTCGAAGCGCGCCGCCGTGGCGAAGATATCGGCGCCAGCGATGTTTTGGAGCGCTATCAAAGCTGGCGCCGCTTCGATGCGACCAGTCTTGCCTTGGGCATGGACGGGATAAATCGGCTGTTCTCCAGCGACAATCCCCTGCTTAGGGCTGGGCGCGATCTGGGATTGGGCCTTATTGGCGCGGCCCCGAATCTAAGACGACACTTCATACGCAAGGCAGCAGGCGTGTCGGGACAGCTGCCTCGATTGTTGCAAGGGCGGCAACTTTAAAGACGCCTCCGGCGGGAGTATTTAGAAAAGGTGCAAGCCCTTAACGCATCGTTAAGGTGATAGGTGCCAAATACACCTGCGGTACAGGGAGGAGTCCCGATGACCGTAAAGGTGCAAGTCGCCCTGCTGCTTGTGGAAAGCACTTCCTGTGCATTGTAGTGATGCCGGTGGCAGGGCGCGCCGCGTATTCCGGCTTTGCTCCTTTGCGAAATACTCCGGGGGAGCCGCAGGCGGGGGCAGCGCCCCCTCTGTTTACTGCTTAAGCGCGCAAATGATCTACGAAATATGCGAGCACTTCTTCATAGACTGCGCGTTTGAACGGGACGATGGATCGGATCAACTCTTCAGTGCCGATCCATTTCCACGCCGAAAATTCAGGATGATCGGTGTCTATGGTGATATCTGCATCCTGCCCCAGATAACGCAACAGATACCATTTCTGCTTCTGACCGCGATATTTGCCTTTCCACACCTTGCCCAGCAGATCTGGCGGGAGGTCATAGGTGACCCAATTAGCGGTTTGACCCAAGATTTCGACCTTGTCGGATTTGACGCCGGTTTCTTCCCATAATTCGCGCAGTGCCGCATCTGTGTGGTCTTCGCCGTCATCGATACCGCCTTGCGGCATTTGCCATGCCGGTACGGGATTATCGATACGTTGGCCGACCCAGATCAGGCCTTCACTATTGATCAGCACGACACCGACGCAGGGGCGGTAGGGCAGGGTTTCCGGATCGATTGCCATGGAAGGTGGATATCCTGAGAAGGGTCTGAGGCGCCGCGCCTATCGTCACATGAGAAGGCGCGGCGAAAGATTATTTCTGGTCGGCCTTTGCCGCGACAGACAGGCCGCGCAGCACGTCAACCGCATAGGCCAACTGGTAATCTTCATCACGCAGTTTGGCGGCATCTTCGATGCGGGCGCGTTCTTCTTCCAGCATCTTCTTCTCGTCATCGGTCATCGAGTCGTTGCTTAGATTACCGCGCAGATCCGCTTCCGATGTCTGGCGACGCGCGGCTGAGGTGTCGTCCTTTTCAGGCGCCTCGCCTGCGGGCGGCTTACGGGGTTGGTTGACCAAGATATCCGGCATCACGCCCAAGGCTTGGATCGACCGGCCCGATGGCGTGTAATAGCGCGCCGTGGTCAAGCGCATCGCGCCGTCGCCGCTAAGCGGGATGACCGTTTGCACCGATCCTTTGCCGAAGCTTTTCGTGCCGACGACAATCGCGCGGTGGTGGTCTTGCATGGCACCTGCCACGATTTCCGATGCCGAAGCCGAGCCGCCGTTGATCAGCACCACGATCGGCTTGCCTTCCGCCAGATCGCCCAAGGTCGCATTGACGCGTTCCGCTTCGGTCGCATCACGGCCACGGGTCGAGACGATTTCGCCCTTGTCCAAGAACGCGTCCGATACTTTGATCGCTTGGGTCAGCAGGCCGCCGGGATTGTTGCGCAGGTCGATGACGAAGCCGTCGACCTTATCCATGCCGCCGAGTTCTTCGACTGCCTTCTTCAGTTCCGTCTCCAGACCCGGATAGGTCTGGTCGTTGAAGGTGGTGATCCGCAGCACCGGCACATTGCCGACCACGCGCGATTTCACCGCCGTTACCTTGATGGTGTCGCGGATGATCGATACGTCGAAAGGTTCGGCCACATCCTTGCGCACCACGGTCACGATGATTTCGGATCCGACCGGCCCGCGCATCTTGTCCACCGCCTGATCCAGCGACAGACCGGATACGGATTCGCCATCGACATGGGTGATGAAATCGCCCGCCTCGATGCCGGCTTCATCCGCAGGGGTGCCGTCCATGGGCGAGACCACCTTCACGAAACCTTCTTCCTGGGTCACCTCGATGCCCAAGCCGCCGAATTCGCCGCGAGTCTGCACCTGCATGTCGCTGAAATCATCCGCCGCCATGTAATTGGAATGCGGGTCGAGCGATGTCAGCATGCCATTGATGGCCGCTTCGATCAGCTTCTTGCTGTCGACCTCTTCGACATATTGGGCGCGGACGCGTTCAAAGATGTCGCCGAACAGATCAAGCTGTTCATAGACATCGCTGGATTTGGCCGCTTCCTGCGCGATGAGGGGGGCCGCAAGCTGGGTGGTCAGCACCACGCCCGCCACGGTACCGCCCAAAGCGGCGAGGACGAATTTCTTCATTGCCATGTCATTCCCTCAATGCGGCAAACCATTCGGCAGGGTCCACCGGCTCGGCTCCTTGTCGGAGTTCAATATAGAGCGTCTGTGTGCCTTGCACGCCACCACCTTCTTGCGCGCTCACCATGAAATCGGCAACCCCCGGTTCTCCGCCGCCCATAAGGCCCAAAGCTGCCGAAGGGCCGACCACATCGCCGACCGCGCCGTAAATCGTGTCTAGCCCCGCCAAAATCATAAGATAACCGCTGCCCGGCTCAAGCACGATCACATTTCCGTAGTCGAGCAGCGGGCCGATGTAACGGATCGTTGCGGACCAAGGTGCCGTGACCAAGGCGCGGGGCCGTGTGGCAAGCGTCACGCCGGGGCGGCGGACATCGGCGGGATCGGCTTCCAGAAAGCGGCGCAACCTGTTGCCCAGCACCGGCAGATCGAGCGCGCCCTTGGCCGAAGCGAATTCCTGATCCTCTTCCGATGCCAGCTCTTCCGATGCCAGATCGGTGGTCAAGGCTTCAAGGGTGGCGGCGCTGGATGTCAACGCCTCCATCGCGGCGGTGTTTTCGGTAAACTTCTGCGGAAGCGTGCTGCGTTCGGAAATCGCTTGGCTCAGCACCATCCGCGCTTGCTGCGCTTCGGACAAAGCCATGGTCAGCGCTTCGGTCGCGCTCTGTTCCAGTTTGCGCAGATCGCGCATTTCGGCCAGTTCAGCCCGCAGGGATTCGGCTTCGGCTTGGATCGCGGGGGTGACTTCCGCCAGCATCATGCCCGATCGCACCGTGCCCGCAGGGCCCGAGGGATGCATCAACAGCAAGGGCCCCTGATTGCTTTCCATCTGCGCCAGCACCGACAGCAATTGGCCGACATATTGGCGCTTGGAGTCAAAGCGCATCTCCAGCGTGGTTTCGCGCAGATGGGCTTGGCGCAGCGCATAGCGCAGTGCCGAAAGGCCCTCTTCATAGGCGCGGATGGTGCGGGTCAGCGAGGCGACCCGATCCTTCGACGATTTCGCATCCTGCAGCGCCTTGACCGCATCATTCAGGCTTTGCGCCGCCGCCGTCGCTTGTTCGGCGGCAGTTTGCGCCGAGGCGCTTCCGGCGGCCAGCATCAGGCAAAGGGCGGCGACAAGCTGTTTCATTTCAACAAGCTAACCCCGGTCATTTCGGCAGGCTGCGGCAGGCCCATCAATTCCAGCACGGTGGGCGCCAGATCGGCCAAACGACCGCCTGCGCGCAATGCAGCGCCTTGGGGGCCGCCGAACAGGATCACCGGCACCGGATTGAGCGTATGGGCGGTATGCGCACCATGGGTAACGGGGTCATACATCTGTTCGCAATTGCCATGGTCAGCCGTGACGATGATCGCGCCGCCCACCTTTTTCAGGGCCTCGATTGCGCGACCAAGGCCTTGGTCGACGGCTTCGCAAGCGGCAATGGCCGCTGACAGGATGCCGGTATGGCCGACCATATCGGGATTGGCGAAATTGACCACGATCAGATCATAGCCTTTTTCAATCGCGCCCACCAATTGATCCGCCACTTCGGGCGCCGACATTTCGGGTTGCAGGTCATAGGTGGCGACCTTGGGCGATTGCGGCATGAAACGGTCTTCGCCCACGAAGGGCAGTTCGCGCCCGCCGTTCAGGAAGAAGGTCACATGCGGATATTTCTCGGTCTCTGCCAAGCGGAACTGGGTCTTGCCCTGTGCCGCAACCCATTCGCCCAAACCGTTGACGATGCTGCGTTTGGGGAAGGCGGTGGCCATATAGGTCGAATGTAGGCTGGAATATTCCACCATGCCCAACATCGCGGCCCAGACCGGACGGGTGCCCACATCGAAGCCGTCAAAGTCGGGCTGGCCGATGGCGGCAAGGATTTCACGCGCGCGGTCGGCGCGGAAGTTCAGGCAGAAGATGCCGTCGCCGTCTTTGGCCCCCGCATAATCGGCAATCACGGTCGGCGCGAGGAATTCATCCGTCTCGCCCTTGTTATAGGATTGCGCGACCGCTTCCGCCGCATCCATCGCGCGGGTTTCCGAGGTCGCATTGATCATGGCGTGATAGGCGCGCGCGACTCGTTCCCAGCGGTTGTCGCGGTCCATCGCCCAATAGCGCCCCGAGACGGTGGCAATCTTCGCCCCGTCCGGCAGGCCCGCCATCAAGGTGGCGATATAGGCTTCTGCCGAAGACGGAGCCACGTCACGGCCATCGGTGATCGCGTGAAGTGCGACCGGCACGCCCGCTTCGGTGATCGCGCGGCAGGCGGCCAGCACATGGGTGATATGGCCATGCACACCACCGTCAGAGGCGACGCCCAACAGATGCGCGGTGCCGCCGCTGGCTTTCAAGCTGGCGATAAAGGCTTGAAGCGCTTCGTTTTTGGCAAAGCTGCCATCTTCCACGGCCAGATCGATGGCGCCCAGATCCATGGCAACGACCCGACCAGCACCGATATTGGTGTGACCCACTTCCGAATTGCCCATCTGGCCACGCGGCAGGCCCACATCGGGGCCGAAGGTGGTCAGGGTCGCATTGGGGCAGGTGGCCATCAGCGCGTCGAAATTCGGGGTATTGGCCAGAGCGGGTGCGTTGAATTCGGGCGTGGGGCCATTTCCCCAACCGTCAAGAATGCACAATACGACGGGTTTGGGCGGAAGGGTCATGACGGCCTCATCAATGCAGCAGGTCAAAGTCGCGGTCTTAGCGGTTCTTAGCCTGTGGCTGGGTCTGGAGCAACTGTTTGGGATAGGGCCAGAAAACGCAACCTCCGAAGCGGGATTTCAAAAATTTATCGCAGGAAATCGCGCAGGGGCAAACCACGCAAGTGGATGATGGATAAGCGAAATTTGAATCATTCCAGATTTCCGACTAAACCTATCAACTTATTGATTTTGAATAATTTTCTTGACGGGCGGGCGATGATTCCCTATCTGTCCCCTTAGACAGCAAGCCAGCCTCGTGCGAGCCAGCTATCCAAGCACCGGCTTACTCCGGTATCGTCAAACAGGCAGCCTTCGGGCTGCCTTTTGCATTTTCGCACCCGACACCAGCTTACGCATTGGCCAAAATGCAAAAACCGCCCAAGGGCGGCAGGGGGTCGAAATGCAAAGCCGCCCAAAAGCGGCTGGCAGCATCGAAATGTAAGTGATGAGGTGAGAGGCTGGACAGCGACCCAAACGGGACTCGTTACGGCTGCTTCCTTCCGGACCTGACCGGGTTGGCGAGGCGCTCGCCCGCGCCAACCTCTCGAGGGGTGAAATAAGGCAGAACTTAAACCATTGCAAGAGGCTGGCGAAATGTTTCGCGTGAAACTCTTGGCCTAGGCCTTAGCCCACCGGATGCCAGATGCCCGCCCAGCGCGCGCCATCCATCAAGCTATCCGCCACGTGATGGGCAAAACGGCCCGAGGCGGGGATCATATCGGGCACCTGAACGACGGTCATGCCCGCCGCCTGGCCCGCCTGGCTGCCGGTTTCGCTGTCCTCGAAGACCAGACCGCGCTCGGGGGCGATGCCCAGCTTGAACGCCGCCAGCAAATAGGGTTCGGGCGCGGGTTTGGCCTGATCCACGTCATCGCGGGTGATCACGGCGGTGAATGCGCTGGCAAGTCCGGCAAGCTTGATCCGCACCAAAGCTGGTTTGCGATGGGTCGATGTGACCAAAGCCACCGGCATCTGCCGCGCCAGCCCATGCACCAGATCGAAGGCACCGGGTTTCAGCACCAGATCGGTTTGTTCCATCTTGGTGAAAGCGCTATGCCATTCGTGGCGCAGCTGTCGGATATTCACGCCCGGACAATGCTGCAAGATCAACTCGTTGGACCCGTTCTGATCGATGCCGACCATCTTGTGCAACAGATCATCCACATCGTGGAAGCCCTGAGCGGCGAAGGCCATCGCCCCCGTGCGCATCGAAATCCGTTCGGAATCGACCAGAGTGCCATCCAGATCGAAGAAGACGGCGTCATACATGGCGGAATTCCTTTGCATCCGAAGGTGTGAAATCGGCGCAAGAAGGCCCTAAAGGAAAGGGGAAGTCAAAGCCCTAAAGGGCCATCCGCATCAAAAGGAAGCCATCCGCATCCAAGCCCAAGGGCTTCAATTGCAGATAGGCCATGTCTTTCAGGCAATAGATCGCCGCCGGACTGGTCTGGAAGATGACCGAGGTATTGCTCATCGGCATGAAGCGCCAATTGGGCAGGGCCGGTTGGAAAGGTTCGGGGGATTCACGCAGCCAGTCGATCATCACATCGCGATTGGCCACCGGTTCGGCCAGTATCACCTCTATGCGTTCAAGCGGCACGATGCCACCGCTGCCTGCGCCACGGAAGCTGTTGGTGGCGATGACGAATTCCTGATGGTCATGGACCTTCATGCCTTGATAGCGCAGATCATGGATGCGACTGCCGCCCAAAGCGCGCGGCGCGGCAGAGAGATCGACTTCATAGGTGATGCCGCTGATCGAATCGAACAGGAAGGGGGCTGCGGTGGGGTCCAGCAGGGTCTGGTCGCTGAGGCCGGGGATGATCTGGCAATAGCCGCGCACCGAGCGTTCCAGCCATTCGCGCAGGCCCGCGCCATCGATTTTCAGCGCCATCACCGTATTGGGAAAGCCATAAAGATCAACGGCATGGCGCAGCATCAGATTGCCTGCGGGGATGGATGTGAAGTTTTCCGGCCCGCCACGCCCGCCCGCCTTGAACGGCGCCGTCGCCGATAGCACCGGCAGATGGGCGTAACGGCTGCCCGCCAAGCGGCGGCGGATATGGTCGGTCTGGGTGCGGTTGACCAATTGCAAAGGCGCGGTTTCGGTCACCAGACTGAAATAGCTGTGCAGGGGCGTGGTGCAGGTGCCGATCGGCTTGCGGGCCCAAAGACGCGCCGCGCGATGGGCGGGGGCAATCAGGGCGGAAAGCTGGGGGTCGGGCGGGGTGAGCGGGGCGACCGATCCATCGGGCAGGCGTTTGGCGATGGCGCGCAGAGTGACGGTGGTGCCCTTGACCTTCCATCCCTTGCGGTCGTGGACCAGATCCAGATCGATGACGCCCAGATGCGTTCCGTAAAACCCCGGCATCACGGCGGGCTTGCCATGGACCAAACCGCGCTGGGCGTCGACGGCGGGATGTTTGCGGGCAGGACCGGGGAAAGTCAGGTGGATATGGCCCATCACCAGCGCATCGATCCCTGCCAGCGCTGCCATATCGATCGCGCCGATTTCATGAGTCGATTCGCCGTTCAGGATGCCTTCGCCCAGACCGCAATGCGCGAGCAGCACGATCAGATCGGCTCCGGCTTGGCGCATATGGGGGATGTAGCTGCGCACCGCATCGATCATCGGCCCGATCTCGATGCGTCCGCCGATGGCTTGGCGGTCCCAAATCGCGGTTTCTTCGGGTAGCACGCCGATCACCCCGATCTTGCAGCGATGCGCCATGCCGTCATGACCGCGCAGGCGGCGATCCAGGATCACCCAAGGCTGAAGCTGTGGCAAAGCCAACGGGACGCTGCCCTCTGTCCGCCGGATATTGGCCGAAAGATACGGAAAGCGCGCGCGTGCCAGCGCCGCGTCCAGACGGTCTATGCCCATGGAAAATTCGTGATTTCCCAAATTCACCGCGTCATAGCCCAGTTGATTCATCGCACTGATCATCGGATGGGTCTGGAAGCTGTCCTCCATATGACCTTCGCGCACCAGATGATCGCCCAAGGGGCTGCCGGTCAGGAAATCCCCGTTATCAAGCAGGATGCTTTCGACCCCGCCCCGCTGCGCTTCGGCCCGTGCTTGGGCGATCAGGCTTGCAGTCTGCACCAGACCCCAGCGCGGCGAGGCTTCGTCGGTGCAGTAATCATAGGGCGCGATATGGGCGTGCAGGTCGGTGGTGGCCAGAATGCGCAAGCCTGCATGCACAGGCTTGCTATAGGCCCCTTGGTAGAGCGGGGCCGCATCTGTGTCGTCGATATCCAGCACGTTTGCCGTTTTCCTGAGTGGAGGGATGGGGGATTGCCTGATGAGATTAGGCGTTGAATATGGCGAAATAATGGGCGCAAAGGCGAGGTAAGCCTATAGGTCCGGAGGGATTTCTGCCACAATCTCGACTGAGGCGGGTGGCTGTTGCCGGGCGATGCACGGCAGGGTTGAAATGATGGCAGGGTTGAACAGGCGGCCGCGCGGCAGCGCAATCGCAGGCGTGAGGAGATGAAGATGCAACAGCCGGACGGGATGTCTTTTGGGACTTCGGGCTTGGAGCGGGCGGCGGAATTCCGAAACCAGCCGGCAGAGCTGGCACAGATGCTGGCACGCGGCCATGTGCTGGCGCTGTGGCGGGGCAAGCCTTTGGTGGTGGAAGGGGGCGGTCTGGCTTGGGTGTCGTCGGATGCGGTGGTGCTGCACCATGGCCGTGCGCCGGTGTTTCTGGGCTTGGACGGTGATATGCCCTGCTTTGCCGCCGATGTGTCGGATTGGTCGCCTGAATCGGGGGCCGAGGCGGTGGAGGCGGGGTTCCAAGCCGTCACGCATCAGCATCACCCCAGCTTGCCCGCCAGCTTGGTCTTCCGCGAATTGCGCGAGGTGTTGCCGCGTCTGACCCCGCGCGAGGCCGAACTTGCGGCCACCGCCAAATCCTTGC
The DNA here is from genome assembly GCA_031991825.1 of Paracoccaceae bacterium. GTDB lineage: Bacteria > Pseudomonadota > Alphaproteobacteria > Rhodobacterales > Rhodobacteraceae > Pseudotabrizicola. Next base: position 12,963 of record DALYSR010000037.1, read on the forward strand.
TGCATTGGCATCGCAGCCATGGCTTTTGTTCGGCCTGCGGCGCGCCATCGGAGGTGGTTCTGGCCGGTTGGCAGCGCAATTGCCCGACCTGCGGCGCACAGCATTTCCCCCGCACCGATCCGGTGGTGATCATGTTGATCACCAAGGGCGACAAGACGCTGGTCGGGCGCAATGCCAATTGGGCGAACAATATGTATTCCTGCCTTGCGGGCTTCATCGAACCCGGCGAGACGGTCGAAGCCGCCGTGCGCCGCGAGGTCTTCGAAGAGGCGGGGGTGCGCGTGGGGCGGGTGAGCTTCCTGCGCAGCCAGCCGTGGCCATTCCCAGCAAGCCTGATGCTGGGCTGCAGCGGCGAAGCCCTGAGCGAGGAGATCACCATTGATCCCAATGAATTGGAAGATGCGCGCTGGATCAGCCGCGAAGCGCTGCTGGAGGCAAGCCTTGGCAATCATCCGCAGGTGAGTTTGCCGCGCGGGGGATCCATCGCGCGATTTCTGCTGGATGGCTGGCTTGCGGGGCAGTTTTCCTGACCCCACATCAAGGCGGGCGGTCCAAGCGGGCCGCCTGCAAGTTGATGTCCGGTTTCGCTTCGGGCGAATCGTTATTATTCGCAGAGTTTCACCCTCGGCCAATTTTCATCTTCAGCCAAAGGACCGGCATGGAATTTTCTTCGCGCATTGATATTGCCGCATCGGCGGAATTCACTTTCGCCACTTTGACCGATTTCGAGGGCTGGGAGGCTTTGGCGCGGGCCAAGGGCGCGCACATCACCCGCCAAGATCCCGCCGGAAGGCTGCAGGCGGGCGAGGGAAGCCGCTGGGAGGGCAGTTTCCTCTTCAAGGGCAAAACCCGCAATGGCGCGCTGGTGCTGCGCGTGTTGCGCGCCTCGGAGCGGCTGGAGATGCAGGCGGAGGGGCGCGGCATCGGCGGCGATCTTCTGGTCGAGATCACCCCTATCAGTGCGACCCGCAGCCGGTTGTCGGTGCAGGGCGAACTGCGGCCCAAATCCCTTGCGGCGCGGTTGTTCGTGCAATCCTTGCGGCTTACCAAGGGGCGGGTGCAGGCCAAGCTGAACAAGCGGCTGGCGGATTACGGGCGCAGGCTGGAGGCGAAATATGCCGCGCGTGGCGAGAGCTGAAGGCGAAGAGCCTCCGGCGGGAGTATTTGGAAAAGGTGCAAGCCCTTGAGCGGGCTTGCGCTTGAGGTGGCTCAGCCGCGGACGCGGTCAGAGGGGTAGACGCCGAGGATGTCCAATTCGGTGGTGAAATAGCGCAATTCGTCCAGCGCGCGGGCCACGTTGTCGTCTTCGGGATGGCCGTCGATATCGGCATAGAAGGCGGTCGCGAGGAAAGTGCCGCCGATCATGTAGCTTTCCAGCTTGGTGATGTTGACGCCATTGGTCGCGAAGCCGCCCAAGGCTTTGTAGAGCGCGGCGGGAATGTTACGGACCTGGAAGGTGAGGGTGGTGATCATCCGCTCGGCGCGGCGTGTCAGGTCGATGTTGCGCGACATCACGAGGAAACGGGTGGTATTGTTCTTATGGTCTTCGATATGGGGCGCGAGCACGTCGAGACCGTAGATTTCCGCGGCCAATGCGCTGGCAAGCGCGCCGCGGGTGATATCGCCGGCCTCGAATACTTCGCGGGCGGCGCGAGCATTGTCGGAACTGACTTTGCCGGTGATGTCGTGGGCGCGCAGGAAGCTGGCGCATTGGGGCAGAATCACCACATGGCCATGGGCTTCGCGAATGTCTTCGAGTTTCGCCCCCTTCACCCCCAGCAGATTGACATGCACGCGCACGAAGGCTTCGCCGATGATATGCAATCCGGCTTTGGGCAGCAGGCTGTGCACATCGGCCACGCGGCCATAGGTCGAATTTTCGACCGCCAGCATGCCCAATTCGACCTCGCCGGAGCGGGTTTTTTCGACGACATCCTCGAAAGTGACGCATGGATATGCCGTAAAGTCAGGGCGGGCTTGTTGGCAGGCCTGATGCGAATAGGCACCAAGTTCGCCTTGAAACGCGATCCTTCCAGTCATTTTCCACTTTTCTCCTGCAAAATCGGCATTCAACACTAGGTGTTGGACTGCCATATACCTTGAAACGTAGCCATGGAAGCGGTTAGAAGCTGCCAAAAGATATGCCAAGGGAAGGCGCGACATGTTCGACACGATGACGATGACCAAGGTATTGGGCGCGGGCTGCGGAGCACTGTTGGTGTTCCTGCTCGGCGGCTGGGCCGCGGATAGCCTATACTCCACCACTGCAAGCCATCACGGCGAGGGCGCAGAGCAGGCCTATGTGATCGCGGTTGCCGATACGGCTCCTGCCGCAGGTGCGGCCGAAGCAAGCGAAGTCGATTTCGCAGCGCTGTTGGCGGCTGCAGATCCGGCAGCTGGCGAGAAGGTCTTTGCCAAGTGCAAGGCCTGCCACAAAATGGACGGCAAGGATGCCACCGGTCCGCACCTGAATGGTGTGGTCGGCCGTAATATCGGTACGGTTGCAGGCTATGCCTATTCGGATGCGATGAAGGCCAATGCCGACAAGCCGTGGACTCCCGAGCATCTGGATCACTTCCTGGCCTCGCCGAAAACCGACACCCCCGGAACCAAGATGTCCTTCGCGGGTCTGCCGAAAGCCGAAGATCGCGCGAACCTGATCGCGTATCTGCAAAGCGTCAATTAATCCGCTTCGGCAAAATGCTGCGAAAGCCGTCCTTCGGGGCGGCTTTTTGCGTTTTGGAGGCGGCTGTTCACGCAATCGCAACTTGAGTGGTCGACAATTGGCGAGATAGGTCCGTAAATGGATAAGGTCGCAAGGCGGCTGCACTATTCAGGGGGCAAGATGGCACGGGTTTGGGGCGCTTTCGCAGGTCTGGCACTGATATTGGGGGCGGGCGCGGCGACCGCCCAAGATGCAAGCGCCAGTGATGTGATCAAGGCGCATGGCATTTCCACCTTCGGCGAGCTGCAATTGCCCGCGGATTTCACGCATCTTCCCTATGTGAACCCCGATGCGCCCAAAGGCGGCGAGATTTCGGAATGGACCTTTGGGGGGTTTGACAGTCTGAATCCCTATTCGATCAAGGGGCGGGCGGGGGCTTTGTCCTCGCTGCCCTATGAAAGCTTGCTGGAAGGCACGGCGGACGAGATCGGGGCGGCCTATTGCCTGCTGTGCGAGACCATCGAATATCCCAAGGACCGGTCGTGGGTGATCTTCAACCTGCGCCGCGACGTGACCTTTGCCGATGGCAGTCCGATGACGGCGGAAGATGTGCTGTTCAGCTATCAGACCTTCTTGTCCAAGGGCTTGACCGATTTCCGCACCGTGCTGGCCACGCAAGTGGATGGCGTCGAGCTGCTGGATCCCCATCGTATCAAGTTCACCTTTAAGGCGGGCGTGGCGCATCGCGATCTGCCGGCCGATATGGGTGGGCTGCCGGTGCTGTCAAAGGCGCAATACGACGCCGAAGGTCTGGATCTTGAAGCTTCGTCGATGAAGCCCTTCCTGGGCACCGGCGCTTATGTGCTGGACAAGGTCGATGTCGGCAAGTCGATCTCGTGGAAGCGCAATCCCGATTACTGGGGCAAGGATCACCCGTTGCAAAAGGGGCGCGGCAATTTCGACCGCATCCGTATCGAATATTATGCCGATTACGATGCGGCCTTCGAAGGCTTCAAGGCGGGGAATTATACCTTCCGCAACGAGGCCAGCTCGATCAAATGGGCGAGCGGGTATGATTTCGACGCGGTCAAGAAGGGCCAGATCCTGAAGGTCGAACTGCCCGACGGGACCAAAGCTTCGGGGCAGGGGTTCATCTTCAATCTGCGCAGGCCGCATCTGCAAGACCCGCGTGTGCGCGAGGCGGTGGGGCTGATGTTCAACTTCGAATGGTCGAACAAGACGCTGTTCTACGGCATTTATAACCGCATCAATTCGGTCTGGGAAAACAGCTTCCTTGAAGCGGAAGGCCCGCCATCTCCGGAAGAGGTCGCGATCTTGCAGCCCTTGGTCGATGAAGGCCTGCTGGATGCGTCGATCCTGACCGAACCAGCGGTGATGGCGCCGGTATCGGGGGATCGGCAGTTGGATCGCGGCAATCTGCGCAAGGCGTCAAAGCTGTTGGACGATGCGGGTTGGACTGTCGGGTCGGACGGGATGCGCCGCAATGCCCAAGGCAAGCCGCTCGGCTTGGAAATCCTGAACGATAGCCCGACCTTCGACCGCGTGATCACGCCCTTCATCGAAAACCTGAAAGCTTTGGGCGTTGATGCCAAGATGACCCGTGTCGATAATGCCCAGATGGAAGCACGCTCGCGTCCGCCCGAATATAATTTCGACATGGTGATCGGGAATGCACGGTCTGGCTATATCTCGGGGTCGGAACTGAAGCAGTTCTACGGGTCCGAAACCGCGGATATTTCGGCCTTCAACCTGATGGGATTGAAATCGAAAGCGGCGGATCGGGTCATCGATGTGGTGATGGCGTCAGGTTCGATGGAAGAGCTGACGGTGTCGACCAAAGCCTTGGATCGCGTGTTGCGCGCCGAACGCTTCTGGGTGCCGCAATATTACAAAGCCAGCCATTCGATTGCCTATTACGACCAATACGAGCATCCGCAAACCCTGCCGCCCTATGCGCTGGGCGAGTTGGATTTCTGGTGGTATAACCCCGAGAAAGCGGAAAGCCTGCGCAAGGCTGGCGCGCTGCAATAACAATAAGATCCATAGCGAAAACGGGCGGACCAAGACCAGATGGGTGGCTATATCCTTAGGCGGCTGTTGCTGATCATTCCGACATTGCTCGGGATCATGATCATCAACTTTGCGCTGACCCAATTCGTGCCGGGCGGGCCGATCGAACAGGTATTGGCGCGCATTGAAGGCAGTGGAGATTCCATCGCTGCAATCTCTGGTGGCGGGGCCGATGCGGGCATGGATGCCCAGTTCGGCGCTGGCGACAGCAGCTATATCGGCTCGAAAGGGTTGGACCCCGATTTTCTGGCGGAACTGGAAGTGCAATTCGGCTTTTCCCGCTTTGTCTGCGCGGAAGGTTTCACCGGCAAGCCGTCGATCCATGCGCCCGAATGCGTGAAGGAAAAGATACCGGCGGTCGAACGCTTCTTGGTCATGCTATGGAATTACGTGCAGCTGGATTTCGGCGAAAGCCACTTCCGATCCATCGGCGTATTGGATCTGGTTTGGGAAAAGATGCCGGTTTCCATCACCTTGGGCCTGTGGTCGACGCTGATCGCTTATGTGATCTCGATCCCCTTGGGCATCCGCAAGGCGGTCAGGGACGGGTCCAGCTTTGACACTTGGACATCGGGCGTGATCATCGCCGCCTATGCGATCCCCGGTTTCCTGTTCGCGATCCTGCTGTTGGTTTTGTTCGCAGGCGGCAGCTATTTCCGCTGGTTCCCGCTGCGGGGGCTAACGTCTGATGGTTGGGAAAACCTAAGCCTGATGGGGAAGGCCTTGGATTATCTGTGGCATATCACGCTGCCGGTGGTGGCATCGACCATTTCCAGCTTTGCGACCTTGACGCTTTTGACCAAGAACAGCTTCCTTGAAGAGATCAAGAAACAATATGTCGTCACCGCGCGGGCCAAGGGCCTGTCGGAATCGCGCGTGCTGTATGGCCATGTCTTCCGCAATGCGATGCTGATCGTGATCGCGGGCTTTCCGGCGATGTTCCTGTCGGTCTTCTTCGGCTCCAGCCTGATTATCGAGACGATATTCTCGTTGGACGGTCTGGGCCAGCTGGGCTTCCGTGCGGCGGTTGAACGCGATTATCCGGTGATTTTCGGGACCTTGTTCTTCTTCGGGTTGATCGGCTTGATCGTCGGCATCCTGTCGGACCTGATGTATGTCTGGGTCGATCCCCGTATCGATTTCGAGAAAAGGGGGTAAGGCAATGGCATTATCCGCCCTGAACCAGCGCCGCTGGCGTAATTTCAAAGCCAATCGTAGGGCTTACTGGTCGCTGATCATCTTCTCAGTGCTGTATGGCATCACGCTTTGCGCCGAATTGGTGGCCAATGACCGCCCGCTTCTGGTGCAATATCGCGGTGAGTGGCACGCGCCTTTCGCCAAGTTCTATCCGGAAACCGCCTTCGGTGGCGATTTCCAGACCGAAGCGAAATATAAGGATGTGGAAGTGCGCTGCCTGATCATGGCGGCAGGGTCTGAGGCCTGCTGGGATGATCCCGATGCTGTGCTGCTTGAGGCGTCCGAAAAGGGCACCGTAGAGGGCGCGGCCATCGAAAAGGGCCGTATCATCTGGGCTCCCATCCCCTATAGCTTCAACACGATCAATGACTTGGACGGTCCCGCACCTTCGCGTCCCGATGCCCAGCATTGGCTTGGCACCGATGATACCGCGCGCGATGTTTTGGCGCGCGTGATCTATGGCTTCCGCTTGTCTGTCAGTTTCGCGCTGATCGTGACGGTGCTGACCTCGGTGATCGGCATCGCGGCAGGGGCCGTGCAGGGCTATTTCGGCGGGCTGACCGATTTGGTCATGCAACGCGTGATCGAAATCTGGGGCGCGACGCCTTCGCTTTACGTCATCATCATCGTGGCCGCGATTTTCTCGATGAATTTCTGGATCTTGGTGGGGCTGATGGTGCTATTCGGCTGGACCGCCTTGGTGGGGGTGGTTCGCGCCGAATTCCTGCGGGCGCGGAATTTCGAATATGTCCGTGCGGCGCGCGCTTTGGGCGTGCCGGACCGCGTGATCATGTATCGCCATGTGCTGCCCAATGCGATGGTGGCGACGCTGACCATGCTGCCCTTCGTGATCACCGGCACCATCGGCGCGCTGACCGCCTTGGACTTCTTGGGCTTTGGCCTGCCGTCTTCGGCACCATCCTTGGGGGAAATGACCCAGCAGGCGAAGCAGAACCTGCAAGCGCCGTGGCTGGCTTTCACCGCCTTCTTTACCTTTGCCATCATGCTCAGCCTTCTGGTCTTCATCTTCGAAGGGGTGCGCGATGCCTTTGATCCCAGAAAGACCTTCCAATGAATGTGTTGCAGGTCAATGACCTGAAGGTCAGCTTCCGGCAGGACGGCCGCTTGGTGCAGGCGGTCAAGGGCGTCAGCTTCCATGTTGCCAAGGGCGAAACCGTGGCTTTGGTGGGCGAATCCGGTTCGGGCAAATCGGTGACGGCTTTGTCGACGGTGGGGCTGCTGGGCGATAATGCGCAGCTGGACGGGTCGGTGCGCTATCTGGACCGCGAATTGGTGGGGGCCAAGCCTGAAGTGCTACGCCGTGTGCGCGGCAATGACATCAGCTTCATCTTCCAAGAGCCGATGACCAGCCTTAACCCTTTGCACACGATTGAACGCCAGCTGTCGGAAAGCCTGATGCTGCATCAGGGTTTGCGGCGTGAAGCGGCCAAGGCGCGGGCTTTGGATCTGTTGAACAAGGTCGGCATCCGTGACGCCGAAAGCCGTTTGGGGGCCTATCCGCACCAATTGTCGGGCGGGCAGCGGCAGCGGGTGATGATCGCCATGGCTTTGGCCAATGGGCCGGATCTGTTGATCGCGGATGAACCCACGACCGCTTTGGATGTGACCATTCAGGCGCAAATCCTTGATCTGCTGGCGGAACTGAAGCAGGCGGAAGGTCTTAGCCTTTTGTTCATCACCCATGATCTGGGCATCGTGCGCCGCATCGCCGACCGGGTCTGTGTCATGAAGGGCGGCGTGATCGTCGAAGAAGGCCCGACGGCTGAAATCTTCGCCAATCCGCGGCATCCCTATACCCAAAGCCTGCTGGCGGCCGAACCCAAAGGCCTGCCGCAGCCCTTGGCTCCTGATGCGCCCGAAGTGATCCGCGCGGATAATCTGAAGGTCTGGTTCCCGATCACCAAGGGTTTCCTGCGCCGCACGGTCGGTCATGTGAAAGCGGTGAACGGCGCAAGCTTCACGGTGCGTGCAGGCGAAACCCTTGGCATTGTTGGCGAGTCCGGTTCGGGCAAGACGACGCTGGCGCTGGCCGTCTTGCGGCTGGTGAAATCCGAAGGGCCGATCGTGCTGCTGGGGCGGGATATTTCCGGCCTTGATGGACGGGCCCTGCGTACGATCCGCAGCGATCTGCAGATCGTGTTCCAAGACCCGTTCGGCAGCCTGTCGCCGCGCATGACAGTGGGCGAGATCATTGCCGAAGGTTTGGCGCTTTATGGCCGCGAAAGCCTTGCCGCGCGTGACGCCAAAGTCGCTGAGATCATGACCGAAGTGGGGTTGGACCCTGCGATGATGTCCAGATATCCGCATGAATTTTCCGGCGGTCAGCGTCAGCGTATCGCGATCGCGCGGGCGATGATCTTGCGCCCCAAGGTTGTGGTGCTGGATGAACCGACATCGGCTTTGGATATGACGGTGCAGGTGCAAATCGTTGATTTGCTGCGGGATTTGCAGCGGAAATACGGGCTGGCCTATATTTTCATCAGCCATGACCTGCGGGTCGTGCGGGCCTTGTCGCATCAGGTGATGGTGATGCGCGCGGGCGATGTGGTGGAAGCGGGGCCGGCGGATGCGGTCTTTGCGGCCCCCTCCTGCGATTATACCCGTGGCCTGCTGGCCGCAGCCTTCCATCAGGGTGGCTAAAGGAGGCGGCTCGATGAAAATTCTTTTCCTGCATCAGAATTTTCCGGGCCAGTTCCTGCATCTTGCGCCCGAGTTGCAAAAGCGCGGCCATCAGGTGCGCGCTTTGACGGATCAGGCGAATACGCGGCCCTCGCCTGTGCCCTTGCTGCGCTATCGCCATGTGCCGGAGCGGGTTGACCCCAAAGCCACGCGGTTGGGGCGCAATTACACCGTGATGAGCGATCGCGGCGTGTCCGTCGCGCGGGCCTGTGCCCAGCTGCGCGCGCGGGAAGGTTACGTGCCCGATGTGATCTTCGGCCATTCCGGTTGGGGCGAGACCTTGTTCCTGAAACAGGTATGGCCCGAAGCCAAGCTGTTGATCTACGCCGAGTTTTACTATCAGGGGCGGGGCGCAGATGTGGGCTTTGACCGTGAATTCGGCGATTACGGTCTGGATCAGATCCTGATCGCGCAGGGCAGGGCGGCGCATCTGGCGCAGTCCTTGGTTCATGCGGATCGCGGGCTGTCTCCGACCAAGTGGCAGGCATCGACCTATCCCGAAAGCCTGCAGCCGATGATCGACGTGATCCATGACGGCGTCGATTGTCAGGCGCTTGCTCCCGATCCGCAGGCGCATCTTTATCTGCCCGATGGTCGCATCCTGCGCGCGGGCGACGAGGTGCTGACCTTCGTGAACCGCAATCTTGAACCCTATCGCGGTTATCACATCTTCATGCGGGCGCTGCCTGCGGTGCTGCGCGCGCGGCCCGATGCGCAGGTGGTGATCCTGGGCGGCGACGAGGTCAGCTATGGCACGGCCCCCAAGGGGGAAAAGGGCTGGAAGCAGCGGATTTTATCGGAAGTCGAAGCCGATCTGGATATGTCGCGGGTGCATTTCTTGGACCGCGTGCCCTATGCGCAATTCCAGTCGATCCTGAAGATCAGCCGCGTTCATGCCTATCTGACCTACCCCTTCGTGCTGTCGTGGTCGATGCTGGAAGCGATGGCGGCGGGCTGTCTGGTGGTGGGGTCCGATACGGCTCCGGTGCGCGAAGTGCTGACCCATGGCGAAACGGGCCTTCTGGTCGATTTCTTCGATATCGACGGCTGGTCGCGGCAATTGACCGAAGCCTTGGCGCATCTGGAAAGGTTCGACGCTATCCGTCAGGCGGCACGGGACAATGCGCGGGCAAATTATGATCTGCAGTCGATCTGCTTGCCGCGCATGGTGGACTTGGTGGAAGGCTTGGGGACTTAATTAAGCCACCAGATCCTTCAGCACATCGGCGGCCATGGCAAAGGATTGCATCCGCTTTTGATGGTTGTGGATCATGCCGGTGACCATGATCTCATCGGGTTGATAGCGTTTGATCAAAGCCGACAGCTGCTGATGCACTGTTTCGGCTGATCCCACGGCGGAACAGGACAAAGCTTCTTCCGCGCTTGCCACCATTTGCGGGGCGACATGATCATATACGTTTTCGACCGGCGCAGGCAGCTTGCCCGGATTGCCCGAGCGCAGCCTTGCGAAGGTCAACACCTGCGACGAGCGCAGGTAATGCGCTTCCTCATCGGTATCGGCCACACAGACACCAGCGCCGAACATGGCATAGGGCTGTTCCAGATAGGCAGAGGGGCGGAAGTCCTGACGATAGGTTTCCAAAGCCTGTTCCAGCAAAGCTGGTGCGAAATGCGATGCAAAGGCATAGGGCAGGCCCAGATAGGCCGCCAATTGCGCACCATAAAGGCTTGATCCCAAGATCCAGACCGGCACATGGCTGCCGATACCCGGGATCGCCCGCACCGGCGCATTTTCAGGCATCTCGCTGAAATAGGTCAGCAGATCAACGACATCTTGCGGGAAATTGTCATCTTGCTGCATATGGCGGCGCAAAGCCCGCGCAGTGGCCATATCGGTGCCCGGCGCGCGGCCCAGACCCAGATCGATCCGGTTGGGATAAAGCGCTTCAAGCGTGCCGAATTGTTCGGCGACCATCAGCGGCGAATGGTTGGGCAGCATGATACCGCCTGCGCCCACCCGCATGGTCGATGTGGCCGCCGCGACTTGGGCGATCACCAAAGCGGTCGCCGCCGAGGCGATGCCGGGCATATTGTGGTGTTCGGCCAGCCAATAGCGGTGATAGCCCTTGGCTTCGGCCAGTTTACCCAATTCGACCGTATTGAGCAGCGCGTCTCGGGTGCTGCTGCCTTCGGCCACTGGTGACAGGTCAAGCAGGGAATAATGATGCATGTGATATCTCTCCTGCCGGTCAAGGTAAGCATGCCGGCAGGAAAAGGAAGTCAGATCGCGGCAGAATGTTTCGCGCGGCTTTGATCATAGGCGTCAAATCCGCGGGCGATGATGCGGGTCAGCGGGCGCGCGGCGGCGGGAATGGTCAGGCCGCTGGCGTCCAAGATCAGCATGTCTTCGAACTGCGATGTCACCTGTCGCAGCAACTGGTCCAAGGCGGCGGGCAGGATGTCGAAATGGCGCAGGATATCGGCGCGCGAGACATGGAAGTCGCACATTAAGGCTTCGATGATCCGGCCGCGCAGCCTGTCATCGCCGCTGAAGGCATGGCCGCGATGGGTGGCGAACTGACCCTCGCGCACCGCTTTGACATAGTCCGAGGTCGCGGGGGCGTTTTGCGCATAGCCCTGCGGAAATCGACTGATCGATGATGCGCCCAAGCCGATCAGAACCGGCGACGGATCAACGGTATAGCCTTGGAAATTCCGCCGCAATTCGCCCGATACCTGCGCCTTGGCCATGGAATCCGACGGTTTGGCAAAATGATCGATGCCGATATCCAGATAGCCCGCCGCTTTGAACAACTTGGTCGCCGTGTCAAACAGCGACAACCGCTCTTGGGCGCTGGGCATGGCGTCGGCGGGGATCAACTGCTGGCGGCGGCTCATCCAGGGCACATGGGCATAGCCGTAAAGCGCCACGCGCTCGGGCGACAAGGCGATCAGCTTTTCGACGGAATCACGAATGCGGGCTTCGGTCTGATGCGGCAGGCCATACAGGATGTCGGCATTCAGGCTGTCGATGCCGCGCGCGCGGATCATATCGACCACGCGGGCGGTCAGTTCAAAGCTTTGTTCGCGACCGATGGCGGCTTGGATCAGCGGGTCGAAATCCTGCACCCCGATCGACGCGCGGTTCATGCCGGCCGCGGCCAGCGCGTCAAGCCTTGCGCCATCGACGTCGTTGGGATCGATTTCCACCGAAAACTCGGCCCCTTCCGCCATGGGCACCACGGCGAAGATCGCATCCGCCAAGCGGCGCATGTCATCGGCGGGCAGCATGGTCGGCGTGCCGCCGCCCCAATGCAGCCGCGACAGCGTTACACCCTTGGGCAACCGCCGTTTCAGAAGGGCAAGCTCGGCATGAAGGCTTTGGGCATAGCGGATAACCGGATCTTCGCTGCTGGTGCCTTGGGTGCGGCAGGCACAAAACCAACACAGCCTGCGGCAGAACGGCACATGAAGATAAAGGGAAATCTGTGCGCCTTCGGGGATTTCTTCGATCCATTGGCCGAAAAGGCCAGCATCGACGCCTCCGGCGAAGTGGGGCGCAGTCGGATAAGAGGTGTAGCGGGGCACTTTTGCATCGAAAAGGCCAAGCCGCGCGAGTTGCGATTCCTGTGTCATTCCCCTACATTCGCGCCATTGTACAAGTGCTGCCTTGATGCAGATCAATATTGAAAGGCGGTATGGCCGTGAAACACGACATTCCGGCGCTTTCTTCCCAGGATTGCTCGGCCTGCCCGATTCGCCATCGCGCGGTATGCGCGCGCTGCGAAACCGACGAGCTGGCAGCGCTTGAGCAGATGAAATACTACCGCAGCTTCCAAGCCGGTCAGCCGGTGATCTGGTCGGGTGACCAGATGGATTTTGTCGGCACGGTGGTTTCAGGGATCGCCACGCTGACCCAGACGCTGGAAGACGGTCGCCGCCAGATGGTGGGGATGCTGTTGCCGTCGGATTTTGTCGGTCGTCCGGGGCGCGGGCTTGCGCCTTATGATGTGACGGCGACCACCGATCTGGTGATGTGCTGCTTCCGCCGCAAACCCTTCGAAGACATGATGGCGACCACGCCGCGTATAGCACATCGCTTGCTGGAAATGACGCTCGACGAATTGGATGCGGCGCGGGAATGGATGCTGCTGCTGGGTCGCAAGAC
>DALYSR010000038.1:0-2877 GCA_031991825.1 Paracoccaceae bacterium
GCCGCTGCGGCTGCGCGGCGCGCAGTGGCGCTATCTGATCCCCGATGCTCAGGTCTTGGGCTTGATGGTCCGCAAAGGCACACCGATGGGCGTACAGATGATCGTGGTATCGGGATCGATGCTGGCGATGATGGCCTTGGTCAACCGCAAGGGCGTGGACACCACTGCAGCCTTCGGCGCGACGCAGCAGCTTTGGACCTATGTGCAGATGCCTGCCATGGCATTGGGCGCGGCGGTATTGGCGATGGCCGCGCAGAACATCGGTGCGGGCCGCTGGGAGCGGGTGTCGGAAATCACGCGGATGGGCGTGATCTTCAACGTGGTGATGACCGGCATTCTGGTGGTCTTGGTGCTTGTCGCCGACCGCGCCGCTTTGGGGTTGTTCCTTGGCGCAGCATCCAATGCCGTAGAAATCGGGCGGCATATCGCCTTGCTGGCAACATGGGGCTTCATCCCCTTCGGCGTGACGATGGTGCTGTTTTCCGCCGTGCGCGCCAATGGGCAGGTGTTATGGCCACTGATAATCCTGATCGTGTCGATGTTCCCCGTGCGCTTGGGCTTTGCCTATGGCTTGCAAGGCCTGCTTGGGACCGATGCGATCTGGCTCAGCTTCCCCGTCGGCATGGTGGCGACGATGGTGATGGCGGTGGTGCTGTATCGATATCGCGGTTGGCGGCAGGCCCGCGACATGCAACTGGCCCCTGCCGCAGCCCAGCCCGAAGCGCATCCGCCCGCCGCGGCCCTGTTCAGCGAAGCCGCCCCGCCGGGGGCACCCACTGGCGGGCAATCGCCACCGTTGCGGCAAGACCCGCGCGGCTAAACCTGCGCGGGATCATCGTTCAGGCTTGCTGGGTCGCGCCGCCATCGACGAAGAGATCAGCCATGGTGATATGACCCGCTTGATCCGACAGCAGGAACATCACCGCATTGGCGATATCCTCAGGCTCGGCGATCTTGCCCAAGGGGATGCCGGTCTTGAACTGGGCGGGGAAACCCGCGATGACAGCGGCCTCTCCGCTCGGGTCGGCCCACATGCCGGTCTGCATCGGCGTGCGAGTTGATCCCGGCGCCACCACATTGCAACGGATCCCCAAAGGCGCGAGTTCCAGCCCCAGACAGCGCATATACATCGTCGCCGCCGCTTTTGACGCCGCATAGGCCGCCATGCCATGACGCGGCACGCCCGCGGCATTGGACGACACCGCCACGATAGCGCCGCGCCGACGGTTGCCCATGACCCGCGCCAAGGCCCGTGTCAGGTGGAAGACCCCGTCGGTATTGACCGAAAACACCCGCCGCCAGTCGAAATCACTCGTCTCGGTGACCAGACCAGTCGCCAGCACGCCTGCCAGCGATATGCCCAGATCGATCGGCCCGTGATCGGCTTCGACCATGGCGACGGCCCCGTCTACCTCGGCGGCATTGGTCACATCCATGACCGAGGTGAACAGGCGCGGATGCGGATCAAGGGCGGGGCAGTCGCGGTCGGTGGCGATCACGATGCTGCCTGCGCCCAGCAGACGCGCGACCATGGCCGCGCCGATCCCGCCGCCCGCGCCGCTGACCAGCGCGATTTTGCCATCAAATCCGGTTAGTTGCATGAAGTATCCTGTGTGAAGATGTCCAAGACCGCGGCGGTGGGCAAGGCCACGCCACAGCGTCCCGCCACCCATTTTATCGCCATATCCTGTTCGGCGCGCGAGAAATCGGCCAAGGCATCGGCGACGAAGAAGGCTTCGATATCGCGCTGGAACGCCTCGGCGGCTGTCGCCATGCAGCCGATATGGGCATAGACGCCGCAGATCACCAATTGATCGCGGCCCCGCACTCGCATCAGATGGTTCAGATTGGACCGCTGGAAGGCGGAATAGCGGTGTTTCACCAGCACGAAATCGCCGTCAGCAGGGGCAAGGTCGGGAATGATTTCCTCATGTTCAGGAATAGCCTGCATGCCCGGCCCCCACAGATCGGCCTGAAGACCGCGATCACGGCGGTCCTGATTGCCCTTTTGCGCAGTATAGAACACCGGAATCCCAGCCGCGCGGGCGGCCTGTATCAGCGCCGCCATATGCGCCGTTGCCGGAGCAATCGGGCTTTGCCCCACAGGATAGGGCCGCAGGAAATAGCGCTGCATATCGTGGATCAGCAAGGCGGCGCGCTTAGGGTCAAGCACCCAAGGCCCTTTAGGCGCAGGGATTTCATGCGGTTGCGGCAAGGGATAGGCGGGAATTTGCGGCAGGCCGGCCATTGGCAGTCCTTCTGGTCTAGGTTTAGGAATGAACGCTGTCAGCGGCGGCGCTCAACCCGAACGCCCCCAGCATGGCCGAGAATTTCGCTTGGGTTTCGGCCAGTTCGGCTTCGGCGGTTGATCCGCGCACCACGCCCGCACCTGCATAAAGCCGCGCGCACGCGCCCTGCACCTGCGCACAGCGCAGCGACAGATACCACCGCCCGTCACCGCTGCCATCCAGCCAACCGACGGCACCGGCATAAAAACCGCGATCATAGCCTTCCAAGGCAGGGATCGCGCGCGCGGCAGGACCGGCGGGCAAACCGCAGACCGCAGGCGTCGGATGCAGGGCTGCCAACAACAGCGCGCAGGGCGTGTCACGGTCCTTCAAGCGGCCCGCGATACGAGTGCCCAGATGCCACATCTGCGCCGTAGCATGTAGGGCCACGCCTTCGGGGGCGGATAGCGTCTTGCAATAGGGAGCCAGCATATCCAGAACCCATTCCGCCGCAATCTTATGTTCGCGCAAATCCTTGTCCGATTGCAACAAGCCCTGCCCCGCCGCCTGATCCGCCGCCTGATCGCTTTGCCTGCGCGCCGACCCCGCCAAGGGATGCGACAGCACCTGATCCCCCGATTTGGCAATC
>DALYSR010000038.1:2887-25382 GCA_031991825.1 Paracoccaceae bacterium
CAATCAGCAATTCCGGCGTCGCCCCCAGCAAGTTGCGCGGACCATGGTCATCGGCGGGCAAGGGGCAGGCAAATCCGGTGATCAGCGGATCGCGCAGCAACAGCGCCAGCAAGCCGCCCAGATCGCAAGTGCCGCCCAGTTCCAGCGACAGGCTGCGCGACAGCACGATCTTGTCGTAATCGCCGGTAGCGATCTGCGCCAAAGCTTCATTCACGGCCCGCGCGAAATGATCGCGGTCGGGTTCGGGACGGATCGCGCGCACCGGACGCACCGGCGGGCAGATTTGCGACAGTTTCGGACGCGACAGGCCAGCGGGTTGATAA
This sequence comes from Paracoccaceae bacterium, assembly GCA_031991825.1. Lineage (GTDB taxonomy): Bacteria > Pseudomonadota > Alphaproteobacteria > Rhodobacterales > Rhodobacteraceae > Pseudotabrizicola. Next base: position 3,211 of record DALYSR010000038.1, read on the forward strand.
AGCGCATCCATGGCATCGGGCGCATAGGGAATCGCGCCCACCAAGATCGGCGGCCCGCCCGCGCCTTGCGCGAAATGTGCCGCCGCCCGCGTGGCCAGATCGGCGAGCGGTCCTTGCGCCAGATCGCGCAGCCGGCCCTTCGCCAAAAGCTGAACGTCAGGGCCTTGGAGCAGGAAATCTCCGGCGTGGTAGGATGCTTCCGGAGCGGTAAGCGTTGAAATCAAACTCATGTCGGCCTCGAGCATCAGCACTGCTATCCCGCGTAGATCTGGCTAGGGCGGCAAACCCTTGGCTGGCGCGAATGTCCCTTCCTTAGCGCTATTTGCAAGGTAGGATTAGGTCTTTTCGAACTATGTCAGCCTTTTGTGATCACCTCGGATACGGCGGTGTAATGCTCTAGCCGCAATGCCGTATCGGGCAGACCGTCTTGCAACATGATCTCTTGCGCGCCAACCGCTTCGGCCATCGGCAGCAGCCGGTCGCGCAAAGCGGCATAGGACGAAATCCACACCATCGGCCAAGCGGCGGTTTCCGCAGGCCAGACCCCACCGGCAAGACGCGCGGCATCGTCCACCGAAGGCATTTCCTGCGGCATCAGCCCCAGACGGCGGCGCTGATCGAAACAATAGCGGAAGGGCATCGCGCGCGCTTCGGCCAAGGCATGGGATTCTGCCGCCTGCAGGCGAATGGCGATGAACATCTGCGGCTGTTCGGGCAGGCCCGCCCGACCCGAGGGTCGGAAGGCCTTGCGATAGGCGGCAGCTGTGGCGATCGCCTCGTCGGGACGGTGGAAGGCCGACAGCGCCATGGGCAGACCCAAAGCGCCCGCGCGCGCCGCCGATGCGGCGGATACCGCCATGATCCACGGCAGCGGCGGCGCGATTTGCTCCAGCACCTTGACCGCGCCGAATGGGTGATCGGCGGGCAGGTCGGCGTAAAGATGGCCCAGCAATTCGTCGATCTTGGCGGCTTGGTCATGGGCGGGTGCGTGATCGCGGTCGGGCTGTAGCGCCAAATCGATCAGCGCCCCCGAACAGGATTGGCCAAGACCGATATCGATGCGATCTGGGGCCAGCATCGACAGGGTTTTCACCTGTTCCGCCACCTTATAGGGGCTGTAATTGTTCATCAGGATGCCGCCAACCCCGATCCGCATCCGTGTCGTTTCCCGCGCCAAGGCCAAGGCCATCAGCATGGGATCGGCGCAAAGCTCGTAGGGGATGGCGTGATGTTCCACGATCCAATGGCGTGCAAAGCCAAGGCCTTCCAGATGACGCGCCAGCGTAATGGTATCGGCCAAGGCCTGCGCCATGGGCACCTGCGCGCCGAAATGCAGCTGGTCGAGGATCGAGAGTTTCATGGGCGCAATTCCGTCGTGTCAAACCGGGGCCCGAAGGCCCCAGCAGAGGGTCTAGATGGGTCCGAAAGAAGGCTTACTTGATCTCGAAAGCCAAGGGCGCGATCAGGTCGGTCTTGATGTCGATCTTGTTGCCGGCTTCCAGCATCTGCGCCTCGATCATGAAATCTTGGTCGGCAGACAGATTGGCCACATCGGCATCGGTCATCAGGGGGGTGAAGTCGTAAAGCGCAAATTGCTTCTTGGCTTCTTCCAACGACAGACCCTGATCTTCGGCCGCGATCTGCAGCGCTTCTTCCTCATTGGTCTTGATGAAGTCCAAAGCCTTCAGATGCGCCGCGAAATAGGCCTGCACCAGTTCGGGGTTCGCGTCGACGAATGCTTTCGACGAGCCGATCACGGTGGTCGGCGCGATCAAGTTTTCACCATCCACAATCGCCTTGCCGCCAGCCGCCTCGATCTGCACCGCATTGGCGCCCGCCAAGGTCGCCGCATCGACTTGGCCCGCCAGCAGCGCCGCACGTGCGGTCGGCAGGTCCATGTTCATATATTCGATGTCATCCAGCGTCAGGCCTTCCTTGGCCAAAGCGGCCGCCAGCAATTGGTTCAGCACGGTGCCTTTCGGACCCGCAACCTTCTTGCCCTTCAGCGATGTGATATCCGCCGGACCACCCTCCATCGACATCACGAAATAGGCTTTCGGCGAACGGGCATAGGCCCCGATCACCACCACATCCGCGCCATTGGCATTGGCCAGAATGGCCGAAGTGCCGCCCAGAACCGATGCGATCTGCAATTCACCCGCCGCCAAGGCTTGGGTCTGCGCTGCGCCGGAGGTGATTTCCGGATGCGTCAGGCTCACGCCTTTTTCAGCGAAAGCCTCGTCCAAAAAGCCCTTTTTGCGCATCACGATCGAGGGCACATTGAAGGGTGAAGTCACATAGGAAATCGCCACAGTCTTGGTTTGCGCCCAAGCCGGAGCCGAAATGCCTGCGGTCAGCGCGATTGCCGCTGCCATTGCGAAAGAAGCCAACTTATTCATCGGTTTACCTCAAATTAGACCCGCCTGCAGCACAGCGCAGGGACGGGCAAAGAGTTGATCAAGCAGCCGCTGTCTGGCGGCATTTACGGCTGGCTCGGCCCCGGAACGGGGATAGCTGGCGTCGAGCGGGAAGTGCAGAGCGAAGCGCCCCTCCTCCAACACGAGGATGTCTTGTCCAAGGCGCAGGGCCTCTTCGATATCATGGGTGACGAAGATCACGGTGGTGCCGGTCGCGCGCCAGATCTGGACCAATTCCTCCTGCATCTGTTTGCGGGTAAAGGCATCCAGAGCGCCGAAGGGTTCGTCCATCAGCAAAAGCGCGGGCCGCGCGACCAAGGCGCGGGCAATCGCCACGCGCTGCGCCATGCCGCCCGACAATTGCACGGGAAAGCTGTCGCGCACTTGGCTCAGACCGACGATCTGCAGCATGTTGCTGACGCGTGCCTCGACTTCGGCGGCGGGCAGGCGGCCCTTGATCAGGAAGGCCACGTTTTGCGCGACCGTCAGCCATGGCATCAGGCGGGCCTCTTGGAAGACCACGCCGACCGCGCCTTCGCTTAGTCGGATCTCGCCTTGGTCGGGCTTTTCCAAGCCCGCCATCAACCGCAACATGGTGGATTTCCCACAGCCCGAACGGCCCAGAATGGTATAAAAGCCGCCTTGGCTCAGGCTAAGGCTGACCCCGTGCAGCACCTGACGGCGCGCGCCCGATGGCAGGTCATATCCATGGGTAATCGCGATAAGTTCAGCCACGGCCCAGCTCCAGATCCTGTCTGATCCATGGCAGGCGCCAGCGGACCAAGGCGCGCAGGCCCCAGTCGCTGAGCAGGCCGATGCCACCGATCACGAAGATGCCCACCATCACCACATCGATCCGCGCCAGATCCTGCGCGTCCAAGATCATATAGCCCAAACCCGCCGAAGAGGCGATCAGCTCTGCCCCCACCAGCGCGCGCCAGCCATGGCCCAAGCCCAAACGCAGGCCCACGATGATCGACGGCAGGGCTGCGGGAATGACGATGCGGCGCAAAATCTCCATCCGGCTGAAACCGGCGGCTTGACCCACTTCGATCAGCTTGGGTTCGACTTGCGAAAACCCGCCACGAAAGCCCAGAAAGATCGGGAAGAAGCAGGCAAGGATGATGATCCCCACCTTTTGTGCCTCGCCGATGCCCAGCCAGAGCATCGCCAGCGGCATCAGCGCCAAAGGCGGCACTTGGCGCAGGAATTCGAGCGGCGGGTCGATCAGCGCCGACAAAGCGCGCGAACGCACCATCGCAAGGCTCAGCACCAAGGCCGCCGCAGCGGCACAGCCATAGCCCAAGATCACCCGCAGCAGCGACACACCGGTATGCGATACCAGCTTGCCCGACGATAAAAGCGACAGGAAGCTGTTCCACACCCGCCACGGCGGCGGCAGCAGGAAGGCATTCACCCACCCCATGCCGGACGCCATCGCCCACAAAAGCAGGAGAGCGGCGAAAACCGACAGACTGGTAAAGAAGGACCAGCGCAAATTCATGAGCGGCCTATTAACTGATGAAATTGCTAAACAATAGATCAAATCTTCAAAAAGTCGCGCAGTCGTGAAATTATCCTAGCCTAAAGCGCGGTGGCGATACCTCCGGTCGGGCTGTTGCCCGCCGCCTATCGCAGGATTACGTTGGGGCGCCAGGCTCTGCATCCTTGCGGGGCCCGCGACGGGTCATGGGGGCCGTTGTCACCCCATAGGTCAGTATCGCATTCTGCGCATGCGGATCGTGCAGGTTTATGGTTGCCGGCTGTAAAAATCCGACCACCGTTAGGGTAAGTTAATCCTTACCCCATCCCATGATCCTGCTTCCACCGATGGCATTGTTTTTCAGTGTGATCATGAAGATTCAGGTCAATTACATGTTTTAAAATAAAGAATGGCAAATTGCCCAGATTTTGCCATGATTCAAAAATAAGTGGTCAAATTGACGCAAGTCGAGATGATCGTGAAAGAAAAGTAAGAAGACAGTCCGAAGTGTGGCGGTTGATGCAAACAATCCTCGCAGCGCGGTCCCCGCCCTACGGAAGGTGAAACGCCATGACCGACACGCTCCAGTTGCTGCAGATCTTGCGGACACGCGACTGTGCAGCCGAGGTTTTGTCGGAAAAAGAACCGACCGCGCGTGACACTGTGCTGTGCCAATGCTGTGGCGAAAGCTTCTCTTTGCTGAAACGACACCTTCAAAACGACCATAACATGGATGAAACGACCTATAGACATACCTATTCCATTCCAGATGAAGAGATGCTGGTTTCCCTCAGCTATACCGCGAAGAAGCGGCGGTGCATCGAAGCCTATGGCAGCAATTTCCGCGCCAAAATGTAACGGATTTTCATTTCCCAATCATTTGTTCCGCAATTTTAGCGGTTACGCCGGTCATTTTCAGACAAACATTTTTCATCGATTATACTGTCAAGGCTGCGCTTCGGCGCAGCCTTTTTTATGCCAAATTCGGACTTGGCAATCTTGATTTCGACCGCCTGCGCCTTGCCCGTTTATCCGGCGGTTTTGACTTCGGCCCCATGGGCGCGGGGGCGGCCTTCGTCATCAAGGGCGACAAAAGTGAATGTGGCTTTGGTCACCTGTTCGGTGTCATCGACGTAACGGTCGCGACGCCAGGTTTCGACCAAAATCTTCATCGAGCTGCGGCCTGCTTCGATCAAGGTCGCATAGATCGATATCTCGTCGCCCACCTTTACCGGCTTCAGGAAGGTCATCGCATCGACCGCGATCGTGGCAGACCGGCCCCGCGCGATCCGTGCCGCCAGATTGCCGGCGGCAAGGTCCATTTGCGCCATCAACCAGCCGCCAAAGATATCACCGGCAGGATTGGTATCGCTGGGCATGGCAATGGTGCGGATGACGGGATCGGCTTGGATTTGGGTCACGTTGGCTTTTCGCTTTTATTGGTGGGGCCCATGTGCGGGCGTGAAAGGGTTCTTCCCCGCCTTGCGAGACGGGGGGCTTGCCGCGATCATAACGGCTCGGGGCAATGGATCGCAATCTTGCCTTAAAGTCGCAGGGCTTAGACTGCTTTCCGGACAAATTTCCCTGCGATTGCCACGACAATTGGCAGCTCTTGTCGCATCCGGCGGAACCTTGCCGAAATTCTGACGTTAAATGACCATCTATCCCGTGCGGGACAGCCCCAGGCAAAAGCCCGCGCTTTCATTCATTGACGGTAAAATTGGTTGAGGAGCCCCCCATGAACAGCATCATCTATCTGGTCGGCCTGATCGTTGTCGTTATGGCCATCCTGTCGTTTGTCGGCCTGCGTTAAGGGGGCCTGCTTATGGAACGTCGCGATATGATGACGGATGGACCGACCGGACAACGCCGCTTGCCCGGATCCTACGTTGACCTGCCCGCGATCATCGGCGGGGCGTTGGTCGCCGCAGCGGCTGCGGGCGTGTTTACCACATTCGGTGCAGCCCTAGGCTTTTCGTCCTTCTCGGCCGAACCTGGTGAAGGCGGCTCGTTTACGCTGTGGATGGTCATTTCCTTCATTTGGATGGTGCTGACCACCCTGCTCAGCTTCTCGGCGGGCGGTTATGTTGTCGGGCGCCTGCGCCGCAGGCTGGAAACCACCACGGATGACGAAATCGCCACCCGAGACGGTCTGAACGGCCTGATCGTCTGGGCTTTGGGGATCGTTGCGGCCGGTTGGATGGCGGCAAGCGTTGTCGGTGGGGCCGCAAGCCTTGCAGGTTCGACGGTCAGCGCGGCAGGTCAAGCGGTCGGTCAGGCCGCATCGGGCTTGGCGCAGGGTGCGGGTGCCGCCATCGGCGGCGCTGCCTCCAATGATGGGGCGCAATCGGCGCTGAACTATGTCAACGACAGCCTGATGCGTCCGGTGTTGGATGGCGTGACCCAATCGAACGGCGCGCTCGTGCCAAGCCGCCCTGCTGCGGAACCCGAAGAACTTGCGCGCCAAAGCGGCATGATCCTTGGCAATGTGTTGCGCACCGGCGAAATCTCGGAAGACGAGAAAGCCTTCCTTGTCGCAGCCACCGCCCAAAAAACCGGCCTGAGCGAAGAAGACGTCACGGCGCGTGTCGATCAAGCGGTGAAATCGGCGCAGGATATGCGTGCCGAAGCCGAGAAAATGGCGGCCGATGCGAAACAGGCTGCGATTGATGCCGCGGAAACCGCGCGCAAGGGATCGATCCTTGCCGCATTCCTGACCGCCGCCGTGGCTTTGGGTGCAGCAGCCGCAGCCGTCGCCGCAGCCGTGGCAGGTGGTCGTCACCGCGATGAGAACCGCGTTTTCGGCGGGCTGATCCACCGCTGATCCCGATTTGATTTACAGCCATAAAAGGGGCCTTTCGGGGCCCCTTTTACATTGCCGATATCAAAGGGCGGTTGCCTTTTCACGCCACAAAAGACAAGAGACGGCTTTGGTCGGCCCCAAGGCCGCCTTTGAATGCAGCGACATCGAAAAGGCCCGACAAATGCAAGCAGTCCAAACCCGCGACCTGGTTCTTGAACGTGATTACGACGCCGTTTTGTTCGACATGGATGGCACTCTTCTGGATTCCAGCGTCGTCGTCGACCGCGTCTGGAGCGAATGGGCGCTTAAAGTCGGTCTGGACCGTGACGCGGTGCTTGCCGCCTCGCATGGCTGTCGCCAGATTGACGCCGTGCGCAAGTTCGACCTCGACGGCATGGATTATCAAGCCGAAGCCGATTGGGTCGCCCGCGAAGAGGAAGCCGATACAATTGGCATCATCCCGCTGCCCGGTGCCTTGGATCTGCTGGCCAAATTGCCCAAGGGCCGTTGGGCGATCGTGACGTCGGCAGGGGAAGAACTGGCGCGTCGTCGCTTGGAAGCCGCTGGTATCGCAGTGCCGGAGGTTTTCATCACCGCCGAACGGGTGACCGCAGGCAAACCCGATCCGCAGGGCTATCGTAAGGCGGCGGAGCTGTTGGGTTTTGATCCGGAAAGATGCTTGGTTTGCGAAGATGCCCCTGCGGGTCTTGAAGCGGGCAAGCGCGCGGGTGCAGACACCATCGCGATCACTGCCGCGAACCCGCATCCCTTTGAAACCACCTGCCCGAAGCTGGAAAACTACACGCATCTGACCCTGACGGTCGGCGGCGTGACCATCCAGCCGCAGGCCTGATCTTTTCCAGATCGGAACGAGACACGGGGCGGCCTTGCGAGGGGCCGCCTTTTTAATTGCGCCTCGGGCCAAAGGCCAAGTTGCAAAAATAGACGAAAAAGCCGCCGCAATGAAAGGGATTTAACGTGAAAACCTTCATGTCCCCCCCGCCTGCCCGCCCCCAGCGGCGCAAGCCGCCATTCGCCGCTTGTGTTAAATTGACCCATGGCGCCCTTTGATCTTTTCGACGTGGCGAGAACCCGCGCATAGGTCCCGCAACTCAGCTTTTTCGGGGCAAGGTATGACCACGCTTCATGTAAACGGTTGGGACATCACGCTCGACATTGATCCCGAAATACCGCTGCTCTGGGCTTTGCGCGACGCGCTGCATTTGACCGGCACCAAATTCGGCTGCGGCGTGGCGCAATGCGATGCGGGCACGGTGATCATCGACGGCGAGCCGCAACGTGCCTGCCAGAGCCCGATCAGCGCGGCGGAAGGCGGCAAGATCACCGCCATCGAAGGCCTAGACCGCCCTGTCGTCGCAGCGGTGCAAGACGCATGGAGCGCGATCGACCTGCCGCAATGCGGCTGGTGCCAATCGGGCCAGATCATGTCGGCAAATGCGCGGCTTACCGGCAACAAAGCGCCCAGCGATGCCGATATCGACGCGGCGATGACGGGCAATGTCTGCCGCTGCGCGACCTATGTCCGCATCCGCCAAGCTATTCACAACGCTGCAAAAACACCGGAGGGCTGATCCATGGCTATCCCCACCACCCGTCGCGATTTCTTGGTTGGCGCCACCGGTCTGGTGCTTTGCACTACCTTGTCGCAGAACGGCAAAAAGCCGTAACGGAAGTAACGGCAACCCCGTTCGAGGCCAATGCTTTCATCCGCATCGAGACCGATAATTCGGTGACCGTGCAGATCAAGCATCTTGAAATGGGCCAAGGCCCTTACACCGGCCTGGCCACTCTTTGCGCCGAAGAGTTGGATGCCGACGGGTCGCAAATGAAAGCGGCCGGCGCACCTGCGGTTCGACCACCATGCTGAACGCTTATATGCAGATGCGCCAAGCGGGTGCGGCGGCAGATGCTCGGGCCGTTTCAGCGGCCGAAATCACCATCAAGGCCGGTGTGATTACCCATGCTTCGAGCAAGACCGCCACCTTCGGCGAAATCGCCCCGCTGGCGACGAAACAACCGGTTCCGGAAATCGCGCCCATCAAAGTGTCGAAAGATTATGTCTTCATCGGCAAGGATCGTCCGCGTCTGGACACTATGTCGAAAACCAACGGCAGCGTGACATTCACGCTCGACCAGTACCGCGACGGCATGTTGACCCTTCTGGTCGCCCATGCGCCGAAGTTTGGCGCCACTGTCAAATCCTATGACGACATCGCGACCCAATCGATCATGATGGGCACCGTGATGGAGCCGATGCTGAATGGCAGCCCCGACCCGTTCACCGTCGAAGGTTCGGCTGGTCTGGCATATAATCTGGGCGCCCGTCGCATCGGTTGGAAGCGGATGCAAAGCCCGGTTTCGGTGCTGTGGTTCCGTTCGGTCGGTCACACCTATACCGGCTTCGCGGTCGAAAGCTTCTTGGACCAAGTGCTGGAAGCTTCGGGCAAAGACGCGATTCAAGGCCGATTGGACCTGCTGCCGGCTGACGCCACCCGTGAACGCGCGGTGATCGAAAAGGTCCGTGACATCTCGGGCTGGAAAGGTCGCACGGCGGATGGCAAGGGCTATGGCTTTGCTTTCGTAAAAAGCTTCGGGTCCTACGTGGCTCAGGTTCTGGAAGTCACCGAAGTGGATGGCGCACCGCGGGTCAGCAATATCTGGCGTGCCGTCGATTGCGGCATGGCGGTCAACCCCAACCTGATCACCGCGCAGGTCGAAGAAGGCGGCGTGGGCTTTGCGCTGACCACCGCGCTTTATTCGGAAATCACGCTCGCGGAGGGCGGCGAAGTGGCGCAGTCGAACCATTACGACTATCCGATCTTGCGCATCAACGAGATGCCGAATGTGATCGTGGCAATCATCGAAAGCCCTGAGGCCCCCAGCGCTATCGGCGAGCCGGGCGTGCCTCCGGTCGCGCCGGCGCTGGCGCATGCATGGCCTGCCTTGACCCAGAGAGCGATCAATGAACTGCCCTTCTCGCGTCAGACCGCCTGATCGGCTGAAATATTTGTCTGCTCGCGCTTCGACGCGGGCAGGTTTTGTGATATGTCCGACCAAGGTTTCCGGTCACCTTTGCAAAGGCCCCGTGATGAGCACCACCCTGCCCGTCCAACGCAATAACGCTGTCCTGGCCGCGCGTCCTGCGCCGGTCCATGCCCGTATCTGCCTGCGCGATATTCCCCTCGCTGCCGCGCTGAACGGCAGACCTTGCGCCTTGGCGGTGATTACCGGCGTGGTGGGCGCCTCCTATCGGCCTTTGGGGGCGGTGATGGTGATCAATGCGCAGGGGCAGCGCTTCGGCAATCTAAGTTCGGGCTGCATCGAACATGATCTGGCATTGCATGCGGCATCCGCCTTGACCGACGGCCAGATCCGTCGGCTACGCTATGGGGCGGGTTCGCCCTTCCTTGATCTGCAGCTGCCCTGTGGGGGCGGTTTGGACGTGGTGATCCTGCCCTATCCCGACCGCGCGGCTTTGACCCTGGCCGCGGATCGATTGGCCGCCCGACAAAATGCGACGCTGGATCTGGGCGACATCAGGCTGACCATCCAACCCGAACTGCAAGTGCTGATCTTCGGCATGGGGCCGGAAACCCGCGCGCTGAGCCTGCTGGCCGCGGCGGCGGGCTACGAGGTGCAGAGCTTCTCGCCGGATGCGGAAACCCTGGCGGGCCTGCCGAAAGGGCAGTATTTGCCACAGCCGCGATGGCCCGAAGCGGTCCTACCCGACGCGCGCACCGCCGTGACCTTGTTTTTCCACGACCACGATTGGGAGCCGCCGCTTCTGGAGGTCGCGCTCCGATCGGATGCCTTTTATGTCGGCGCGCAAGGATCGCTTCGCGCGCATCAAAACCGCTGTGCAGCCTTGATCGCGCGGGGGATGGATGCAGGGCTGACGGGGCGGATGGCATCGCCCTTCGGCTTGATCCCCTCCTTGCGCGATCCGCAAAGCCTTGCGGTATCGGTCTTGGCCCAATTGTTGGAAAGATCCGCGCCACTGTAGGCGGATCAGATTCGGTCGAATCTTGATCCTGAGCGCCCGCTGCGCGCAATTCGCCACAGCCCTGCCACAGGTTTGTCTCAGCCTCGTCATACTGCGGCGAAAATCAGCTAAACCTTTATAAAATTTACAACAAAACTCCCCTTTTTTGGGGAGTGTCGTAAGGCGTTTATTAGCGCTTATATCGTCATATGGTCATGGGAACGACCGCGTGACCGCTTTCATTAGATGTTGTTCCTGTTTGTATAGTAACGAGTGCGCCCCTTCACAGTCACATGTGAAGGGGCTTTTTTCTATGGGGCTGTGGCAAGCAAAGACGCGGCGGATCAGGCGGCGGACAGCATGTCCTGCTGATCGGTTTCGCGTTCTTCGAACAAGAATTCGGCGGCCAGTTCCACCGGCGCCTCATGTTCGAACAATTGGACGGCCGGTTCGCCGAATTCGTTGCACAGATCGCGCCAAGCGGGTTCCATCGCATCATGGATATCCATCACGCAGCGGGCATTATTGGCGCGAATTTCAAAGGGGCAGGTCAGGACCACGGGCATATTCATAGACCTTTCCTAGCAGATTTTACCGCGATCCGACAGGGGGCATGGCCCCCAGAAGCTTCGCCCCCTTACGGGGTCACTGCCCAATAGGTTCCCGTGGGGGTGGAATGCTGTTCCAACCCGACGCCGAACACCGACCGGATGCGACCACCGGCCACCAGATCGGGCGGCTGGCCCTGTGCGACAAGATGGCCGCGCTGCAAGACGATCAGCCGCGTGCAATAGCGCGCCGCCAAGGGCAGATCATGCATGCTGGCAAAGACCGCCCCGCCCGCATCCGCCTTCGCCCGCAACAAAGCGGCCATTTGCGCGGCCTGCGCGGGATCCAAGGCGGCACAGGGTTCATCGGCCACCAAAAGCGGCGCGCCTTGCGCCAGCGCGCGGGCCATCAACACGCGGGCCCGTTCGCCCCCTGATAGCTGCGGCAAAGGGCGCGATGCGAAAGCGGCCAGCCCCAAGTCGGCAAGCAGGCTGCGCGCCTGTTCCAAACCGTCACCGCGATGATCGGGATTGGCCCGCCAGCCCAAAGCCACCAATTCGTCGCAAGCCAAGGGCCAGACCAATTCGTTATGCTGGCCCAGATAAGCCGCATGACGAGGCCGTTGCGCCAAAGGCAATGCCGCGATCGAGCTATGGCCTTGGGCAGAGATCAATCCCATCGCCGCGCGCATCAGGGTCGATTTTCCCGCCCCGTTCGGACCGATCAACCCCACGAATTCGCCCGCCTCGATCTGCAGATCGGCAGCTGCCAATCGGGGGGACAGGCCCAGAGCTTTGGTGGAAAGCAGCACGCTCATTGCAATTGTCCCCTTGCGCGATAGACCAGATGCAAGAAGACCGGTGTGCCGATCAATGCGGTCAAAACCCCCAGCTTCAGGTCCTGCGTCGGCAGGATCAGCCGCGCGGCAATATCGGCCGCCAGCAGCAAGACGCCGCCGCCCAAAGTCGCGGGCAGCAGCAGTCGCGAGGGCAGCCCCCCTGTCAGCGGGCGCAACAGATGCGGCACCACCAGCCCGACAAAGCCGATCATCCCCGCGACTGCGGTGCTCGCGCCCGCAAGGCAGGCGCAGCCGAGCACCAATTGCAGCCGAAGCCTCCGGCTATTCACCCCCATCGAGCGCGCGGTTTCCTCGCCCAAGGACAGCGCGTCCAAGCCGCAACGGCAGCGCCAGATCAGCACCGCGCCGGTCGCAAGGATCGGTACGGTCATCGCCACATGGGTCCAAGAGCGGTCGGTGACCGATCCCATCAGCCAGAACATCACCTCATTGGCGGCAAAAGGGTTGCGCGACAGGTTCAACACCAAGGACACCAAGGCCCCCGACAGCGCCGACAAAGCAACACCCGCCAAAATCAAAGTGCTGCTGGCCGCCCGCGCGCCCGCAAGCATCAGCAACAGCAGAACCGATGACGCGGCCCCCGCCAGTGCGGCCATCGGCACCGCGAAGGGAAACGCCTGCGCCAGCGGGCTTTGTAACGCCAAGACCGCGCCAAGCCCCGCGAAACCGGATGTGCCCACCACCCCCGGTTCGGCCAGCGGATTGCGCAAGAAACCCTGCATCGCCGCCCCCGCCAGAGCCAAAGCCATGCCGATCAGGGCTGCCAGCACCGCACGGGGCGCGCGCAATTCCTGCATCACCATCACCAGCAGCGGATCACCTTCGCCGAACAAGGCCCTCAGGCTGTCATCCAGCGGCAGTCTGACCACCCCCACCATGACGGAGACCGCCATCAATGCCAGACAAAGCAATGCCAATGCGCCGATCAGGCTGCGATAGGGGGTCATGGGCGGGTCTCCTGCGCGATACGACGCGCGAGCGCATTGACCACGGCTATTGTTTCGGGCGTGCCGCAGGTCCACGCCGGTGTCGTCGGTTCCCGCAGATAGGGCGCGGCATGCAGATGGGCCAAGGCGGGGTGATCGAGCAGATTGTTCAAAGTGGTCTTCCAGCGGGCGCCGCTATGGACCAAAAGCCGGGGCGAGGCCAGCACCAACGCCTCGAGCGACATCACACCGCCATAGCCAAACCCCAGATCCTGCGCGATATTTCTTGCCCCCGCATGGGACAGCATGTCGGATACCAATCCTACGGCCCCCGCAGTATATCCACCGGTATAATAGGCCAAAGCGGGGATCGGCGGATGGTCCTGTGCGATCTGTCGCGCCTCGTCAAGCAGCGGGCGCATCTGGGCGATGACGGCTTGGGCCTGCGCCTCGCGGCCCAAGATCTGCCCCATCCGGCGCAGGTTGGTTTCAATATCGGCCAGACTGGCTTCGGGGGCGAATTGTTCAACGCGGTAGCCGAATTGCTTCAGCATCATCAAGGTGTTGCTGGTGGTGAATGTCCCCGCCAGCACCAGATCGGGCTGCAGCAGCACGATTTCTTCGGCCCGCCCGTGGTTGACCGAATAGGCCTGCGCCTGCGCCACCATTGAAGAACTTTCCGGATCACGCGCGAGGTGGCTGACCGATACCAATTGGCCCGGAGCCGCCAATAGCATCGCCATCTGGTCGGTACAGAGGTTCATCGACACGACACGTTCCGCCGCCGCCACCTGACCGGCAGCAGCAGACAGGGCCAGCAGCCCCAGTCCGACGACCAAAGCGCGCTTCATGCGGTGTGCTGCCTGCCCTTTCATGTCGATATCCTTAGAAACGCGCGCTCAGACCAAGCCAGACTTGGCGATCTTGCGCATGATAGCCCCAAGTGTCGCTATAGCTTTTGTCCAAAGCATTCACCACGCGGGCCGTCAGATCGACACTGTCGGTCACGCTATAGGCGGCGGTCAGATTGACCACGCTATAGGAGGGGAGTGCTGCACGCGCGGCGGGATAAGTGAAATATTGCATATCCTGATTGCCCCGCACATGGCGCAGAGCCGCGCCGAGCCGCAGCTTTTCATCCGCCCTTTGCCAATTGACCTGCAAGCCCGCCTCCTGACGCGGACGACGCGGCGCATCAATCCCCGTATCATCGGCGCTGCGCAGATAGGTATAGCTTGCGCCAAGGCTAAGCTGCGGATTGATCTGCCATTTTCCCGAAGCTTCCACGCCTTTGCGCAAAGATCTGCCTTGGCTATTGCGATAGGTGTAGCGAGAGCCCACATCCATCGGCACGTAATTGATTTCCGAGCGCAGCACTTCGCGGAACAGCGTTACATCGCCGGTAAAGCTGCCATCGGTCGCGGTGAATTCGGCCCCGATATCAAGGCTGCGGTTTTCTTCGGCCACTAGATCGCGATTGCCCAAGCTATATCGGTCATCGGCGTAGAGTTCATAGAAGCTGGGCTGCACCGAAGCCCTGCCCGCTGCCGCGTGAAGACGCCATTGATCGGATATCACATAAGATGTTGACAGCTGCCAACTGGTGAAATCGGCATAGCCGCTGTTGTTGTCGTGGCGCAGACCGGCTTGCAGGCTGAAACCATTGGCGAAATCGCCCTGATATTCTGCCGCCAGCGATCGGGTCTTGCGATCTTCGCCCATCGCCGCGCTATGGCTGTCCTCTTGCCGTTCGGCCATCAGGTTCAGGCGCTGGCTTGCATCGGCTGCCGCGCCGTCCAGACCGAGCTGTGCGCGGTATTTCAAGGCCCGCGTCTTGCCCTTGCCCCATATGGCCTCGCCATCGTTCAGACGATCCTGACGCGTCAGGGCATAGCTCAAGTCATGCAACACCCGCCCCGACACGCTTTCATATTGCGCCCCAAGCGATGCCCAGCTTTCAAAACGTTCAACCGCAGGCGCTGCATCATCGAGCAGCACGGTATCGGCACTGTCGGCCATATCATTCGGCTGATCTTGGCGCGACTTTTCCGTAGCGCGCATCAGGCTTGCGGTGAAGCGCAGCTGATCGGTCGCCTGCCACCAGCCGCTAAGCCGTTGGCTTTGGCGTTCCAGATAGTCGCGTTCACCGTCAGTGCCGCTGACATCGACGCCGTCATCACGGCTGTCGCTGGCGCTGAGACGAAGGCCCGCTTTGGGACCGACGATCGCGCTCCATGCGGAAATATTATGCCCCGTGCCGCCTTCGATGCCCAACCCGCCGCCAGAGGCATCGGCCGTCTTGGTCACGATATTGATCACGCCGGACGCGGCATTCGCGCCGTAGTAAACCGATTGCGGTCCGCGCAAGACTTCGACCCGCTCGATATCGGTGGTCTCCAACCCCGAGAAGACATATTCCTCGCCGCCGCCGACTGCTTCCTGACCGTCGATCAGGACCAGAATGTGGTTGGATTCACCGCCTCGGATGCGGATTTGGGTATAGTCGCGGCCCGATCCTGTCACCGACACGCCCGGAAGGGCGCGCAAGACATCCTGCACGCGGGTCAACCCCCGAGAGGCGATTTCAGCCGCGTCGATCACGCTGACCGCGCGGCCATAGCGCGCCTGTTCGGTCGGGAAGAACCCCGATTGCAACGTCAAAGGCTGTAACGCGATCGGGGATGCATCTTGAGCGAAAGCGGGCAAGGCCGCACCAAGAGCGAAAAGGGACAGCGCGACAGAACGCATCGAAAATCTCCTGCGAGGGCCGGATCGCCCCATGACAAAACCGCCCGCTTGCGCATCCCCTTGAAAACAGGGTCGAGCAGACGGATCGAATGTCACCACTGCAGCATGCCGCACCTTGGACGCGCCCCGCGTCAAGGATGGGTGATCGTCAAGGCAGGTCTCCTGACTACGCGGGTCGCAGCTTGGGCCGCCTTCCCATTTTCCCTGCGGAAAACAGTGGCTTATGACCGTCGCTCGCCGCTTACAGTTGCGGGGGCAGTGCCGGTCTTGCACCGGCTTCCCTCTTCAGCCGCAAAGCGGCACCTAGACCGGTCTTTAATGCGCCGCGTGAAAGCCGACTGTCAAGCCAAGCCACATGCATTCACATCGCCTTAAGACAGGCAGGTCACAATTGACGAACGTTAAGAGAACATCTAATTCTCGCTCATGGCAAAACTGACCCTTCAAGACAAGCTGGCCGTGCTTTCGGATGCAGCAAAATACGACGCTTCTTGCGCATCAAGTGGCGGCGAAAAGCGTGACAGCCGCAAAGGGGGCGTCGGGTCTTCCGGCGGCACCGGCATTTGTCACGCCTATACGCCGGATGGGCGCTGCATTTCGCTGCTCAAGATATTGATGACCAATTTCTGCATCTTCGATTGCGCTTATTGCATCAACCGCGTGTCGTCCAATGTCGAACGCGCGCGGTTTTCGGTGGAAGAGGTCGTCACGCTGACGCTGGAATTCTATCGGCGCAATTATATCGAAGGCTTGTTCCTGTCGTCGGGCATTATCAAATCGCCCGATCAGACGATGGGCGATATGGTGCGGATCGCTCGGACTCTGCGGCTGGAACATGGCTTCAAGGGCTATATCCACCTGAAAACCATTCCCGACGCATCGCCCGACCTGATCGAGGAAGCGGGGCTTTACGCCGATCGCCTGTCGATCAATGTCGAACTGCCGCAAGACAATTCGCTGCGCAGCCTTGCGCCGGAAAAGCGGCCCGAAACCATTCGCGCCGCGATGGCACAGGTCCGCGTCACCCGCGATGCCGCCAAAGAGACAAGTTTCACCGGCAAGCGGCCCAAACGCTTTGCACCCGCCGGGCAAAGCACGCAGATGATCATCGGTGCGGATGGGGCGAATGATGTCACCATCCTCAATTCGGCGACGCGGCTTTACACCGGCTACAAGCTGAAGCGGGTCTATTATTCGGCCTTCTCGCCGATCCCCGATGCATCAGCCGCGCTGCCTTTGGTGCAGCCGCCGTTGCTGCGCGAACATCGGCTGTATCAGGCCGATTGGCTGATGCGCTTTTACGGGTTTAGCGCCGAAGAAATCGCCACTGGCACGTCGAACGGGCATCTCGATCTGGAGCTGGACCCGAAGCTCGCTTGGGCCTTGCAACATCGCGCGCTGTTTCCGGTCGATGTGAACACCGCCACGCGCGAAGTTTTGCTGCGGGTGCCGGGCTTTGGCACCCGCACGGTGGACCGCATTATCGCCACGCGTCGCCATGCGCATCTGCGCCACGAAGATCTGGTGCGGATGGGGGCCTTGATGAAAAAGGCGCGCCCCTTCATTTCGGTGATCGGCTGGAGCCCGCGCGCGCTGACCGACAGCGTCGATCTGCGCGCCCGTTTCGCACCGCCGCCCGAACAACTGAGCCTGCTATGAGCTACGGCGTCCCCCTGCCCGCGCGCGATACTTTCGCGGCATGGCGCGATGCGGCGCGGATCGCGATCAGCCATCGTCTTGCCCCAACGGAAATCCTGTGGGGGCAAGACGCGCAGGCGGGGTTATTCGCCCCCGACCCTTTGCCTGCAGATTTGGGGCCGCATCGGATTGCGGTCAGCAAAGCCTTTATGGATTTGGCGAAATCGGTGATCTGGCATCGGGCCGAAGATCGCTTCCATCTGCTCTATCAGGCGCTGTGGCGGCTGGGTGCCAAGGATGGGCAGCCTTTGGCGGCCATCGACCCTTTAGGGCGGCGATTGGCACTGATGACCAAAGCCATCCGCCGCGATATCCACAAAATGCATGCTTTCGTGCGGTTTCGCGAATTGCCGCGCGAGACGGCGCGCCGCCGCTTCGCCGCTTGGTTCGAGCCGGAACATTACATCCTTGAACCCGCATCAAGCTTCTTCGTGAAGCGCTTTTCCGATATGGATTGGCAGATTTTCACGCCCGACCTCAGCGCCGATTTTACCGATGGCGCTTTGCGCTTTGAGGCGGGCGCGCCGCGACCAGACCTGCCCGATGATGCATCCGAGGCGCTCTGGGGTACCTATTTCGCCAATATCTTCAATCCGGCGCGGGTGAAGCTGACCGCCATGCGCTCGGAAATGCCGAAGAAATACTGGAAGAACCTGCCCGAGACGCGGTTGATCCCGTCGATGCTGCAAGATGCCGAAGCGCGGGTTCAGCGGATGCAAGCAGCCGGCGCATCGACCCCGCGCGCGGGTGCGGCAGCGATTTCGACCCGCTACCGCGCAGAGATGCCCAAAGCCGCCGCACTGCCGCAAAACCTGCCCGAAGCGGCCCTTGCCGCTAGCCTGTGCCAACATTGCCAGCTTTGCGAGACCGCCACGCAAACCGTCTGGGGCGAAGGCCCGCCCGATGCGCGGCTGATGATCGTCGGTGAACAACCCGGTGATCGCGAGGATTTGGAAGGCCGCCCCTTTGTCGGCCCCGCAGGTCAATTGCTGCGCCAGATCATGGGCGAAGCGCAGCTTGATCCCGCCCAAAGCTATCTGACCAATGCGGTGAAGCATTTCAAATTCACCCCGCGGGGCAAGCAACGGCTGCACAAATCGCCGGTGCACGCCGAGGTCGAGGCCTGCCGTCGTTGGCTGGGTCTGGAACTGGCCTTCACGCAGCCCGTATTGACCTTGGCCTTGGGGGCCACGGCGGCATTCGCGCTGACAAGCAATGATGCGGCGCTATCGTCGCGACGGGGGCGGATTGAAACCGGCCTGCATGGCGGCAAGGTGCTGATATCCTGGCACCCGTCTTATATCCTGCGGTTGCCGGATCCTGTGGCCCGTGATCAGGCACGGGCGGAATTGCGCGCCGATCTGATCACGGCGCGCCATATGTTGGCGGATCAGCCCTTTTCGCCCTGACGGTTGCCGTCAGCATCGATCCAGTAGCAGAAGAAACGCGGCTCTGGGCGCATGGGGGATTCGGGGTCGATCTCGTCGATGGTCACGCCACGGAAGCAGTCCAGACCCGCGATCCGCACCTTGCCGCTGGCGCCATGGCCAAGTTTGGCGGTGATCACGCGGTTGATCAGATCGGTGGTGATTTCTTCCGGCAGCGCGTGATCGGGATTTTCACAAATCTCGATCAGACGCGAACGTTTGGCGTTTTCAACCGCAACCTGTTCTTCGACTTCCGCCAAGAACGCGGCTTCGGTCGCCGCATAGGCTTCCAGCTTGGGCAGGCTGGCTTGCATCGGCTTTTTCAGCTTGATCTGACCTTCGCGATATAACGCCAGCAACAACCGCGCGCCGATCGGCGACAACAGCGGGAAATGCGCGTCATAAAACGCCAGTTCCTTTTCCGCAGGCGTCAGGCGCAATTTATGGCTGTGACCGGCCAAAGCCGCCCGACGCAAAGTGGCCAAGGCAGCCGTGCGGTGTACATTGGGGATCAAGTCGATCACGTCGATTGCCCGTCTCATTCGCTCGCGCACGAACCACTGCATTGCATACTCCTTCACCGATAAGCAGTTGTGATACACCGAAAGGGCGGCAAGCTCCATGGGGGCGAATCTGTGGGGCTTGCGGGCGGGGATTGGCGTTCACGACCGATTCCGCAGGGTGGTTCTGACGCGAAATAGCGACAAAAGCACAATAAAGCGACGAAACAAGCCGGTAGATGGGCTATTTTCTGTTGCTGGAGACGAAGTTGCATGTCATTTCTGAATTTGTCGCAGAGTCGGGCCAAATGCGTGTGCCTGCGACGACGGCACCAATGCCCAACAAAAGTCGCGAGAAGGCAGCAGAGATGGCAGACTATGGCAATATGTCCCCCGGATCCGTCGCGGGGTTGATCAGTGACAATGCTGCCCGTCTCTCCGAGGCGCTGACCTCGCATATGCGCAACAGCTTCCATCCGGAAAAAGAAAAAGTCCTGCGCAAGTTCCATCCGGCCGAGGTGTCAGAACTGACCGGCATCTCGATGTCGAACCTGCGCACCCGCCATCAGGAAGGCGATTTTCCGGAAGTCGAAACCGACAGCCGTGGCCGCAGGCTTTATTCAGCGCAGGAAATCGACCAGATCCGCCATGTGATGGCCCGCACGGGCCGCAATGGCGAGGCCTATTTGCCCGGTCGACGGGCCGGCGATCAACTGCAGGTTGTGTCAATCGTCAATTTCAAAGGCGGCAGCAGCAAAACCACCTCGGCCATCCATCTGGCACAGCGCTATGCCTTGCGCGGCTACCGCGTTTTGGCCATCGATATGGACCCGCAGGCCAGCCTGACCACCATGTTCGGCTACCGCCCCGAGATCGATTTCGTCGAAAGCGGCACGATCTATGATGCGCTGCGCTATGAAGACCCGCTGCCGATCAGCCAGATCATCCGCAAGACCTATTTCCACAACCTTGATCTGGCGCCTGCAGGCCTGTTGCTGTCGGAATATGAAACCGAAACCGCCTATGCGCTGCAGCATAAGATCGACCCGCCCTTCACCCAGCGCTTGGCCTTTGCCTTGGACGAGGTGGAAGCGAATTACGATCTGGTGATCATCGACTGCCCGCCGCAGCTGGGCTTTACCACGATGACCGCCCTTCTGGCATCGACCGGATTGCTGATCACCGTGGTGCCCTCGATGCTGGACGTGGCATCCATGGCGCAATTCCTGGAGATGGCCGGTGAAACCGTACGGACCTTGGAAGAGGCCACCGGTCCCACCGATTGGAAATTCCTGAAATTCCTTGTCGCGCGCTATGAACCCACCGATGTGCCGCAAAGCCAGATGGCGGGGTTCTTGCGATCGATCCTGTTGGATCAGGTGCTGAACACGCCGATGCTGAAATCGACCGCGATTTCGGATGCGGGCATGACGCAGCAGACCATTTACGAAATCGACCCCGCCCATGTCGTGCGCAAAACGCTTGAGCGGATTTTGGAAAGCGTCAACGGCGTGGCCGATGAATTCGAAGAGATCATCCAAGCGGCTTGGGGCCGGAGGAAAACCTGATGGCACGTCGCAACCTGTTCCAACCCCCTGCCCCGCCCGCCGCGAAACCTGAGGCCGATGGCCTTGAAACGCGTCAGCGTTTCCCCGCCACCGGTGCCATGACCGGCATGAAGGCCACGTTGCGCGATCTGTCCAGCAATGCGATCCGCGAAATTGACCCCTCTTTGATCGAAGACGGCGGCCCGAAGGACCGTTTGGGCATCTCTCAGGCCGATGTGGAAGCCTTGGCCAACAGCATCGCGCGCCATGGCCAACAAGTGCCGATCATGCTGCGCACGATCCCCGAACAACCGGGGCGGTATCAGATCGTCTATGGCCGTCGCCGTCTGGCGGCGTTGCGTCTGTTGGGGCAAAGCGCCAAAGCCTTGGTGCGCAGCCTAAACGACACCCAAGCGATCATCGCGCAGGGGCAGGAAAACAGCCAAAGGCTGGATCCCAGCTTTATCGAGAAGGCCTTGTTCGCCGCCGAATTGGCGCAAACCGGCTATGGCAGCGATGTCATCATGGATGCTTTGGCCATCGACAAGCCGATGTTGTCGCGCATGCACAAGGTCGCGCGGCTGATCCCCGAAGCTTTGGTGCGCCAGATTGGGGCAGCTCATGGCATCGGACGCAGGCGCTGGGAGGAACTGGCCGATCTGTTGCGCGACACCACACCCGATTGGAAGGCTTTGATCGCCGCGCTTGCGCCAGAATTGGACATGCTGGGATCAGACGAGAAATTCGCCTTGATCGCGGATCGGTTGAAGCAGGACCAAACCGTCGATGCCCCTGCCCCATCCAAAGCGCTGGTGCTGACCGGCGCGGATGGTCAGCGACTGGGCGAGATGCGGGCGACACCGAAGTCGGTGACTCTGAAGATGGCCACAAGCGATTGTCCGGAATTTACCCAATGGCTGCGCGACAATGCCGAAGATGGTTTGCGCAGCCTTTATGAAGCCTATCTGGCTTCGACCCGCAAGACCTGACCCCGTAACCTAGAACAGGAGCATAGCGCAGCCAGAGAAAGAAAAGAGCCCCCCAAGGTCACCCTCGGAGAGCCCAGATCTGTCAATTAGCAGTTCCAGATCTATCAGCTTCTTCGCGACAGTCAAGAAACAACCGGTTTGGTTGACGGTGTCGTGCACCCTAAATTTCAATTCTGCCGCATGTGACCACGGGCTTTCCCTTTGGTTGCCGTGAGAGATCATG
>DALYSR010000039.1:0-25189 GCA_031991825.1 Paracoccaceae bacterium
CCTTTGGTCTGATCGTGCCCGCTTCGAAGCGCGGTCGTTTCGAGTTGGAAGTCCGGCGGCGTCTTGCCGGGCACGGCAACCTCGAACAGGTCTTGCTGCCGTTACTAGCAGCTTGGATCACCATCCGCAGCCGCGCCGCTGAACTTGGGCGCCAGTTCCTGCGTATCTTGGTGAGTGAAGCTGCCATCGCGGACGGGTAGCTCGCTGCGGAGCGAGATGAACGCCAGCTTTAAGATCGCAGACATGCAATATCCTTTCCGGGAAACTGGCTGCTACGAGACGAAGCAGGGACGAGCAGGTTAAGGCCGGGAAGTGGCCTGACGCAGAGTCTATAGGGCAAGCACTAAATCATACGAGCAGACTGCGTGAGAGCCATTTCTAAGCCCAATAAGAAAGGTTGGTGGAGGCCGCCGCCGATAGCTCCGGCGGCGGACGTTCTATTAAGTAAGGTAGAAGGCCGGTTCATACACCACCTGACCGGACGGTGGTTTGCCGATGAAGGGCAGCGCCATGAAGTATTCCGGCGGAACGCCTTCAAATGTGAGTGCTGGATCGGCCTTGAAGCCAAAGCGCTGATAGTATTCTGGATCTCCCAAGACAACACAGCCTTTTGCGCCATCCGCACGTAGCCGCGCCAACCCGTCACGGATAAGCTCACTGCCCGTGCCCGATCCTTGGAAACCCGGTTTTACCGATACTGGACCAAGCCCGAACCAGCCGACATCGCGACCACCGACGGTTACGCGAGAGAAGGCCGCGTGGCCGATTATCTCGCCATCCACCTCAGCGACCAGTGACAAGCTTAATGCTCCTGCTGACCGAAGGCCGTCTATGATCGCGCCTTCCGTGCCCGAACTATGCCTGGCCCCGGCGAATGCCTGCTGGGTGATGTTGCGGATCGCCTCCGCATCCTTCGCGTTCTCAAGTCTGACAATCATCTTGCGCCTCATGTCGTGCGATTGTCGGGTTGGGAGCGGACGGCCCTCAGCCCTGCTGCAGAAATACGGTAGGGGGTGGAGTTTCTGGATATGATCAGTCTCTTGCTACGCAACCGCGCCACGACTGCCAGTGTGCACCCCACAAGCCTGGATCCGTCATACAAAAAGCAATCGGTTTCCACCAGCTTTCCATTCGTTGCGCGCCGGTAGCGTATCAAGCCACCTTGTGCCAGCACGTGAAGCACGCGCTGTTCTTCCTTTGAGATATTCATTGAGTTTCTCGCTCATAACCACAACGAGCCGTCAGGGAACAATCCGTCCCCTGGCAGCGAAGCGATCATCCCGTCACACGGCGATGATCAGTGGTTTTGAGCAAGCTCCAACATCAACAATTCCCAAATCTGAAGGGGAGATACACGACAGCACTACCCTTGCTACGTCAAAAAATCAACCAGTCAGACTGATATGCCGTAGAAGCTGCACTTTATGGGCTGCCGCCCGCCTCGCACTTCTGGCACGTTGGTCTGCGTGCCGCAGCGAAACAGCACTATGCGTTTGGAACGCGAGATCTTCCCAGTATCTCTGCAAACCAAGCCTTAAGGCTGGGCGTCGCCAATTGCCTTCATGTCCATCCAGACGGTTTCCCAGCCATGACCATCAGGATCATCGAAGGCACTGCCATACATGAAATTTTCCTCTTTTAGGGCGCGGGTCTCGGCGCCACCGGCTGCCAGTGCGCGGCGGTGAATATCATCCACGCCGGCGCGGTCCTCGAAAGTCAGGCACAGCAAGGCCCCGCTGGTCTTTTTAGCATCGATGATCGGCTTGTCCGTGAAGGTCGCATAGAACTTATGGTCCAGAAGCATCACATAGATCGCTTCCGACCACACCATCGCGCTGGCCTGCTCATTCGAGAATTGAGCGTTCTTCTCAAAACCGATCGCTTGGTAAAAGGCTGTAGACTTTGCCACATCGGCAACCGGCAGGTTCACAAATATCATTTTTGACATCACGGCGCTCCTTTGAGTCGCGGTTCAATATGGACAAGTTAAGCGGCCATAGTTATAAAAAGCAACTATTAAGTTACAAAAAGAAACCAAAATGGTGAATGCGATACATGGACGCTGGTATAACGATGCCTGCGGCACGGCTTTTGGTCTGGAATTGCTGGGCGAGCGCTGGTCGCTGCTGATCCTGCGCGAGCTGATGTTTGGCCCGCGCCGGTTTACCGATCTGCGCGCCGATTTGCCGGGGATCAGCGCAAAAGTCCTGACAGAGCGGCTGCTTGGGCTTGAGGCGAATGGGATCTTGCGAGGGCTGACCGTCAGCGATCCCGCCCCGGCCCACCTTTATGAGCTGACACCCTGGGGCTATGCGGCCGAGCCGATCGTGCAAGAAATTGGCCGCTGGGCCGCCGCCTCACCGCTGCACAATCCGACTTTGCCGCTGTCAGCCGCCTCGTTCATGCTCTCGCTGCGCAGTATGCTTGATCCGGCGTTTGCCTGCGATTTGCATGTGACGGCGGCGTTTATGATTGGCGCGACCCGCTTCACGGCAAGCCTTGAAAACGGAGCGCTTCCGGTCAGACGCGGCGATGTGGCTGCGGTAGATTTGCGGTTTGACGCGCCTTCCGCCATGCATCTTGCCGCGCTGTTTTACGGCAAAATATCGCCCGAAGCTGCTGGCGTGCGTGTCAGCGGGCCAGATGATCTGATCAGGCGCTTCGTCGGGCTTTTTAATCTGCCAAATAGGTAGCGGAAAAGTCGCGCAGCACATTTGCGGTGAACTGATCCGAGGGCAAAAACGTCTCGATGACGATCTCCGACAACGTGACATCGACCGCCGTGCCGAAAACCGTGGTAGCGCTTAGAAACGACAGCCTGCCCTTGGATGTTGACATCATCATGGGGATCGCAATGGCGGGGTTGGGCTGCTCACTCTTGGCAGCCCTGCGCGATTTTGGGAGGGGATAGGCCAGTAATTCGTCATGCAGGGCGGTCAGGCGCGGATCGGCAGAAAGATCGATATCATGGCGTAATCGGCGCAGAATATGGTCGCGCCATTCCACCAGATTAAGGATCTTCGGGGCCAGCCCCTGCGGGTGCAGGGTCAGCCGCAGGGCATTCACCTCACCTTGCAAAAGCGCCGGATCCACATGCCGGATCAGCAGTGCCACGGCGTGGTTCATCGCCAGAATGGTTCAATCCAGACCCAGGGCCAGCGCCGGATTTGGCTGATGCGCGGTCAGAAACAGTCGATCAACGCCATTGTTTCGCGCATGTCGGGGCTGGAAATTGGACGCTCCGTGAACGTCGGTGCATAGCCTACTGCCAGCTGCAGGGCGTTTTGTTCGCGCAGCGGCAGTCCCAACTGATCCGCAAGTTTGAGCAACAGACCCTGGCTTGGACGCGGTCGGCCCGTTCCCACAAAGCGCATATGGCGTGGTGAAATTTTAAGCTCCAGCACAAGAGCAAGCTGGCTCATCCGTCGTCGCTCGCGCCATTCGCGCAGCATATCGCCAACAGAGGGATCGTGTTTAGGCATGATGTGAGCCTCGCCCCTGCAGCTAAATTAAACGATTACCTGTGAGGTAATAGACCGGATTACCTCAGCTCTGGATAGTCGCACCCAGGACATTGGCACAAGGAGCTGACACCATGTCACTGAAACTTCCCGACCAGATCGCGGCAAGCACAGCACCCGGCGCAGGCCCAATGATGGCCGCCTATGCCGTAGGACAGCTACGCAACGTGACAGTGAACGACGGCATCATCACCTATCTGAAACGGATCGACGCGACACTCGCACCCTTCAACGGACGGTTCATCATTCACGGCGGCGCAAAGGAAATGCTGGAGGGATAATCTGGCGATGATCTGATCGTGATCGGCTTCCCCAGGCTGGCAGCCGCCCGCGCTTGGTATATGTCCGCCGATTATCGGATAGTTTTTCTGCCACGTCGATATTTATCGGCACCGGTGTTGGTGCTGTCGACCTGCTGGGATCTGCCGCTCGCGCTGTCATGTCGGTGCGTAGAGTTAACGATGGCTTTGTGCACTGTGACCAAGTTGGTCACAAAATAAGTTGCTACCGGGGCATCAGCATACTATTTGGAGTTTGACGACACCGTCAAACTGAGCCCAATGAGGCTTCTTGATTGGCGCTTGCTATGAACAAGGTGAACATCTGCCAAATCTGCGGTCGCGCTCATGCTGGCGCAGTTGTTTGCGTGAGCGCCTTGGCTGCAAATTCTAATTTCGCACCTGTGTCGTCCTCTGCTCCTCGCAAGCGTCGTTCGATCACCGAGTCTATTTCTCGCAATAAGCTGCGCTACAAGAGCACTCTCGCACGCTTGGCGTAATGCCATCCCCACTGCCTAACGACATCGAGCAGATCACGTTCCTCACGTGTGAGGATGTGATTGAAATTCACGCCTCCCTTTTGCTGCCAGGGCAACTAGAAGGCGTGAAGGATCGCGACGGTCTAGAGTCTGCGGTGGGACGTGTACTGAATGCGGCTTATTATTACCATGCGGCTGATATGGAATATTTAGCGGCTGTCTACTGGCATGGCCTTTCAGCTAACCCCGCTTTTCATGATGGTAACAAAAGAGCGGGTTTTTTCGCCATGCTCCTGTTTCTTGAGGAAAATGGATACGAGTTCATGGGCGAAGACTCCCAGATGGGCGATGTGATCTGCCATTTGTTCGAAGAGAACGTGTTTTCCCTCGATGCTCTATACAGGATTGTTCAGACTAACGTGAGGCCCGCACTATAGCGAGGATCCAGTATAGTTCCATTGTCAGATATAAAATTTAGCTGGGTAGGTGGCGCGGGTCTGCAGCGACAAAGGCCACAGTTTCATCCCATGGATGATGGGCACGGGCCGCTGTGCGAGTAATATCCTAAGTGCGGCAACCACCGGCGCATGGGGCTGCTTTGGCGCATCCGGCGCAATAGGGTTTACCGCACGAATAAGAGCCGAGACCGACTCCGAAATCCCCAAGCTAGGACCAGCATCTTGGAGAGCTTGTGCGCCGTCGTTTTCTACCGCCTCTAATAGCGCAAGCGATCTCTCCTGATCCGCTACCCAACTATTGACCACCCGAAGGTAGAGTTTTCCGTCGTCTCTCAGGCTGACGGGCTGGGGACGCCCCCTGCTTTGGTGGGCATGATCGGGACCTTGTTGCCGATCGCACTCTGTGGCCGTTGTTCGTTGTAGTATCTACGCCAAGCCTCCACCTTTTCCACAGCATCCGCAAGGGTAAGGAACCAGTGCCGGTTCAGGCACTCAGTTCTGAACCTTCCGTTGAAGGCCTCGGTGAGGGCATTGTCTGTGGGTTTTCCTGGAGGCGAGAAGTCGAGCACGACACCGCGCTGATAGGCCCAGAGATCCATATCACGTGAGACGAACTCACTGACTTGATCGATACGGATGGTCTTGGGATAGCCTGTCGTTCGACAAACTCGATCAAGCGTCGCGACCACATCTTCGCCGCGGTAAATGTAGCGGACGTCAAACACAGGGACGTAGCGCGAGAAGTTGTCGACGACATTCAACACCCGCAGCTTTTTACCCGTGGCCAAATGATCGTGGACGAAGTCCCCTTACAGCGAATGCATGCATTCGCTTGTCGGGCAGCGCATCGCCCAAACATCACTCGGCCCGACGGCAACAGCGCGGTCATCCCGCAGCTTGGCTTTCACCCGCCGCTTTGGCGTCTTGTGCCTGAGTTACATTCCCACCCCCCTGTAAATGCGATAGACTTGTTTAACATTGATGCCCCAGCCCTCGCGATCCAGCAGGACGTGGACGCGCCGGTAGCCCTATCTGACACGCGTTCACAGATCTCTTTGATCTGTTTGGCCACGGCAGCCTGATCGGTGCGGCGGGATTGGTAGTGGAACGTCGAGCGGTCGAACCTGATGCCCCACAAGCCTGCCGGATCGATATCGCCCAATCGCCGCACATCCCGCGAACCAGTTCGCGCATGCGATCAGGCTTCAGAGCTTTCGGTGGATGACGTCCTGCAACATCTCGCGATCGAGCGTAAGATCCGCCACAATCTTCTTTAGGCGTGCATTCTCATCCTCAAGCTGCTTAAGCCGCTTCATCTCGGTGGGCAGCAGACCTGCGTATTTCTTCTTCCAATTGAAGTAGGCCGCCTGGCTGATCCCTGCCTTGCGGCAGATTTCCGCAACTGCTGTGCTTTCTTCGCCCTGTTTGATGGCGAACGCCTTCTGCGCGTCCGAAAAATTACGCGCCTTCATCCGTTTCCACTCCTCTTCCAGCCAGGGAAGCGTAGCGGAAAACTCTAACTTCAAACGCTCCAGTTTTCAGGGCTCACATCAAACAGGCGGTTGGTCGGTTTCAGTATGGGCCGTTGGGATACTGGGATTATCTTTGCGATGGGCATCGCCGCGGATAGGATCGGCCAAAAGCCGCAGCCCGTTAAGGACTACCAATACTGTTCCCCCCTCATGGCCAATCACCGCCAGCGGCAGCGGCAGATCAAGAAACAAGGCTGAAGCCACCAGCAGCACCATCACGCCCAATGCAAAACCGAGATTTTGCCGTATGATGCGGCGGGTGCGTTGTGCCAGACGGCGGGCCTCGGCCAAGCGGGTCATGTCTTCGGACAAGAGCGCGACATCGGCGGCCTGCAGCGCCACCTCGCTTCCCGCCACCCCCATGGCAATACCAACATCGGCCCGCGCAAGTGCAGCTGCATCATTCACGCCGTCGCCGACAAAAGCGGTGCGCACAATGCTAGACAGCTCCCCTACCAGCCGCACCTTGTCGCCGGGTAGAAGATCCGAATGGATCTCGTCTTCGGAAAATCCCAGCTCCTTGCCAATGCGCAGGGCGACATGGCGGCGATCACCTGTCATCAAGGCCAAATGCGTGCCCTTTGACGCCCGCAGCGCAGCCAGCCCTTGCGCCGCGCTCGACCGCGGCCGGTCGGCCACAGTCACCGCGCCCAATATCTGCGCGCCGCGCCCGATCCACGTGACCGTCTGTGCTGAATCCTGAAGCCGTGCAAATCGTGTGGCATCAGGCGTGGCACACATCCGTTCCAACATCCGCCGATTTCCCGCCCAGATCGGCCCAAGCTGGTCCTTGCCAGTAATGCCTTCACTGGGATGGGTGATGACCTCATGGATCTCGACAGGTTTCACGCCGCGCGCAAGGACATGGCGGCGGATCGCGGCGGCGATAGGGTGTTCGGATTGCGCCTCCAAACCTGCAAGCAGCGCAAGCATTTCGTCTTGCGGGATCTCTGCCTCCAGATCGGTCACTTCGGCGAAGCCAGTGGTCAAGGTGCCGGTTTTGTCGAAAGAAAAGCTGCGCACCTCGGCCAGTGTTTCAAGCGCGGCACCGCCCTTGAACAGCACGCCGCCGCGTGCGGCAGCCGCCAAGGCCGACAGGATCGCTGCCGGAACCGAGATCACCACCGCGCAGGGGCTGGCGGCGACCAACAACACCGCCGCGCGGTAAAGCGCGTCATGCGATGCGTATCCCAAGGCCAAGAGCGCCAGAAAAGCCAGTACGGCTCCGGCCAAAACCGCAAGGGTATATCTTTGGCCAAACCAGTCGCTGAAACGTTCGGAAGGCGCACGGGCGGCCTGCGCTTCGGTTACCATGGCAATCATGCGCGCAACAGTGCTGGCATCAACTGCGGCGGTGGCTTGCATGGTCAGGACTGCATTCAAGTTGACGGTCGCCTCGAACAGCTTCGCGCCCGGTTTTTTGTGAACCGGCATCGACTCGCCCGTGATGGTGGCCTCGTCCAGCGCCCCCTCTCCGTCAAGCAGCACCCCGTCGACCGGCACTCTCGCACCGGGGCGCAGGATGATGCGATCCCCTTCCACCAGCGTGCTGACCGCCACTTCCTCCGGCCCGCCGTCGGGGCCTAGTCTAAGCGTGGTATCGGGACGCAGCGCCATCAGCGCCTCGATTGCACGGCGTGCGCGGCCAATGGCACGATGTTCCAGCGTGCTGGAAATGCTGAACAAGGTCAGCAACACGGCACCTTCAAGAGGCGCGCCTACTGCTGCCGCCGCCAGTGCCGCGACGATCATCAACAGGTCGATGTCCAGAACCCGTTTCGAATACAAGCTGTGTAATGCACGCAGTCCGGTGGGCAGGCCCGCGGCCAGATAGACCAGCCACAGCCCCAGATATCCATGGGGACCCGGCCAAAGGAAAGCCGCCACAAAAGCCATCGCCATCCCAATCACCGCAAGCAGTGTAAGGGGCAACATCAGCCGTTCGGTCAAGGAGAGAGGTGTAGGCAAGATGTCGTCCTTCAATGGAGGAGCTTCAGCGCGAAACGGCTTTTCCTATGATTTTATGAGCAAGCTTCGAAGTTGCATATGACCGTGATCAAATGTCTAGCAAACGCGCAGGCATGTCGAAGGCTGCATGTAACTGGTCTTGCCACGTGGCAGAACGGTTCGATTGACGCGCAATGGTTAATAGCGGCTCACGCCCTACATGCGACGCGGTCGGGGCGGGGTGGCAGCCACGCCTGCCCGATCTACAGTCCGAACTGCCGATATTTCGGATCTAGTTTGTCAAGGTGGTAACCTCACTGATCTTCGCCCCGTTACGGATCAGGAATATCGCCTCGATACCCCTTGAACGGGCGAAGATGGGGCCTGCAGTTTCCCCCAGCACCATCAGCGCGGTGGCCCACGCATCGGCGCGGGCACAATCTGCAGCCAGAACGGTGACGCTGGCAAGGTTGTTGCGCACTGGCAGTCCCGAGCGGGGATCGATGGTGTGGGAAAGCCACTCGTCACCGCATTTCACCCTGTGACGGTAATCACCGCTGGTGGCAAGCGCCTGATCCGATACCGAAATTACACCGCGTGCCGCACGTAGCTGCGGGTCTGGCTCTTCCAGCGCGACGCTCCAATTCGCGCCCTCGGGTCGCTTGCCGCGGGCCAAGATTTCTCCATCCAACGAAGCCACGAAATCGCCGATGCCACGGCTTTGCATTTCCGCCGCCATGAGATCGACAGCATAGCCCTTGGCGATGCCCGACAGATCCAGCGCCATATCCGCCATCTTGCGGGCCCGCCGCCGCGCGGAATCATAGTCGAGCGAAGCGTTCAGCCGATGGCCTGCCAGATTGCGGATAGCGGCAACATCGGCCTGCCCACATGCAGGGCCAAAGCCCCAAGCGGTCACGACAGGGCCAATCCCGATGTCGAAGGCGCCGCCAGAGGCCAAACGCACCTCTTCGGCAATCATAAGCACGGCAAACAGCTCTTCAGGCAACTCGATCCACGTTTCATTCGGCGCCATATTCAGACGCATAAGGTCGCTCTCGCCACGCCAAGTGCTCATTTGGGCGTCGATGCGCTCGACAATACCTTGAATCCTCTGGCATAATTCGGCTGATGCCTGCTCTTTGTCAAGGCGCAGTGACCAGCGTGTGCCCATGACCGGACCGCTTAGTGTGATGAGCGCATCAGTACACATCTTCAAAATACCTTCCGTCTGATTTTAGCCCCTCCACCGTAAGGTCCAAGGGCCTGAGGATTTCGGCGAAAGCCTCTGCCACACCGTGCGCCATCGCCGTGCTGCCGCAGATCAGCACTTGCCCGCCCGCCCTGATCTGACGGGCGATGTCAGCCCCATCTTCGCGCAATGCGTCCTGCACATAGCGGCGCGGCATGACGCGCGACGCGGCAATAACGCGGCGGGTTAGTCTGCCATCGGCCAGCATGGCGTCGGTCTCGCTTTGATAGAGAAAGTCTGACTGCGGGTCGCGGATACCGAAATAAAGACTGCTTTCCGGCTCAGAGCGCATTCCGCGCAAGAAGCCCACCATTGGGCCGATGCCACAGCCCGCCGCAATCATGATGACCGGCGCCTTTCCTTGCGCCACGCGGAATGTGGGGTTCGGGCGAATGAAGGCGCGGATATCGTCTCCACATTGCAGATCATGAAGCAAGCCAGAACACAGGCCGTTCGGCACGCGGCGCACGGCAATCTCGGCAAAGCCCTCCTTGTGGCCGGAAGCCAAGGAATAAAACCGTGGTGACGCGCTGTCTTTGGGCATAACACCCAGCAAATCGCCAGCTTCGAACCGTGGTAATGCCGTGCCGGTAAAGCGAAGAATAGCCGCCGGTCGTTCCGATCCCTTTTCGAAATCCTCCCGCGCGCTCAGGCGAAGGGTCGAGAGAGCCGGTAACTGAAGCTTGTGGTCCAGATCCAACTCTTGCCCCAGCACATCGCCCAGAGCCTTGCCCCAGATTGCGAAGTTGCGGCTTGATTGCCGATCAATCAGCGTCAAGGGCAGAAGTTCGGGCCAGCCGGTGCGATCAAGTGAGGTGGAAACCGTTTTGGCAAAGCCGCAGAACTGCGGGAAACTGCTGTCCCCGAAGCCGAGCACGGCAGCGGGAACAGGCTTCACGCCTGCGATCCGGCCTAAAAACTGTGCGGCCGAAACGGGGGCAACACCTTCGCCATAGGTCGAGCTCATCATGATCACGGCTTTCGCTGCAGGCATGGGGCCTATCGCGTTCATCTCCCCAAGGCTGACCCTGCGACCGGAGGCGATCAAGGTTCGGGCCAGTGTCGCGGCAAAACCCCAAGTCGTGCCGCCTTCGGAGCCTACCAAAATGACGATTTCTGCACGGCGTGCGGAAACGGTGCCTTTAAGGCACGGGCGCGCGGCGCGGCGCTTCCACCATATCCGGAAACCCGTCACCGTCAGCACTGGCACCGCCAGCGCCCCGGCGCCAAGCACAAGCCCCAGCCACCATAGGCCTTGACCGGTATGGATCGCATAGATCCAGTTCTGAAGCCGTGCGGTGACCGAGATGTCCTGCCAGCCCAGCAATTCTCCTTTCACCGGGTCGACATAGCCTTCGCCGGATGTCGTCCGCAGCCCAAAGACATCCGTGGCATCGGCGGGCCAAGTCAGGCGGCGCAGTTCATCCACCGGCACATCCTTTAGGCCCGCCAAAGTTCCGACCGGCGCAGGAACGGCCTGCACAACCGTTTCCGGCAGGATGGGATCATCGCTCTGGCCATCTGAGATCAGGCCGAATGTGGCCAAGGACATCCAAAGACCGGTCAGCGCCGAAAGGGTCAGCGTGAGTGCGACCAAGCGCCCGATCACCGCATGCCAGCGATTTGCGCCCGTGCTGCGCGGTCGCCTTGCCAGCCTGCGCCAGCCGCCCAAGGCCAGCGCGAGCAACACCAAGCCAGTCAGCCCCAGCACGGCCAATGTCGCGGCGCCGGCCCCTGCAACGGCCCGCCCCACATCGCCCAGCTGTAGCGAGCGATGCAGGTTGCGGATCCAACGCATGGTCGGCGAGCTTTGCCACACAGCCAAATCCGCGCCGCTGGCCGGGTCGATCCTGATTTGCTCGAACCCTGCCAGTGTTTCGACGCTTGCAAGGAAAACGCCGTTGTCCAGCCGGTCGAGCCGTTCGACCTGTGGATGGATCGCGGAAACCTGTGCTGCAAGTTGCGCAACAGTTGTGCCCCCGGATCCGGCCTGCATCCGTTCCATAGTCGGATCGAGGGAAAGGATCGCTCCGCTTACGGCGAGAACTAGAAGTAAAAGACCAAAGGTCAGCCCGAGGATGGAATGGATGCGGCGATACATCAGAAATCATACCTGAGGCTGTTGACGAATCCCTTGCCGGAGCTGCTCTGCCCCTTGCCCGCTGTCTCCAGCGGTGCGACGATCTCTGCCGGATGATCCCCCACATCTTCGACCGCACTGTCGAGCCGGATCTGATAGCCCGCATCGATCAGCGCATCGGCCAGATCCACAGTAACGGTCAGCGTGCGTCCCGCGCCGGTGCTTGCGCCGGTGATGGCGTCAATGCCCTCCGGCGCGCCGCCGGTAGCCCGATACCAATCCGAAAGGTGCTTCCAATATTTGCTCTTCCGGCCCGATACCCAAAGCGTGCCCTGATACGCTCCCTGCGCATCGGTGAGATATAGCGCAAGATAGGCGCCATCTCCCCCATAGGATTTCATCTCGGTGGTGATGGTCACCTCACGGGCTGCGGCGGGTAAGGCCGCAGCGCCAGAAAATGCCGCGAGAGAGAGGCACAAGGCGGTGGTTGCAGAAATTTTCATCGATTTCCTCCTCTTGTGTCAGTTGGTCTTGCCGCTGGAGGGGCCAATCAGGGGATTGGCTGGCGCGGTGGGGCTGGCTGGCGTGGGGGTCCGAGACTTCGGCCGGTCGTGATGGGGGCTGTCTTTTTCGATTTCACGGATCTCGAGCGTGACTGGATCCAGTTCCAACTTCACCCGCTCTCCTGCGACATTACGGCCATAGGCCTCGTAGCAGCCGTCATCGGTGCGGATGCGGGAAGGTTCGATCCCCATGTCGCGTAGTTTCTCGACCACCGCCTCGCGTGAAACCCACTGACCCATCGGTCGGTCGCAATCATCATCGGCCAAAGCACTGGTGGCGGACACAAGGCTCGCGCCCAAAATCAGAGGCAGTAATGTAAGTCGCATCGTCATCTCCTTTGTAAGATGACGGGGTAATGCGCGCCTAAGCTGACACCTTGCTGAACGCGTGCGTTTCCTGCGTTCAGCTTGATGTCAGCTTATGCCACTATTGCTGCCGCAACCGGAGGCTCCATGCGCATTCTGCTTATCGAAGACGACCCTGGCCTGGGTCAGGCCGTACAGGACCAGATCATTGCCGAAGGGCATGGTGCGGACCGTGTCACCATGCTGTCTGATGCGCGTGCCTGCGTCGATTGCGTGTCCTATGATTTGATCCTGCTGGATCTGATGCTGCCCGATGGCGACGGGCTAGGCTTTTTGCGCAATTTGCGCGCGCGTGGCATAGTCACACCTGTCATCGTTCTCACTGCACGTGACCGCGTGACAGAGCGGATAGACGGCTTGAACGCCGGTGCGGACGACTATCTTGTAAAGCCCTTCGATCTTGATGAACTCTCTGCCCGTATTGGTGCGGTAGCGCGGCGCTATGCGGGCAATCCCAACCCGCTGATCCCCTTCGGCGCGATGGAGATAAATCTCAGCGCGCGGGCAATCCACGGGCCGGAAGGGCGCATTGACCTGTCGCAGCGGGAATGGGCAATTTTCGAGGTGCTGCTGCAGCGGCCAGATTCGATCATCACCAAGGCCCAGCTTGAGGAACGGCTTTACGCCTTAGATAGCGAGGTCGAAAGCAATACGATCGAGGTCTATGTAAGCCGCCTGCGCAAGAAGATGGGCCGCGACAGCATCGAGACCTTACGCGGGCTTGGCTATCGTCTGGGCAATCCCGGGATGAAGTCATGACCAGCCTGCGCCGGGAACTGATGATCGGCTTTGTCACAGGGATGATCCTGCTCTGGATTGCGGCAATGCTGCTTGCCGGAGCGGTGCTGAAGCACGAATTGGAAGAAGTGTCCGACAGTGCCATGCAAGAGGCTGCCGAGCGCATTTTGTCCATTGCAGTGGTTGAACTGACCAATACCGAAGAAGAAAGGCTCGAACGTAAGATATCGCCCATTCGAGAGCATGACGAGCATTTCACCTATGCCGTTTATAATCGCGAAGGACGGGTGCTGCTCTACTCGCATGAGGCGCATCGGCGCCTGTTCTCCGGCGCTCCACGTCTGGGATTTTGGAACCGCCATGGCTATCGCCTCTATGGGTTAGAAGCGGTTTCGGGCAACTACCGGATCGTTGTGGCTGAACCCTTGGAAGACCGAGAAGAGACGCTTTTCGACACGCTATACGCTATGGCATGGCCGATGGCTGCGATCTTGCCCTTGGGCCTGATCGGGGTGTTCTGGTTCACCAGCTCTCGACTGCGCCCGATGCAACGCCTGTCCAGCGAACTGCACGACCGCAATGAAAGCGATCTGACCCCGGTGACACTCGTGGGGCTGCAGCGTGAATTTCTGCCCTTGGGCGGTGCGATCAACGATCTGATGGCGCGCATGGCGCGGGCGCTGGAAGCCGAACGCAGCTTCACATCTTCGGCGGCCCATGAACTGCGCACCCCGATCGCGGCAGCGTTGGCCCAAGCGCAGCGGCTGATGCGCGAAGTGTCTGCACAGCCCGAAGTGACCCGCACCAAAGCTGTGATCGACGAGCTGAAAAGGCTTGCCCGCCTAGCCGAGAAGCTGCTTGAACTTGCCCGCGCTGAAGGAGCCGGCGTATTGCGAGAGACACCAAGCGATCTGGTGCCGGTATTGACGCTACTGCTTGACGATTTCCGCCGCGAGGGAAGCGGCGCGCGCCTTGAGGTCGATCTGCCCGAGGCATCATTGTCGCGCCTTGACCCCGATGCGTTCGGCGTGCTTGCGCGCAACTTGATCGAAAACGCGCTGACCCATTCCCCGCCCGATACGCCGGTTCAGGTCCGTCTTGGCCATGATGGCACATTGGCGGTTAGCAACGCCGGTCCGGTCATTCCACCCGAACACCTTGCGCGGCTAACCCGCCGTTTCGAACGCGCCCAAGCCAAAGGGCCGGGATCGGGATTAGGGCTTGCGATTGCCGTAAGCATCGCCCGCGCCAGCAATATGAAGCTTACTCTCAACTCTCCTGCATCAGGAAAAACAGACGGTTTCGAGGCGGTATTTTCTGCCGGATTTTCTGCCGGCAGACAGAAAGCCAAGCCTGCATCCTAAAGGGGAGGTGCTTTCCTCCTCAAAGGTGTCACGCGGTCGGCATCCCTAAGGTGCGAAGCTTGTGGGACGTGAAAGGCCCCGCTCCACACCCATCGTGAGAGCGGTCTTTCTATTTTGCCCGTCACCTGCAAGCTTGGTGTCAGCTTCCCCGTCTAGAGAGCTGGAATAACCGATGTTGCCTGCCGAAAGCGAAGGAGGTCAAGCCGCTGTGGTTTGAACCCGCAATCACGCGGACCTTCGCCGACATGGCGGCGCATTACGACACGAGCGTACTGCCCACCCGACCGCGTAAACCCCGAGATGAAGGCAAGGTCGAGGGGGCGGTGCTGATCGTCGAACGCTGGATCCTGGTGCGGTTGCGCAACATCCAGTTCTTCTCGGTCGAGGCACTGAACGCGGCAATCGCGGCGCTGCTGGTCGCGCTTAACGCACGCGCGATGCGCCGGATCAACCGGTCTCGACGCGATCTGTTTGACGAGATCGAGCAGCCCGCCCTGCAGGCCCTGCCGCTCGAGCCCTTCGAATATGCCGAATGAAAGCAGGCCAAGGTCCATCCTGATTACCATAGCGATGTGCTGCACAGCTTCTATTCCGTGCCGCACCGCCTGATCGGTAGAAAGGTCGGCATTCGGCTAACGCACCGGATGGCCGAGATATTTCGCAACCATGAGCGTGTCGCCGTCCATACCCGTCGAGGCACCCGCGGCGGCCATTCCACCGCCAAGGAACACATGCCCAAAGCGCATCAGCGCCACAGCGGCATGACCCCAGAGTATCTGATCACGCGGGTCGGCCGGGTGGGCTATCACGTTGCTGTTCTGGTTGAGAGACCGATGCGCGACAGGCCGCATCCCGAGCAGGGCTACCGCTCCGTCTTGGGGGTGCTGAACGTTGAGCACAGGTTCGGCCGCGACCGGCTGGGTCATTCGCGTGATGCCTATCTGATGGCGGTTGGCGTCGGGGTGGCCTGCGATTTTCTTACCCCGATCGGCCATCAGTGTAACACCTTGGTCCTTGGTCTAGCAGGTCAAGGGTTTGGCGATTACGCGCGATTGGGCGTTCCGCTTTCGCTTTTGGTGATTATGGACGGGGTGCCACGGGTATTATTCCTGGCCGGTCGGGCACACCCTTTGACTGCGTCAAACGTTAAAATACGCCAGACTGACAGGACACTTTATTATCAGGTTCAACATGTTGAAATATTTTTATTAAATCATATATGTAAGAAGAACTGTGCCTTGAGGCGCATCTTCGTTCCACGAGATATTGAAGGAAGTGATTTGAGTGGTATCTCCATCTTTGGCAGTCTTGCGAAAAGACATGGGGCGCCCCGACCTCGATAGGCCCTTGCGCAGTTAGATTGGCGCGGCGGCTTCTCTGGGTCGGGGATAAATGCCTAGTATTTCCCTTTCTTCTGAGGAACGTCATGTCTCGCTCTCAACATCCTTCGCGTTGCGTTGGCTGTGGAAACACTGTGCCGCGTGCGGCAGCGCATCGTTGTCCCATTTGCAGGCTCCCTTTTGGGCACGCAAAACCTATCCCGCTACCCCCCGACCCACCTTTGGACGAAAATCGAAGGTGTGCAGACCGTGGCTAGCCCCGTTTGGAAAATCTGGCTCGGTGTTATGATCCTGAGTGGCTTTGCCATGTTTGGACAACCTATGGTGGAATCCGGGCTGCGAGGAGCAATGTGGTGGAGCAATCTTCGCAACGCGGCGATTACACTCGCGGTTCTGCTGGGCGCCCATCTCTTGTATATATTAGCCCGAACGCATTGGAATCGTCGAGACAAAGCCCTGCGACCGGTCCCAAAGGTTGCATTGGATATTCTGCGTATCGGGTTATACGCAGTTGCCGGCTTGATAGCGGTTTCCCTTTTTCTTCAAGAGGATTTCTCCGGCTTCCTGACGGCTTCGGGGTTGGTCATAGCCCTATTGGGGTTTGCAATACGCAATGTGGTCGCCGATATTTTTTCGGGCCTCGCTTTGGGGATCGAGGCTCCGTTTCGTATCGGAGATTGGGTCATGATCGACGGGCTGGCAACGGGTCGCGTGCAAGATATCGGATGGAGGACCACCCGCCTTGTGACCAGCGATAGCACCTATGTCATTTTGCCGAACAGTCAGATCTCGCATCAGCGGATCACCAATTATAGCGCACCACGCAAAGAGTACCGCGCGCATGTAGAGTTGACCCTACCGGTAGATTTCTCGGTTGCCGCAGCAAAAGCGGCAGTTCGGCTGGCGCTCACCGCAGCGGAATTGAGCGTTCAAGACAAGCGTTCCGAGGTGGAGGTGGTGCAGTATCATCCTCAAGGCATTACCTATAGGATCAAGTATTGGGTACCGCAGCATGACAAAGAAATGTCTTATCGGAATGAAATTATCAGCCGGATCGATGCCCAGTTGCGCGCGCAAAAGGTGCGACTGAACGTGGTGTTCAGTCCAGATTCCAACGCAAGGGATCAGGCCTAGTGGGGAAGGACTTTCGCTCAGAGAGCGCCTTTCACAGCCGGAGAGATTCGATCAAGAATGGACTAGTAAAAGACCGCTTTATTTGTGTGTTTTGCCTCGACATGGGGTCTGCAGCGCTATGGTCTGTATAGAAGGCCAAGTTTGACGGAACGGGTATTTGTCAAAGAAGTCGTCCGCCTGTGTGTTAAGGGGAGGTGCGGACAAAAACTTGGACTGTTTTCAGGTCATAAGACAGAGGCTTTGACGGTATTCGATTGGGCTTCGGCCACCGAGTGACATTTTGATGCGGGTTTCATTATGACCGCGGATAAGCGCGTCATTAGCTCCGGCGCTTTATGCTGGTTTTTGAGGGCGACGATCAGCAGGGTCTTTTCCCGATTGCCTAAGGCTCTGCAGGTCGCCGCCAATGTCCTTTTATATCAGTTCATTCGCTGTCTCGAGCAGGTCATGCTCAATCTGAGGTTCGCGGATGTCGCGCAGTAAGGCGTCACGCGGACGTTCCAATTCTGCGATCTCTGGATCCAAAGGGGGACTTTTCTTGCGGATCGATGTGGCTGGAGCCTCCGCGCCAAGGAACTGGTTTTTCCAAGCTGAAATGCGTCGGGCGGCTTACCCCGACCTTTTTCGCCAAAACATCCGCACTGATCGTGCGGCAATAAAGGCCGACTACGGCAGCCTGCTTCACGGCGTCGGTATGACCGCCTGGTCCATATCTTCCGTTCGACACCCTCTTCGCCTCGGGAAAGGCCTCGTGCACCCATGCCGTCAGCGTCGCCCGTCCCAGATAACCCAAGGCACGCATGGTCGCCTTCACGCGTTTACCGAGCTTGATATAGAGGGCGACCGCCCGCATCCGGTCTTCGTATGAATACATGAGCTATCCCCAAGATAGTCCAGCTTTCGTCCGCACCCACAGTGGGTCACGCCTTGGTGCAGCTCAACAACCAGGGCATGGCTTGAGGGGGCGGGACTTCATCTAGCTACATATGGGCGGGGAATTTTGACCTTTGGCTCCGGACTATAGAAAATTATCCAAGCGTATGAAAATTTTATGATGCTTAGAATATATTTTGCAGATATAATATAAAAGTGCGCGATGAATCGTTATCCGGTAGGGGGCCGTGAGACGATGCCATGCGAAATTTTAGGGGGGATTACCTATGAAATTTAAGGCATTCAGCTTGGTAGCTGTTGTGTTATCGATGACCGCAATTCCAGCAGTCGCAGGCACATTGGCCGATATGAAGCCGATGAAACTGCGCGTTGCATCGCTTTACGGGCCGGATAATTGGTTCACCGCTCCCATGGAGGCCTATACCAAGCGCATCGAAGAGCGCACGGAAGGTAAAGTATCCTTTGAATATTTCTACGCAGGCAGCCTTGTTCCCGCGAAAGAAATGACTTCGGCTCTCGGCGCTGGGATGTTCGATTTCGGCTTTGTTCTGCCGTCGTATGAGCCTGCGAAATTCTCGATCGACGAGTGGCAGGGCAGCCTTGCGATCCCGACCGAGCAAAATCCGGTGCTGGAATATGCGACCACCGCCTTGTCGCATTTCGAATGGACCTCAGGGCTTGAGGCGCATACCAAGCAGTTCACCCGTGCGGGTATCCAGCCGGTGATGCCGTCCTTCTCAATCAGCGGCGCTTATGGGCTGTTGTGCAAAGACAATAACGAAACCATGGCGGATCTGGCCGGCAAGCGGAGCCGCGTTGCAGGCT
The DNA here is from genome assembly GCA_031991825.1 of Paracoccaceae bacterium. GTDB lineage: Bacteria > Pseudomonadota > Alphaproteobacteria > Rhodobacterales > Rhodobacteraceae > Pseudotabrizicola. Next base: position 18,772 of record DALYSR010000039.1, read on the forward strand.
CCACCTGGACGGGTGAAGCGCAAAATCTGGGCCTGACGCCGGTTTCGTTGCCGATTACCGAAGTTTACCAAGCCTTCCAATCGGGCGTGATCGATTGCTGGATGGGCCATATTGCCGATGCAGGTGCCAATGGATTCTTTGACCATGGCAAATATTTCAACCTTGGCGTTGGACTGACTGCTTATTCGCAGGCGCTTTACGGCTTCAACAAAGACACCTGGGATGCCTTCCCCGATGACGTCAAAGACATTATCTGGGACGAAACCGCGGCCTATGCGGCAGACTTGCTGCGCGATGCGCTGAACCAGCATTACACCACCGCCGTCAGCAGCGCCCAAAGCGGTGTCACCTATACCGTGCCCGATGCTGAAATGCTGCAAAAGGTACGTGGCTATCATGACAGCGTCCGCGCTGAAGCCGCGCAAAAAGCGCCCTCGGGTGTCGAGGATGCCGCAAGCGAAGTGGCACGTCTGGACGGGCTGCGCGACAAGTGGAAGGCGCGCCTTGAAGGCGAGCTGGGTTTTGGCGGCGATTACGACTCTTGGGGGGCCTTCATCGCGCAGGGCGGCAAGATGCCCGATTTCGCGCCTATGAAAGAGATCATCCTGAACGAGATCGTCCTGCCCTATGCGGCGACCCAAAAGTAATCGGTTAGATTACGGCCGAGGATGCGCGCGATCGTGCATCCTCTTCTTCCTCCAGTCTCGTGAGATATCATGGAAACCCCGACCACACGCGCAGGCGGTGCGTTCTGGCGCCTTGGAAAATCGGCATTCGTCAACCTTGGCACCCTTAGCATCTTGTCGCTCATTCTCTTGATTTTTATTGATGTTCTATCGCGGAATATCTTCAACAAACCGATCCCCGGCGTGATGGAAGTCACCGAGCATTGGTTGATGGTGCCGATGACTTTCGTGGGCATTTGGTGGGCCGGACTGAAGAACGAACATGTCCGCGTCACCATCCTGACCGAAGTTCTGGGCCCAAAATCGCGGATGATCGCGGAAGTGATCGTGGGCATCTGTGTGGTGCTTTTCTTGCTGCAAATGTCCTGGGTCGGCTTGGATGTGGCGTTGGAAAGCTATGAGGACGGCGAATATGCGGGGGCCTTCAAGATTATGATCTGGCCGGTCCGTTTCGTGACGATCTTCGGTTTCCTAAGCTTTGCCTGTGTAGTCGCATTGCGCCTGTTCACGATCCTCAAAGCGGGTCGGGCCGATGAAAATTCAACTGCTGCGACGGAGGCTCTGTGATGGCTGATATCTCGCGCCCAAACCAAACGACGACCCTAGACGAACACCCTTGGCGTCGCATCGGCACTGTCGCCATCGTCGCGATCTTGGGCATTTGCTTTACCGTCTTGTTCTTCCTCGACATTCCTCGTCCCGTCTATGCGATTGCGGTTTTGGGGCTGATGTTCTCTTTCATGGCGCTTGGCATGATAGTGGGCATCGCGATGGCGCTGTCGGGGGCCATTGGCCTTTACGCCATGATGGGAACGCGCGCGCTTGAATCCACGCTGGCGCAGATGCCCTATACCACGGCCTCCAGCTCGACCTATGTCGTGCTGCCGATGTTCATCTTTATGGGCTTGATGCTTTGGTATTCGGGCATCACCACCAAGCTGTTCGCTGCCGCCCGAATCCTGTTCTTCTGGCTGCCGGGCAATCTGGCCGCGACCACCAACCTTGCGGGGGCGGGTCTGGGCGCGATCAGCGGATCGACCGTGGGCTGTACCTATGCGCTTGGCCGTATCGCCATCGCCGAGATGTTGCAAAACGGATATGACAAACGCCTTGCCTTGGGTTCGGTTCTGAGCGCAGGCACCATCGGCCAATTGATCCCGCCCAGCATCATGATGGTCATTTTCGCGGGATTTGCCGAAGTCCCCGTCGGTCCGCAGCTTTTGGCGGGCACCATTCCGGGCATCATGCTGACTATCGCTTATGTGCTGACCGTGGCCGCCATCGCGCTGATGCTGCCGCATTGGGTGGGCAAGAGCAAAAGGGGATCGGTCGTCGTTCAACCCGAAGTTCAGCTATCGCGCGCCGAAAAGCTGCGCATCGTTTGCGCCGCATGGCCGGTGCCGGTGCTGATCTTGGCCACCTTCGGCGGCATGGGCCTTGGTCTTTTGACCGTCACAGAATGTGCCTCGATTGGTGCCTTGGGCGCAGTGCTTTACTGCTTTGCCGTGCAAGACAAACGCAGCTTCGTCAATTCGCTCAAGGAAGCCTCGCGCGGGACTTTGGCGGCTTTGGGCTCGGTGCTGTTGCTGATCATCGGGGCTGCGATCTTGTCGCGCCTGCTGGCGGTGACCGGAGCGGCGCAGATGCTGTCGGGCTATATGCAGCAGGTTTCCGACAATACGGTGCTGTTCTTCACGCTGCTTGTCCTGTTCTATCTGTTGCTGGGCATGTTCATGGATGCGATTGCCATGATGCTGTTGACCGTGCCGCTGATCATGCCGATCGTAGTAAGTGCAGGCTACGACCCGATGTGGTTCGGTGTCTTTCTGGTGTTGATGGCGGAAATCAGCATCCTGACCCCGCCGATCGGCATGTTGGTCTTTATCGGCCACCGTATGGCGCAAGATCCGACGATCAACATCGGTCATCGCATCACGCTTCAAGATGTCTTTTCCGGAGTGCTTCTTTTTGTCCCGCTGGCGCTTTTGGTAGTGATACTCATCATGATCTTCCCCGAATTGGTCAGTTGGTTGCCCTCGCAAATGGTTCGCTAAGCGACCGACCCTTAATTGAAAAGGCTATTTACATGTCGAAACGAGGCGATGCGAAATCTCTGGCGCTGGATGTCTATCAGCAGATACGTCAACATATCTTTGACGGTCGCTACCTGCCCGGAACCCGCCTCGCGCCGACATTTCTAGCCAAGGAATACGACGTCAGCACGACGGTTCTGCGCGAGGCGATGCTGCTTCTGACGGGGGACAGGCTTGTGGTCTCTACGCCAGGTTACGGCTTCTCCATTCCCGAGCTGCAGCGTCAGGAATTAACCGATCTGACCATGCTGCGCTGCCATAACGAGGTGCTGGCTCTCCGGCTTGCCATCGAAAGGGGCGGGCTTGAATGGGAAAGCGCGTTAATTTCGGCCCATCACAAGATGACCCGCATCCCGCGTCGCAATCCCGAAAACCCCGAACTGCCGAACCCCGAATGGTTCAACGCCCATCGCGATTTCCATGCGAAACTGCTTGCCGGTTGCGGCATCCCTGCGCTGATCGACATCTGCGAAAAGCTCAGCGCCGCAACCGAAATCTACCGTGTCTATTCGGTGCCCAAGACCAAATCGCTCAAGCGTGATGTCGAAACCGAACATGCCGATATTCTGGCCGCAGTGCTTGCCCATGACACACCGCGCGCCGTTGCCCTGCTGGTCGCCCATTACGAGGGCACCAAGGAACGTCTTCTGGCTCATTGGCTGGATTAAGGCCGAACGCGGCCTGCCCTCATTTCCAAAGCGAAGCCACGCTTCGCAGTTTTCTAAAAGGAGAGACCTGTGCGTCTTGTCTCATTCATCACCAAATCCGGCGAAACCAGTTATGGCGTCGTGCAAGGCGATAGCGTTCTGGATGCGGGAGCGGTTCTGAAAGACCGTTTCACCGATCTGCGGGCGGTGCTTGCTGCAGGTGCGGTAGAGGAACTTGCCGGCAAAGGCGAAGCTGTGGCGCTGGCGGATGTCACCTTGCTGCCGCCGATTGGCAATCCCGACAAGATCCTTTGCGTCGGCCTGAATTATCTAAGCCACATCGAGGAAACCGGCCGTCCGCGTCCGGCACAGCCTGCGCTGTTCACCCGCTACCCGTCCTCGCTGATCGGTCACGACCAGCCGCTGATCCGCCCCAAGGCTAGCCATGATTTCGACTACGAAGGTGAATTGGTCGTCATCATCGGCAAGGGCGGTCGCCACATTGCCGAAGAAGATGCGATGGCGCATGTGGCAGGCTATACCTGCATGAATGAAGGCTCGATCCGCGACTACCAGATCCACACTAGCCAGTTCTGGCCAGGCAAAAGCTTTGAAGCTTCAGGCTCGATCGGTCCGTGGATCGTGACCGCCGATGAGATCGCCGATATCACCAAAGAAACCCTGATCACCCGCATAGACGGCGAAATCGTGCAGCAAGCGCGCTTCGACGATCTGGCATTCTCGATTCCGGAAATCATCGCCTATATCTCGACCGTCATCACCCTGCTGCCGGGCGATGTGATCGCCACCGGCACGCCCGGCGGCGTCGGCAAATTCCGCAAGCCGCAGCTTTACATGGTGCCGGGTATGGTGGCCGAGGTCGAAATCTCGGGCATCGGCACTTTGGTCAACGGCGTTGCAGACGAATAAGAGTGAAGATCATGACCAAACGTTTTGAAAACAAGACCGTCTTCGTCACCGGCGGCACCGGTGCTTTGGGCGCAGCCGTCGGCAAGCGTTTCGCCCAAGAAGGCGCGCGGGTGTTTCTGGCCGATCTGAAACCGGAAAATGTCGATGGCGTCTATGCCGCTTTCGAAGGCCTGCCGCAGCCCGAAATCGTCGCGCTCAATGTGACGAAAGAAGAAGAATGGCAGCAGGTTCTGGCCGATGTGGTGGCCAAGGCTGGCAAGCTGGATGTGCTGGTCAATGCCGCTGGCGTGGTCGGCACGGCACCCTATCCGATTGACGAACTGCCCTATGCCGAATGGCAGCGCATGATGGCAGTCAATGTCGACGGCAGTTTCCTTGGCACGCGCGAGGCCATTCGCGTGATGAAGGAAACCGGTGGCGGGGCGGTGGTCAATATCGGCTCGACCACCGCCTTTGTCGGCAGCGTGGATGCGATCCCCTATAACGTCAGCAAGGCATCGGTGCGCGCTTTGACCCGCAACGCCGCCTTCAGCGCGGGCAAGCTGGGCTACAAGGTGCGCGTCAATGCCGTACATCCGACCTGGCTCTGGACGCCGCTGGTCGAAGCGATGCTGCTGAAGAAATACGGCTCGCGCGAGAAGGCGCTGGAAGTGATCTTGGCGCAGCATTGCGTCGACCGCCTGCCCGAACCTGCCGATATCGCCCATGCAGTGGCCTTCCTTGCCTCGCATGAAGCCGAATTGGTCACGGGCGCCGATCTGGTGATCGACGGCGGCCGGACTTTGGGCTGAAACCCGCACTCTGGGCTGAAACATGGTCGGGAAAAGGGGCTGAAAGGCCCCTTTTCCATACAGAAGATTCAGAAGGAAGACCCCCATGGCAATCATTGCGCTCGGATATCTTGGCATCAGATCGGATCGCTTGGATGAATGGTCCGATTTTGCGGGCCATTTGCTTGGCATGCAAAAGATCGACCGCGGGGGGAAGTCGCTGGCCTTTCGTATGGATGACAAGATGCAGCGCCTGCTGGTATCGGATGAGCCGGGCGAGACGCTGGCCTTCCTTGGCTTCGAAGTCGCAAGCAAGGACGATCTGCAGCATTACGCGGCGCGGCTAGAAGCGGCCGGCACGCGGGTGCATCTGGGTGACAACTTCCTTGCCGACCGCCGTTTCGTCAGCGATATGATCTGGTTCAACGATCCGATGGGCAATCGGGTGGAACTGTTCTACGGCCCGATGATCGCATCCGATCCCTTCGTGCCGGGCCGTCCGATCCAAGGCTTCCAGACCGCCGCTTTGGGCATGGGCCATGCGGTTTTGCACGTGAAGGATATTCACGTCATGATGCCCTTCTACCGCGACATCCTTGATTTCCGCGTGTCGGATTATGGGCTTACGCCTTACGGGCTGTATTTCTTCCACCTCAATGACCGCCACCATTCTTTCGCGATGGTGGGCTCGGGGCAGGAAGGCTTCCATCATTTCATGGTCGAATTCCAACATATGGACGATATGGCGCAAGGCTATGATCTGGCGCTCGAACAAGAGGGGCGCGTGGCCTATACCATGGGCCGCCATACCAATGATTACATGACCAGCTATTACGCCAATTCGCCGTCTGGCTTCTTTGTCGAAAACGGCTGGGGCGGGCGTTTGATCGAACCCGAAACATGGGAGCCCCATGAAACCACCGACGGGCCAAGCTTCTGGGGCCATGACCGCTTGTATATGGAAAAGAACGATCCCGCCCGCGAACGCCTGAAGGAAATGCGCCTCGATGCAGCCGCCCGCGGTCGTCGCGCGCCACCGGTAGCGGATTGCCCTTGGCTATACGGTGAGTTGCGAAAGGCTTCTGGTTCCTAGGTTCCGTTGATGCTCGAGGAATCCCAAATTGTGAGCGGACTGCTTCAAGGCTGCCAAATGGGAGGCAGCGTTGATCCGAACGACTTTGACCGACGCCCAATGGAGGCTCATCGTCCCACACTGTCTTGGACGGGCGTGTGATCCTGGTCGCATTGGCCCAGATCCGCGGCTTTTCGTTGAAGCAGTGCTCTGGGTTCCT
>DALYSR010000040.1:0-24699 GCA_031991825.1 Paracoccaceae bacterium
AGAGTATCGGGCTGCAATCTGCTGATCCGTGACGGGGCGACACTGGTGCGCGGGCCGGCGGATGTGATGGAGGCATTGGGGATTTCCGCGCAGAGCGCACAGTCGGCCGGAGAGGTTGTGGCGATGGATGCTGTGCCGGAGCATGCTGGTGTTTCCACCGCTTCCGCCACGGAACCGGCGCAAGTGATGCCAGAGACGCAGGGGGCGCCGCGTTTGCGGCAGATCGCGCAATTGCACCGTAAGATCCTTGATCGTTTGGGGAGCAGCGCTGTGGCAGAAGATCAACTCGCCCGCGATCTCTCCTTGCCGCCATCGACAATTTCGCAGCAACTGGTCACGCTTGAAGTTGAAGGACGGGTGGCGCGGGCGGCAGGGGGGATGATCCGGCGAGCGGATTAGCGATATTTCGGGAGTAACGGATTGCTGCATTGACAATCCCCCCGTCTCGCTCCCATCTTGCCGCGCCTCTTGGAGGCAGATGGGGAAAAGGGAATTACATGGCGGTCGTTGTTGTAGAATCTCCTGCCAAGGCAAAGACAATCAACAAATATCTTGGCTCGGACTACACGGTTCTCGCCTCCTACGGCCATGTGCGGGACCTTCCTGCCAAGGACGGATCTGTCGATACGGAACATGATTTCGACATGACCTGGGAGGTCGCGGCCGAGTCGAAAAAACACGTGCGGGCTATCGCGGAAGCGCTGAAGACGGATGATACCCTGATTCTCGCGACCGACCCCGATCGCGAGGGAGAGGCCATCAGCTGGCACCTGCGCGAGGCTTTGGCATCGAGTTTGAAAAAAGGTAAAAAAGTTTCACGTGTGACGTTCAACGCCATCACCAAGGAAGCGGTGACCAAAGCGATGGCGGAGCCGCGTGAAATCGATACGCCTTTGGTCGAAGCCTATCTGGCGCGTCGGGCACTGGATTATCTGGTCGGTTTCAACCTGTCGCCGGTCCTGTGGCGCAAATTGCCGGGCGCGCGTTCGGCGGGGCGGGTGCAATCGGTCTGCCTGCGGTTGATCGTCGAACGTGAGATGGAAATCGAAGCGTTCCGTGCGCGCGAATATTGGTCGGTATCGGCGGTGCTGGTCACGCCTCGGGGGCAGGAATATCACGCCAAGCTGACCGTTCTGGGCGGCAAGAAGCTGGATAAGTTCGATATTCCGACCTCGGAAGCGGCGGAACTGGCGGTGCAGGCGGTGACCTCGCGGGGGCTTAGCGTCAAGTCGGTGGAAGCCAAGCCCGCGACGCGTAATCCTTTCCCGCCCTTCATGACATCGACCCTGCAGCAAGAAGCCAGCCGCAAGCTGGGCATGGGCGCGAAACAATGCATGTCGACGGCGCAGCGCCTCTATGAGGCGGGCCATATCACCTATATGCGGACCGATGGTATCGACATGGCCCCCGAAGCCGTGACGGCGGCGCGCGCGGCGATCAAGGAGCGCTTCGGTGCCGAATATGTGCCGGACAGCCCGCGGATTTATAAGAATAAAGCCAAGAACGCGCAGGAAGCTCACGAATGTATCCGCCCGACCGAACTGGCGGCAGGCCCTGAAAAGCTGAAGCTGGTCGAGAAGGAACAGGCCGCGCTGTACGAGCTGATCTGGAAGCGCACCTTGGCCAGCCAGATGGCGGGTGCCAAGCTGGAGCGGACGGCTGTTGATGTGGGCTCCGACGACGGGCAGGTCGTGATGCGTGCCACCGGTCAGGTGGTGATGTTCGACGGCTTCCTGAAGATCTATGACGAAGGTCGTGACGACGAGGATGAGGAAGGCGGTCGCCTGCCGCAGATCATGCAGGGCGAGAAGGCCGATAAGCGCCAGATCAGCCCCGATCAGCATTTCACCCAACCGCCTCCGCGCTATACCGAGGCGACCTTGGTCAAGCGTATGGAAGAGCTGGGGATTGGCCGCCCCTCGACCTATGCGTCGGTTTTGTCGACGATTCAGGATCGCGAATATGTCCGCAAGGACAAGAACCGCCTGATCCCCGAAGACAAGGGCCGTCTGGTCACGGCCTTCCTGACCAATTACTTCCGCCGTTATGTGGAATATGATTTCACCGCCGATCTGGAAACCGAACTGGATGACGTCTCGGCTGGCGATCGCGATTACAAGGAAGTCTTGGCGCGATTCTGGCGTGATTTCTCGGCGGCGATCGGAGAAACATCTGATCTGCGCATCACCGAGGTGCTGGAAAAGATTGATGAATTCCTCTCGCCGCATCTTTATCCGCCGCGCGCGGACGGGTCCGATCCGCGCATCTGCCCGACCTGTGGTTCGGGGCGTCTGCATCTGAAGACCGCGCGTTCGGGCGGGGCTTTCATCGGCTGCGGTAATTATCCCGAATGTCGTTACACCCGCCCGATTTCAGGTGGCGAAGAAGGCGGCAGCGTTGATGGGCGCGTTTTGGGCCATGACGAGGATGGCTTGCCGATTTCGCTGCGCGCGGGTCGCTTCGGCCCCTATGTCCAACGCGGGGAAGCGACGGAAGAAAATCCCAAACCGCCGCGTTCGAGCCTGCCGAAGGGCTGGGGTCAGGACAGCCTGACGCTGGAGCGCGCGTTGGAACTGTTGTCGCTGCCGCGCAAAATAGGCCCGCATCCCGAAGACGGCGAGATGGTCGAAGCGGCGATCGGCCGGTTCGGGCCATATGTGAAACACGGCTCGACCTATGCCAATCTGCCCGATGTCGAGGAAGTGTTCAGCATCGGCATGAACCGCGCGGTCGAAGTGCTGGCCTTGAAAAAGGCCGGTCGTCGCGGTGGTCAGGCGGCGGCAGAGCCGTTGAAAGCCTTGGGGGCGCATCCCGATGGCGGCGATATCACCGTGATGCCCGGTCGCTATGGGCCTTATGTTAAATGGGAAAAGGTGAATGCCACCATCCCTAAAGACGTGGCCCCTGAAGACGTAACCATCGAGCAAGCGCTTGAATGGATTGCGGAAAAGGCGTCCAAAGGCGGCAAGAAGAAAGCCGCTCCGAAAAAGGCGGCGGCCAAGAAGCCTGCGGCGGACAAGCCTGCCAAGAAGCCGGCAGTCAAGAAAGCCAAGGCAGCCGATGGCGAAGAGGCGGAAGCCAAACCCGCCAAGAAGGCCGCAGCCAAAAAGTCAGCCGCCAAAAAGCCTGCGGCGAAGAAAGCGGCGCCTAAAAAGGCCGATGCTGACAGCGGGGCCGATGATCTGGTCGAGTAAGCAAAAGGCGCGTCCCTCGGGGCGCGCCTTTTTCGTTCAATGCTGAAGTTTCGTCATCACATCGGCGGCGTGGATCACCCCGATCGGCCCCGTGCTATCGGTGACGGAAAGATAGGTCTGGCCTGATTGCAGAGCTTCCGCCATGGCGGCCATCACATCGCGCATCGGCGCCTCGGCACTGAGCGTAATACCGGCGGGGGCAGGGCCAAGGGTCATCAGATCGCGGGCCTGCAACACCTTGAGCGGATTCATATGCGCCACGAAATCAGCCACATAATCCGTGGCAGGGGCGGCAATTATCTCGCGCGCGGTGGCGCATTGCACGATGCGCCCGCCCTCCATCAGGGCGATGCGATTGCCCAGTTTGAAGGCCTCGTCCAGATCGTGGCTAACGAAAAGGATGCTGCGCTTCAGCCGCTGTTGCAGGTCCAGCAATTCATCCTGCAGCTTGGATCGGATCAGCGGATCAAGCGCGCTGAAGGGTTCGTCCATCAACAGGATCGGGGCCTCGGTGACGAAGGCGCGGGCAAGGCCCACGCGCTGTTGCATGCCGCCCGACAATTCGGCGACCTTGCGATCGGCCCATGGGGCAAGGCCCACCAGTTCCAGTTGGGCATCGATCCGGTCGCGCCGTTCGGCTTTGGAAAGCCCTGCGAATTCAAGACCCAAGCCCACATTATCGCGCACATTGCGCCATGGGAGCAGGCCGAATTGCTGGAACACCATCGCCACGCGGTTCAACCGAAGCTTGCGCAGATCCGCCGTAGAGCTATCGCGCAGCGACACCAGCTTTTGCCCGTCATGCAGCCGCACATCGCCCCGCGTGATCGGGTTCAGCCCGTTTACCGCGCGCAGCAAGGTCGATTTGCCCGAACCCGACAGGCCCATCAGCACAAGGATTTCGCCCTCGCGCAAGGACAGGCTGCACTCATGCACGCCCAAGGTCTGACCCGTTTGCGCCTGCACGGCTTGGCGGTCCAGCCCTTGGTCCATTGCGGGCAAGGCCAAGGCGGGTTTCGGCCCGAAGGCTATGGAAACCTTATCGAATTCAACCACGTTCATCGGCGCACTCGCAACATACGATCCAAGATCAGCGCCACCACCACGATGATGAAGCCGGATTCAAAGCCCAAAGCGGTGTTCACCGTGTTCAGCGCCCGCACCACCGGCACGCCAAGGCCGTTCGCGCCGACCAAAGCCGCGATCACCACCATCGACAACGACAGCATGATGGTCTGGTTCAGTCCCGCCATGATCTGCGGCAAGGCGGATCGCAGTTCGACCTTCCACAGCTTTTGCCACGGGGTTGCGCCAAAGGCGGTGGCGGCTTCCAGTTGCGCCACGGGGGTGGCCGCAATGCCAAGGCTGGTCAGCCGGATCGACGCGGGCAGCACGAAGATCACCGTGGCCAGCAGGCCGGGCACCATGCCAAGGCCGAAAAACACAATCGCAGGAATGAGATAGACGAAAGTCGGCAGGGTCTGCATTAGATCCAGCACCGGCGATACGATCCGTTGCAGCCATGGCCTATGCGCGCAAGCGATGCCGATCGGCACACCGATGGACATGCAGAACAGGCAAGCCGCCAAGATCAGTGCCAAGCTTTGCACCATTTCATCCCAATAGCCTTGGTTCAGGATGAACAGGAAGCCCAAGGTCACGCCCAGGCAAAGGCTCCAGCGGCGCTGCAAGACCCAAGCGAGGCCGACGAGGATCGCCGTCAGCGCCAGCGGATGGGGGGTTTCCAAGCACCATTGGATCGCGGCAATCGCGCTATCCAGCACCAAGGACACCGCGTCGAAAAGCGGTCCCAGATGGGTTTTCATCCATTCGAACACCAGCTTGGCGGTTTTGCCGACTGGGATCTTCGTATCGGTCAGCCAGTCCAACATGCCTGCTGCCCCCTTCCTACTTCATCAAAGCCGCCGCCCGAAGCCATGCTCGGGCGGCGGTATGGGCCGTGTCAGCCGGTGTGGTTCAGTCCAGTTTCGCCGCGACAGCCTCGATGGCATTGCCGCCGTCTTTGGTGGTCACGCCGTCGAGCCATGCCTGCCAAACGGCGGGATTGGCCTTCAGCCAAGCTTCTGCCGCATCATCGGCCTCTTCGCCGTCATTGAGGATCGCGCCCATGATCTCGTTTTCCATCGGCAGCGAGAAGACAAGGTTGTTCAACAGCTTGCCCAGATTGGGGCATTCCGCGACATAGCCTTTGCGCGTGGTGGTCGCCACCGTCGCACCGCCGAAATCGGGGCCGAAGACATCATCGCCGCCGGTCAGATAGGTCAGTTTGAAATTGGCGTTCATCGGGTGGGGTTCCCAGCCCAAGAAGATGATCGGCTTGCCCGCTTGAGTCGCGCGGGCCACTTCCGCCAACATGCCCTGTTCCGAGCTTTCGACGATCTGGAATTCTTTCAGCCCGAAGCTGCCCTCTTCGGTCATCGCCAGCAACAGGCGGTTGCCGTCATTGCCCGGTTCGATGCCATAGATATTGCCGCCCAGTTCCTTTGCATGGGCCGCGATATCGCTGAAATCCTTGATGCCCAAAGCGGCGCCCGCCTCGTTGGTGGCCAAGGTGTATTTCGCGCCTTCCAGATTGGTGCGGATGGTGTCGATGGTGCCAGCCGTGCGATAGGGCGCAAGATCCGCTTCCATCGTCGGCAGCCAAGCGCCCAAGAAGACGTCCAGATCATTGCTCGCCAGACCCGCGAAGGTCACCGGAAGCGCCAGCATCTTGGTTTCGACTTTATAGCCCAATGCTTTCAACACCGTCGAAGTCGCGGCGGTGGTGGCGGTGATATCGGTCCAACCCGGATCTGCCATGGTGATCTTGTCACAGCTGGCGGCATAGGCCGATGTGGAAGCGAAGATGGCAATCGCAGAGGCAAACAAAGAGGTACGAAGCGTCATAGGGCTGTCCTGTAGTTTGGTCCAAAGGCTGGGCCGCGGGGAATTGGTTTTTTATTGATTGACGAGTCAATAAACTTGCGGCAGAAAGGAAGAAGACGTTTTATGGTGCTTGGTCCTTTCTCTATGCCGAAGCTTGGGGTCGAGCCTATCCGAAAGGACGCGCTAATCAAAGCCACGATCGCCGAAATCGGGCGAGCGGGGTCTTTGGACGTCACAGTTTCCCAAATTTCCAAGCGTGCGGGCATGTCTTCGGCCCTTGCACATCATTATTTCGGCTCCAAAGAAGAGATGTTTTTGGCCGCGATGCGTCACATCCTGACGCGCTATGGCCGCGAAGTGCAGGTTGAATTGGCCAAGGCCGATTCGCCGCGCAGTCGGTTGCACGCGATATTGCAGGCCAGTTTCAGCGCCGCGAATTTCCAGACCCAAATGGTGTCGGCTTGGCTCAACTTCTGGGTGCTGGCGCAAAGCGTGCCGCAGGCGCGACGATTGTTGAACATCTATTTCAGCCGTCTGCGCAGCAACCTGTTGTTCTGCCTGCGTCCTTTGGCGGGGGATCAGGCCGATGATCTGGCGGATGGTTTGGGGGCCCTGATCGACGGGCTTTACCTGCGGGCGGCACTTGGTGCGGGGGCCGAGGTCGGTGCCCATGCCGTCGCCACGGCAGAAGCCTATCTGGACGCGCAGCTGGCCTTGGCCAAAGGTTAATCGGCGCTTTGCTGCCGATCAGATGGAACCTGCCTTAACCCATTGTTAGAAAAAGACTTGCGCCAAGACGCCAAGCTGGTGATATGGGCGCATGTTAAGACTTTGTTCCGCTCTTGTATTCCTTCTGGCCGCATCGGTTCCGGTGCTGCCGGCCATGGCCTTGCAGGCCCCCGAACAACGCGCCGTCGATGGCGACACCATAGCCATCGGCAAAGAGCGCTACAGGCTCTTTGGGATCGATGCGCCGGAAAAAGCGCAGATTTGCAAGCGCGGCGGCAAGGAATGGGCCTGTGGCGCATGGTCGGGCGAAATGCTGGCGGCCGATATGGCCAAGGGGCGCGTCACCTGCGAGGCGGTCAACCGCGACCGCTATAACCGGATCGTGGCGACCTGCCGCGTGAACGGTGTCGATCTGGCCGAACTGCAGGTCAAACGCGGCGCGGCGGTGGCCTATGCGCAATATACCAAGCGCTATGTCGCGATGGCCGATCAGGCCAAGGCGGCGAAGCAGGGCGTTTGGGGCGCGGAAATGGTCAATCCGGCCGAGTATCGCAAAGACAAACGCGGGGGCACGTCATCGGCCCAAGCGCCGCAAGCGGTGGCCGCAAAGCCGCCGAAAGGCTGCGTGATCAAGGGCAATATCAACGCCAAGGGGAAGAAGATCTATCACATCCCCGGTCAGACCTATTACGATCAGACCAAGATCGATACCGCGAAGGGCGAGGCCTATTTCTGTTCGGAAGCCGAAGCCCAAGCCAGAGGCTTCGCCCGCGCCAAATACTGATGCCCGGCGCCCCCCACAGGGGGCGTTTGCATTTGGACCCTACGAGGCGATTTCATAGGGCAGCATGTCGCGGCGGTTGGGATCGACGCGCAGGCGGCGCTCCAAGGGCGGGACCGATCTTTGGTGGCAGTTTTCCCTTTCGCAGATGCGGCAGGAAATGCCGATGGGTTCGAACTGGCCACGCAGGTCCATGCCGTCGGCATAGACCATGGATGCGGCGTGCTGCACTTCGCAGCCAAGGCCAATCGCATAGCGCTGGGTCGGCGCGTGGAACGACCCGCCCGATTTAGTGACCGCCAAAGCAAGGCACAGATACCGTACCCCATCCGGCGTTTCCGCCAATTGGCGCAGGAAGCGGCCCGGTGTTTCAAAGGCGCGGTGCATGTTCCACAGGGGGCAGGCGCCACCGAAACGGGCGAATTGCAGGCGGGTGGCAGAGTGGCGCTTGGTGATGGTGCCCGCCTGATCGACACGGACGAAGAAGAAGGGGATGCCCTTTTCCCCCGCGCGTTGCAGGGTCGACAACCGATGCGCGACCTGTTCGATGCTGGCACCAAAGATGTTGGACAGCCGTTCCAGATCATGGCGGCAATCTTGGGCCGCGCGCAGGAACCGGCGGTATGGCATCATCGCCGCGCCCGCGAAGTAATTGGCCAGCCCGATCTTGGCGATATCGCGGGCTTCGGGCGTCTGGAACCGCGCCAGATCCAGCGTCGCTTCGATCAGCTTGTCTTGGGTCAGCAAAGCGATCTGGTGCAAAAGCTGGAAGCTGCGGCTGGCAGTGCTCGCGCGGGCCGATAGCGTCAACTGGCGCAGGTCGGGATCATAGCGGCGCAAAGCGCCTTCTTCGGCAAAGACCAGAGTGATCCCGTGCTGCGCCAGCACCGCGCGGCCATGGTCGAGCAGATCGCGGCGATTGCCATCGGGACCGGTGGCGAAATGTTCGGCGGCACGATCGACAGCGTCGATATAGTTGTCGCAGTAATGGAAGAAATCCCGCACTTCTTCCCACGGGCTGGCGCGCAGGGTGGCGTCATCGCGGCCCAAGGCTTCGTCCAGCGATGCCAGCCTCTCATGGCTGCGTCTGTAGGCGCGGTGCAGGTCCAGAAAGGCGCGGGCGAAGGCGGGGGCATTGGCGGCGGCCAGCCGCAGATCGGCCAAGGGGGGCTGGCCGTCGGCAAAGACCGGATCGGCCAAGGCTTCCTTCATGTCGCTGACCAGCCGTTCGCTTTCGCCAAGGCTAAGTTCGGTTACATCCAGCCCGAATTCCTGCGCCAAGGCCAGCACCACGCGGGCCGACACGGGGCGGTGATTGTTTTCCATCTGGTTCAGATAGGGCAGCGACACCGTCAGCTTTTCGGCGAACAGTTTCTGGTTCAGGCCAAGCCTGCCGCGGATTTCGCGCAGCTTGGCTCCGGCGTAAAGTTTCTGTGTCGACATGCCCGTTCCCCCGACTTTGCAAATCTCATAGTGGCTTTTGCAAAGCGCGGGTCAAGGAAAAGGCGCGCTTGGGCGATCGGCGCCCTTCAGGTCCACTTATGGAAGATGAAGAAGGCACCGACCGCGATGAAACCGAAGCCCACCAGATGGTTCCACGTCAGCGGCTCCTTCAGGTAGAAGACCGAGAAGATCGCGAAAATGGTCAGCGTAATGACTTCCTGAATGGTTTTCAGTTCCGCCGCGCTAAAGGTGCCATGACCGATCCGGTTGGCAGGCACTTGCAGCAGATATTCGAAAAACGCGATCCCCCAGCTGATGAAGATCACCGTCACCAGCGAGGTGGTTTTGAACTTCAGATGTCCATACCACGCGAAGGTCATGAAGACATTCGATGCGATCAGCAACAGGATGGTCGTAAGGGCAGGGGAAAAGGGCAGCGACATCGCGCATCTCCAGAGTAGTGACCCGCCCTGATCTAGCGCGGACCTGCCGATTGCGTCAGGGGGCGCGCGTGAAAAACCGCCGCTGTGGCGGGGTTACGTCAGGCGCGGGCCGCGCTTACGCATGGGGGTTGCGTTTGGCTTCCGCCAGCATCGCGGCCAGCTCGATCGCATTGCGCGCGCCCATCTTGGTCAGGACACGGCCCCGATGCACCTCGACCGTGCGCAGGGCGATGTTCATGATATCGGCGATCTGCTTGTTCATCGCGCCGGTCAGCATGTGGTCCATCACCTCTTCCTCGCGGGCCGACAAGGTGGCGCGGCGGGCGGCGATGGTGCGTGAACGGGCGGCTTCGGCTTCGGCCAGCCTATGCGCGGCGATGGCCTTTTCGACAAGATCGACGATCTGATTGTCGCTGAAAGGTTTTTCGACGAAATCGAAGGCACCGGCTTTCAGGGTGCGCACGGCGACCGGCACATCGGCATGTCCGGTCAAAAAGATCACCGGAGTCGTAATGCCCATGGTGCGCAGGCGTTCGAAGACCTCGGGGCCGGACATATTGCCCATCCGGACATCCAGAATGATCGCATCGCATTCTTCCAGCGGCTGCGCGTCAAGGAAGGCTTCGCCAGAATCCCATGTCTGCGCATCCAAGCCCCGCGTGGCCAGCAAGAAGACCAAGGCATCGCGAATGGCTTCGTCGTCATCAACGATATGGATCATGGCTGGTGCCCCCCTGTAGCGGTTACAGCCGCCGTGCTGTCATCCTTCGACTTGTCGATTCCCTGTTGCGACAAAGGCAGCGTCACGCGGAAGGTCGCGCCAGAGGTGTCAGATTCCGGCGCGATCAGCAACAATTGTCCGCGATGCGCTTCGATAATTGACCGGCAAATCGCCAGACCCATGCCCATACCGCCCTCTTTGGTGGTGGCGAAGGCGTCGAAGAGGCGACCTTGCAAGGCGGGGGACACGCCGGGGCCTTGGTCGGCGACTTCGATGACGGCTTGGCTTTCCTCCTGCCACAGGGTGACGATCACCTCGTTGCCGTGGCGCTGTTCGGACATTGCCTCAATGGCATTGCGGATCAGGTTGGCGAAGACTTGACCCAGAAGCACGCGGTCGGCGGCGACGGGCGGCACCGGATACAGCCGCGTGGTCAGCTTCAATTTCTGCGCGCGGGCTTCGGATGCCATGATATTGGCGGTTTCCGAAATCAGCCCGCCAAGGTCCAGATCGTTGAAAGCAGGGGTGCGCTTTTTCACAAGGTCCTGAATGCGGCGGATGATCTGGCCTGCGCGTTCGGCCTGCTGCGCCAGTTTGGCGCTGGCACCTTGCACCAAAGGGGCGGGCACGTCGCCGCGTTCCAGAAGATTGCGCAAACCCGCTGCATAGGAGGCGATCGCGGCAAGCGGCTGGTTCAGTTCATGGGCCAAAGTGGTGGCCATCTCGCCCAGCATCACCAGACGCCCCGTGCGTTCCATCGCGTCCTCCTGTTTGCGGGCGCGGCGGGCGGCGGCTTTGGTTTCGGTCATATCGATCACCGACCCCATCCAGCCACGGTGCCTGCCTGCCGCATCGATCAGCGGGGCCTCATAGACCTGCACGTCGATTTCATGACCATCCGAATGGCGGAAGCGCGTCTCGAAGGTCTGCATGATCGGCCCGCCTTCGGCCAGAAGACGGTGACGCGCGCGGGTCTCGTCCAGACGGTCGAGCACCCAATAGGGCATCGGGGGCGGCGC
The DNA here is from genome assembly GCA_031991825.1 of Paracoccaceae bacterium. Classification (GTDB taxonomy): domain Bacteria; phylum Pseudomonadota; class Alphaproteobacteria; order Rhodobacterales; family Rhodobacteraceae; genus Pseudotabrizicola. The sequence continues at coordinate 11,217 of DALYSR010000040.1, forward strand.
GCCGACCAGATCGAGGGCCTCATGGCCGACCAGTTTGCAAAAGGCCGAATTCACATAAAGGATGCGCCCGTCGTGATCCTTGGCGCGCAGGCCGACGGTCAGGCTTTCCTCCATCGCGCGGCGGAAGGCGGTTTCGTTCATCAACTGGCGTTCCACCGCCCGCCTGCGCCGCCCCGACCTGTACAGCACCGCCAAAGCCAGCACCGAAAACAGCGCCAGCCCCAAGATCAGCGCCAGATCCAAAGGCGCGCTGGCCTTGGAGGGCGGCTCATAGGCGTTGATTTCGATGAAGGTGCCGGGCAGCGGCGGCTCGAAACTGATGCGGTGATGCAAAGCCCCTGTGGCGGGGATCACGCGTTGGCGTTCGGCCAGCACGCGACCGGTGCCGACGGCAATCCTGACGCCGTAATTTTCCGCGATCCACCACGGGATATGGCGGTTCAGGATTTCATTGAGCGACAGCGTCGCCGTCACGAAACCCGCCCCATCGGGCAGCGGTAGGCCCATGGTGATATGGCCCTGCGCATCGGGCGCGCTATAGACGGGGCGGGTGGGCAGCACGCCCGACCCGTGCAGCCGCGCCAATTGATCGACGAAGCCGTCATTGCCGAACGCCCCCGTGCCGGGCAAAGCGCGCGCGGTATTGCCCGCCGCATCATACCAGATCACCGACAGCATTTCAGGATTGGTGGCGATATGCAGCCTTGCGCTATTGTCCAAAAGCGCGCGGTCCATGCCGCCCGCATTGTCCAGCGCCAGCTTGGCCAGCATGTCTTCATCGACCGACAACTGGAAGCGCAGCGTTTGTTCGACCCAAAGCGCATCGGTTGCTATCTGGGTCTGGGCATCTTGCTGCTCGCGCCGTTCTAGCGTCCACAACACGCCCGCCACGACGCCAACCAGCGCCAGGATCGCCAAGAGCGGCACCAGTGACAGCAGGTCCAGCCTTGCGCGGATCGATCCGCTTTCCAGCGCCCAAACCTCGCCGGTATCGACACCCAGCGGACGAGAGGGCCAGTCGCTCTGGTTACGCTTGGGCTGCTGTGTCACATGGGCCTCCTGTCGTTATGGGCCATGTCATCGGGGCCGCTTTCGGTTGGGGGGATCCCCCATGCTTGCGTATAAGCTAGGGCCTGTGCGAAAACGGCCCAGCGACCACGCCGTCAGGCATTGTCTGTCGCTGGTGTCGCAAAGGAGCAAGCCGATGTCGAGAGCCCAGCCGCATAGGCGCCGCTTTGTCGCCCTGTTGATGACCCTGTGTCTGATGGGGGCGGCGATGGGGACGGGGGCGGCAACGGCCGATCCATTCATCATCAAGTTCAGCCATGTCGTGGCCCCTGATACACCCAAGGGCAAGGCCGCGGAAAAGTTCAAGGAATTGGCCGAAGCCTATAGCGATGGCGCGGTGCGGGTCGATATCTATCCCGAAGGGCGGCTCTATCAGGACAAGGAAGAGCTGGAAGCCCTGCAGCTTGGCGCGGTCGAAATGCTGGCGCCGTCGCTGGCGAAATTCGGCGGCCTTGGCTTGCCGCAATTCGAATTGTTCGATCTGCCCTATCTGGTGCGCGATTACGACGAATTGGCCAAGATCACCGAAGGCCCCGTCGGGCAGGAACTGCTGAACTTGCTGCAATCGCGCGGGATCAAGGGCTTGGCCTATTGGCACAATGGTTTCAAGATTATGTCGGCCAATCGGCCCTTGCATGTTCCGGCAGATTTCAAAGGCTTGAAGATGCGGATTCAGGCGTCAAGGGCTTTGGAGGCGCAGATGCTGGCCTTGGGGGCAAGTCCGGTGATCTTCGGCTTTTCCGATGTCCATCAGGCCTTGGCGAGCGGCGTGGTCGATGGGGCGGAAAACCCGCCCTCCAACATGTTCACCCAAAAGATACATCTGGTCCAAACCCATGCGACTTTGTCCCGCCACGGCTATCTGGGCTATGCGGTGATCGTCAATCAGGCTTTCTGGAACCGTCTGCCGACTGCGCTGCAAGCCCAGTTGGAACGCGCCATGGCAGAGGCCAGCGATTACGGCAATTCGATCGCGCGGGCCGAAAATCTGGCGGCCTTGCAAGCGATGGAAGCGGCAGGCAGCACGAGATTTTACACTTTGACCGAAGAGGAACGCGCGCAATGGGTGGCAGCTTTGCGCCCCGTGCATCAGAAAATGGCGCCGCGCATCGGGGCCGATCTGCTGCAGCGCGCCTATGACAGCCTTGGGCAATAGGCCCTAAGCCCCGCGTTCAAAGCGGGAAGCCTTGCTGGCGGATCATCTGCCAGATGTCATGGTTCAGCGCGGTCAGATCGCGGATCACCTGCTGCAGATCGCTGATCGCGGCGCGGTCCAACGGCTGGCGCTTGCCGATTTTCAATTCCGATCCGCGATCGGAAATCCGCATCTGGATGGTGCTGATCGCGCCGTTTTCGGGATCGAAAGCGTAAAGCGCATGGTTATAGAAATTCCGTTCTCCCGAAAGCTTGGCCAGCCGTTTGGTGCAGCCCAATATCTGATCGCGGGCCGGTTTCGGCAGGACGCTTTTGGACAGCCTCTCGACCAGATCCAGCCGTGCCCGCGTGGTCGATAGCGTGACATAGACCAGCAGCGCGCGATCCTTGTCACAGCCAAGCAGCCCTGCGATGACATGCACCAAAAGGCTTTCGGTATTGGTCCAGACATAGGTCAGATGGCCAATTTCATATAGAGCTGCGCCGAAGGATTGGTCAGGCTGGTTCATGCAAACCTCCGCTGGGGGCGCGCGGTGGGGCGGGATGGCGGTGCGATTGATACCATTGCGCGGCTTCGGTGCGGTTGGTCGCCCCGATCTTCGAGATGATATGATGGATATGCAGCTTCACGGTATGTTCGCTCAGCTGCAACTTGCGGGCGATCAGCTTGTTGCGCTGGCCATTGGCGACCAAGGCCAGAACCTCCGCCTCGCGCGGGGTCAGGCGGATATGCGGATCGGCAAGCGGCGCGGCGGGCGGTGTTGTGGCGGGGGCGACCAACAACAGCTCAAGCGGCACCACCGAATCCCCCGCCAGTAAGATCCGCAACAAGGCCACAAAGGAACTCAGCGGCATATGCAGCGGCAGGAACCGCAGCGGCGGATGGGTGTCGCGCAGGCTTTTGGCCAGAAAATCGCGCGCCAAGGCGGGCTGGCGATAGGCATGGATCAGCATGGCCACGGGGGGCAGATCCTGTGATCCCATCACGCGGGCGGCCATGGTGTCTTCAAACACCAGATGGCAATCGGGGGGGATCATGTCGGGACCGGACAGCTTTTGCGGGTCCAGCCGGATCAGTTCCAGCTCTTCGATTTCCAGTTCGATCAATCGCAGCAGTTGCGGGGGAAAGGTCAATTGCCCGCCCAGAAAGACCAAAAGCCGGCGCGGCTCGGTCGTCAAAGGGGCGAGGTCGGGCGCAAAGGCTTGAGACATCGCAGATCACCATGGTCACACTGGTTAACAACACCGAGGTTAAGAACACAGACCCGTCGCATCGGGGACGCGGATCGGGCGTCGGGGCACTTTGGGCAGGGCTACAAGCCCGAGGCAGTGACCGATCACATCTTCTAATCCGGAATGTGGATGCGCTTTCGGTTAGCAATTCCGCAAGCATAGACCAATTCGGCGGGGGTGGGAATAAACCCTTTGATCTATAGGCCAATGCCCGTCCGTCGTCATAGCCGTGGGACGCCTATCCTCAGGTGGCGCGGGGCGGAAATCCGCCGGATGAATTTCATGTGAAACAATGGGTTATTATTTAAAGCGCGATCTCAAACGAGCATTGCTCCTTTGATAGCCTATGCCCGCGGGCGAACTCGTGGCAGCATGATAATACCGCTTGGAGGCTGGGGATTATTCCCGTCCTGCGAACGGGGCGATGACGGGCCGTCCTTTCAACCGGTCCAGCAAGACGAAGATAATTGCGACGGTGTTTTGCCGTGAGGGGCATCCGGCTTGGGTAGAGCTGGCCTGCCTTGATTTTGCGACCGAATTTCAGCCAATTTTTAGCGCGCCTGACGATTGTCGCAGGCGGGCCATGGATGTTCATGTCCTGTTGGGGCGGTCCGAACCGTGCGGATTGCCGTGATTGCCAAATGTCGTAACCGCCTTGCAGCGTGCCGCCTTGGAAATGACTGGCGGAGTTTGCGGGGCCTTCGCTGCGGTTTTTTACGCCGCAGCCATTTGGGAGGCTAACATGAGTAAATCTAAGGGCTCCGGCCATAGCCCTTTCATGTTTGACGACATGAAGGTGGATCCGAGTGCGGGCGATGCGGCGGCTCCGGATGTGAGCACGACGCGCAGCGCCACGGATAGTCAAAGACAGTCTGACCCCCGTCATGATCATTCCGACAACAGCGAGGACGGCGATCAGCAACAGCAACAGCAAGCCCAGCAGCAACAGCAACAACAAGCCCAGCAGCAGGCGCAGCATAACAGCAACGGCGGTAACGATTCCAACACCAACGACAACGGCAATTCGATCAATATCGACTTCGGCGAAGGGGAATGGATTCCGCGCGACGATGATACGATGGATATCGATCTGAAGGATCATGCCCAGATGGGCGATGCCTTCGTGGCCGGTCGCGATGTGAACCCCGGTGATGATATCGGCCTTGAATCTGTGCTGAACGGATCGCTCAATTCCGGCGGCATGGCGACCGGCGTGGTCAATGCGCAATCGCTGATCCTGAACGATGCCGATACGTTGAACAATCCGACGCTGACCAACGCGGGCAGCTATGATTTCGACGGCACGGTAACCGGCGGCTTCGCGAAAGCGGGTGACGGCATTTCGAACGGGGCCGATGGCGGCAATGGCGGCGGCGGCGGACAAGCCGACGGCGGTAGTGCGCATGGTGGCTTCGGCATGACCGGCGGCACCACCGGCGGCGACGGCAATGGCGCCGAAGGCGGCGCCGGTGATGCCAGCGGCGGCGCGGGCGGCTCGACCACTGCCAGTTCTTCGGCCTTTGGCATGGGCTTGGGGTCTGCCGGCACCGACAATGACGGCGCAAGCGGCAATGGCGGCGATGCAGGAGCGCTGAATGTCAGCACCAGCGGCATTTCCACCGATAACGACAATGCCGGCAGCGGTGGCGCGGGTGGTAGCGCGATGGCAGCAGCCAATGGCCAAGGATCCTCTACCGCCAATTCGGCGGCGGATTCTGGCGATGCGACCGGCGGCTCGGGGGCTGCGCTGTCGAGCGGAGCAGGCTTTGGCTCGCTGGGCGGTGACGCAGGCGGCATCGGCGGACAAGGTGGCGATAGCGGCGCCTTGGGTCTGGGTGCGGGCTTCGGTCTTGGGGCATCCGATGCCACCGGTGACGGCGGCAGCGGCGGCGATGCGGCAGGGCTAGGCCTTGGTTTGGGTGCAGGTCTGGGCCTTGGCGCAGGCAATAGCTCGAACGAAGGCAATGGTGCCACGGGTGGTGGTGCCTCTGGCAGTGCCTTGGGCTTGGGCCTCTTTGGCGCGGGCGTGGCGGATGTCCTGGCCGCGAGCGGTGACACTGCGGCGGGACAAACCGCAGGCGATGCGAGCGGCACCGGCACCGGCAACGGGTCGGCCAATGCCAGCGGCGCGGCCAATGGCGGCGCCGGTGGGTCGGGTGACGCCACCAGCGGCGACGTCGATGCGGGCAGCACCGGCAGCGGTATCGGCGCATCCAACGGCGGGGCAGGCGGCAGCAATACCGCGGCATCCTCGACCAGCGGCGACGGCACCGGCAGCGGCACCAATGGCGATGTGACGGGCGGCGGCGCGGGCACTGCAGCCGATAGCGGCGCATCCAGTGGCGCAAGCGGTGATGCAGCAGCCGGTTCCAACGGCGGCGACGGCGGCTATTCCGACATCTTCGCATCGCATGAACTGGGCAGTGCGGCGGATGGTCTGGCCCAAGCGATTGCGGGCTATGGCTATGGCGGTAGCGGTTCGGGTGATGCCACCAACGAAAGCGCCGGATCGGCTTGGTCCAATCTTGAAGTCGGCGGCAGCGACGGCGGCCTTGCCATGGGCATGGGCGGCGCGGGTGGCGCAGGACTGGGCGGCTATGCCATGGGCGGATCGACCGATATCGGTGATGCCATCGGCGGCGCGGGCGGCAGTGTCTTTGCGGGCGCTGGCGGTGCGGGCGGTAATGGCGGTTCTTGGGGATCGGGCAATGGCGACGACGGTTATGTGACCGGCGAATCCTATGCTTCGGCTGCGGCACAGCTCAGCCATTCGGCCTTCAACCAAAGCATCGTCATGGGGGCCAACGTGCTTGGCAACAGTGTCGATATGACGGTTGTCGGCGGGTCGATCACCAGCACCATGGTCGGTGACGATGACATGAGCTGACCCTTTCGACAGCAAAGGGCGGGGCCGGATCGCGGCCCCGCCCACTTCTTTGCTTAGATTAAAGAACTGCGAGGCTATCATGCCACAGGATTGGATCTCGGAAGCCATTTCCCGCTTTATCGGCGCAATGGAAGTGGGACAGGAGGCGGGGCGGTGGCGCGGGGATTACGATCCGTTCCGCAACCCTGCTCCGGATGAGGAACGGGATGACCCTGACGGTCCCGATGTGATCCGCCTGAAGGCCCCGCATGAGTTGAAGGATTTCGATCCCGGTGTCGACTGGATGCATATGCCGCCGCCGATCTTCCTGCTGCCCGCCGCATGGGAGGGCGATCTGCCGGAATTTTCGCCGTTGCGGCTTCTGGCGCCACGATTGAACATCGATTTCGGGCGGGTCTGGGACGGACAGCCCTTGCCCAGCTGGGCACCGCAGTGGCAGGTGCCGCTGCCGCCGCAACTGGCCACGGTGACGGTGCAGCATATCACCTTGGGGGATGATGACGATCTGATCTGGGGCGATGGGGCGACGCTGTTCGCGACAAGCCTGCTGCATGACATATTTGACGATCTGATCGCCAAGGCCGAAGCGATGTCGCTGTCCAGCCTGCCGCAATTGGCGGATCTGGGCGGGATATCAAGCGCTTTTCTGGATGCGGATCAAAGTCTTGCATGGGTGGTGGCGCTGCAGGAGCTGCCCGATGGCAGCTATGGCGATGGCGTCTTGGTCCATGCCGCGCAATCGGTGATCATGGTCAATGGCCAAGCCGTCGACGAGATGCCGCTGCTGCGGGACATGCTGTCAGAAGCCTGGCTGAAAACCTTGGGATTGGATGAGGAAGCTGATGCCGACAGCGCGCCGGACCCATGGCAGGGCCTGCCCCCTATTCCCGAGGCGCCTCCGGCGGGGCATTTGATCACAACCGGCGGGAATCTGGTCAGCAACGAGGTGGCGATCGTCACCAACGGACCCGATGCGGCAGTGATCGTGGTTGGCGGCGATCTGATCCGGCTGGACCTGATTTCGCAGGTCGGCCTGATGATGGGCGGCGTCATGGGCGGTGCGGCTGCTGCGGGACAGATCAGCAATCAGCTGATCAATGCGGCCCAAATGGACAAGGGCTTTCTGACCATCGAGGAAGTGGTGATCGCACAAAGCGCCACCAGCGGCGACAGCGTCTTGCCGCTTTACTTCCAAGTGACCACGCTGCAGGGCGATCTGGTCTTCGTCAATCAGGTGCAGCAGCATATCTTCGCCAGCGATTTCGACCGGATCGAGGCGGTGCTGACTGGCGCTTCCAGCCAGATCAGTCTGGGCGACAACCTTCTGTTCAACGCAACAACCTTGCAGGCCCTGAGCAGCCATTACGATCTGATCATCATCGGCGGCGATATGATCACTTTGAATATGATCGAACAGATTTCGGTGCTGTATGACAGTGATTATCTGGACGGCTGGCAGATGGCCACCACCAGCGGCGGCGGCAATCTTTTGTTCAACTCGGCCAGCATAGCCCATGCGGCGCTGGATCAGGCCCATGGCTTAAGCGCTGCGATGGAGGCCGATCTGACCGCCATGCAATCGGGCGGTAGCCTGACCTTGGAGGCGCTGCAAGATCAGGTCTTTGCCGGACATCAGGCATTGTCGGTGCTGTATATCACCGGCGATCTGATCGAACAGAATATCATCCAACAAACCACGCATTTGGGCGATTCCGACCAATTGGTGCTGCTGCAAGACCAGATCCGCGACCAGATGATCGAGGCGGGGATCACCGTTGAAACGGGGGCGAACCTGTTGATCAATGCCGCTGCAATCGTCGATCTTGGGGTCGACAGCCAGATCATGGTGGCGGGCCAAACCTATAGCGATGCGGTGATCTATCAGGCGGGTCTTATGGATCAGGCAGCACCGCCAAGCGGGGTGAAACTGGCTTTGGATGCGCTGCCGTCGTCCTTGGGCGATCTTGCCCCTGCGGCGGTGGCTTTCCTGATCGCCGATCCGGTGGACGGTGATTTGGCGGATGCATCCGACGCTCCGGCTTGGGCGCAACCCCCCGTGCCGACGGCCGAAGGCCTGCATAGCCTGTTGAGTTAAGCCAACCCCGTTTGGCAGGAGGTGCCCATCGTGTCGCATGCCGCTGTTCCCAAACCGCGAGACATCAAGGCGGGTCAGCCTGATCCCTTTGCGACGCGATCCTCTTTGCCGCGCTTGTTGCTGGTCAACCGGATCGGGCCAATCGCGCAAGACATAGCGGATGCGACCCCTGCGCCCGAGCCAAGGACCGCCCCCCAGGCCCAACCGAAGATCGAACCCAAAATCGAACCCAAGATCGAGCCGCAGGCGGAAGCGCCCCTAGCCCCTGAGGTGAAGGCCGAAGGCATGGGCGCGACCATCGAAGGCACCACCGGCCCGATCCGCAGATCGGGGGACGGGGCGGGGGCCGCAGGCGGCGGGCAGGCCGGTCGCGGCGGATCGGGGGGCGACGATGGCGGCAGCCGGTTCCACCACCGCAGCGCGCCCGAGGATTTCCAGCGCCTGCTGCGGTCCGGCCAACGCGAGATATCGCTGAACCTGCTGTTGGTGATGGTGATGACATTCGCCACCAACCTGCTGATCCTTGCGATCCCGATCTATCTGTTCCAGATTTCCGACCGCGTATTGACCAGCCGCTCGATTGATACGCTGGTGATGCTGAGCATCGTGATCGTGGGCGCGGTGGTTTTGCAATCCGCTTTGGATGCGGTGCGCCGTTTCATCCTGATGCGATCTGCCGTGGCGATGGTCGTGCGCTTGGGCGCGCCGATCCTGTCGGCGGCAGCCCATGCGTCCCTTGGCGGGTCGGGCAAGGAATATCAGACGCTTGGCGATTTGCAGCAGCTGCGCAGCTTCATGGTGTCGGGGACCTTGCTTGCCTTTCTGGACGTGCCTTTCGCGCCCTTGTTCATCATGATGATCTTCTGGGTGCATCCCGATCTGGGCTGGATCGTGTTGGTGACGGCGCTGGCTTTGGCGGTGGTGGCCTATGTGAACCAACATATCACCAAAGGCCCCTTCGCGGTGGCGACCGCCGCCCAGTCCCGCGCGAACCTGCATCTGGAATCGATGTCGCGCAATTCGCAGGTGATCAATGCCATGGCGATGATCCCCGAAGCGGTGGGCATCTGGGGGCGCGACACCGCGCAATCGCTGATCGGCCAGATCAAGGCGCAGGATTTGAACATCCTGTCGGCCGCGGTATCGCGGGCAGTGCGGCTTTTGGCGCAGGTCGCCATGCTGGGCTGGGGGGCCTATCTGGCGCTGAAGGGCGAGATTACCGGCGGCATGGTGATCGCCTCTTCCATCATCGCGGGCCGCGCCTTGACGCCCATCGAAGGGGCCATCGAAGGTTGGCATGTGTTTTCGCTGTCGCGGTCGGCCTATGACCGTATCCGGCGGCTGCTGTTGGGATCGAAGCTGCAATTCGAACGTTTGGTGCTGCCGCGGCCGCAGGGGCGGCTGGATGTGGAGCGGCTGCTTTACGTGCCGGGGGGGACCAAGAATGTGGTGCTCAACGGTCTGTCGTTTTCGCTGCAGGCGGGCGATACGCTGGCGGTGATCGGCAATTCGGGGGCGGGCAAGACCACTTTGGGCAAGATGCTGGTCGGATCGATCCTGCCGACATCGGGCAATGTGCGGCTGGATCTGATGGATCTGCGCAATTGGGACCCACGCCAGCTGGGCGAAAATATCGGCTATCTGCCGCAAGACGTGCAGCTGTTCCCCGGCACGATCAAGGAAAACATCGCTCGGATGCGCGCGGATGCCAGCGATGAACAGATATTCCAAGCCGCCGTCTTGGCCGATGTACACGATATGATCGCGGGACTGCCCCAAGGCTATGAAACCATGGTGGCCGCCGACGGCGCCCCTTTGTCGGGCGGGCAGAAACAGCGCATCGCCTTGGCCCGCGCTTTCTTTGGCAATCCGAAGTTTCTGGTGCTGGACGAGCCGAATTCCAATCTGGATGTGGCGGGCGATAGCGCCTTGGCGCGCGCCGTGGCCCATGCGCGGCGCGAGAAGATCACCATGGTCGTGATCACCCAAAAGCCCGCGTTGTTGCAATCGGTCGACAAGATCATGCTGCTCAATCAAGGCAATATCGTCTTGTTCGGCGAAAGGGATCAGGTCTTGGCGCGGCTGAACGGGCAGGCGGCTCCGGCTGCTGCAAGCATTACTACCCAACCGGAGGCATAGGCCATGGCGCAGCAGAACGATTGGTATGCAGAGGTGCCCTTTGGTGTCAGCCGGATTGCTCTATGGGGATTTGGCTTGATGGCGGTCTTCATCGGGGGCTTTGGCTATTGGGCGATCCGCGCGCCGCTGGCGGCGGCGGTGATCGCATCGGGCAGCTTTGTGGCCACCGGCCAAAACCAGATGGTGCAGCATCTGGAGGGCGGCATCATCAAGGAAATCCTTGTGCGCGAAGGCGATCCGGTCGAGGCGGGGCAAATCCTGCTGTTGTTGGACGAAACGGCGGCGCAGGCCACCAAGCGCGAGTTATATCTGCGCAGCGTGCGCCTGCGCGCGGTTCAGGCGCGGCTTTTGGCCTTGGCGGGCGAAGCGGATAAGCTGGTTTTCCCGCCCGATCTGGCGGCGCTGGATGAGGATGAAGAAATCAACGCTATTTTGCAGGCGCAACATCCGGCGTTTCTGGCGTCTCGGGCGGGGCTGTTGAACGATATCGGTCAAGTCGAGCGCAATATCGCGGCGCTGCAAGCGCGTCGTCATGGCTATGATCTGCAAAAGGAAAGCTACACCAAGATCAGCGCGATCTTTTCGACCGAATTGCAGGACAAGGAAAGCCTGCTGTCGCGGGGGCTGACCGCGCGCGACACCATTACCTCCTTGCAGCGGGCCGCTTTGGACACCGCCGGACAATTGGCGCGGATGGAGGCCGAAATCGAAGAAATCGACCGGATGAACGAGAAATATTCGGCGCAGATCCGCTCGGCGCGGGACAAATACCGCGAGGCGACCTTGGCCGAATTGCAATCGGTGGAAGCGGAACTTGAAAGCGTGCGGGAAAATATGCGCAAAGCCGAGAAGATCTTGGAACGCACCGATCTGCGCGCGCCGGTATCGGGCACCGTTGTCCGGATGCAGTATCATACGCCCGGCGGGGTGATCGAACCGGGGCGGGTGATTGCCGAACTGCTGCCTGCCGATGCGCCCTTGCTGGTGGAAACCTTCGTGCAGCGCGCGGATATCGATGTGGTGCAAGTGGGCCAAGAGGCGTCGATCAAGCTGGTGGGGATGAATCAACGCACCACGCCGGTGCTGAAGGGGCGGGTGGATTATGTTTCCGCCGATGCGGTGGCCCAAAATGCGACCAATGCGACCCGAGAGGTCTATGTGGTGCGCAGCTCGCTGCCCGCTTCGGAATTGGCACGGGTGCCGCATTTGCGGCTGAAATCGGGGATGCCGGTGGAAATCATGATCAAAACCGACGAACGCAGCTTTGCGCAATATATCATCAAGCCGGTGATCGACAGCATGTCACGGGCATTCCGCGAGCAGTGATCGTGATGTCATAGGGGGGTATTTTGCCATTCAGCCGCAGTGGGGTAATGGCGGAGAGGGTGGGATTCGAACCCACGGTAGGCTTGCACCTACTCCGGTTTTCGAGACCGGCGCGATCGACCACTCCGCCACCTCTCCAAAAGTAACATGGTCATCGTGAGGCTGTCTCTACAGAGGATTGTTGCCCGCCGCAAGAGGTATTTTTGATGACCCTTCGTCAATTTGTGCAAATTTTGCAGCAGCTTGCGGGGGGGAAGGGCGGGGGTCAAAACGACGAAAACGGCACGATGTGCCGCTTGCAGGACATGTTGGGGAAACGGGAAAAGCTTGGGGACCAGCAATGCACGACATTCATGAACTGATATCGGGCTTACTGGCGGAGAGGGTGGGATTCGAACCCACGGTAGGCTTGCACCTACTCCGGTTTTCGAGACCGGCGCGATCGACCACTCCGCCACCTCTCCAGAGTAAGCATGGTCATCTTGAGGCGGTCTCTAATTTGGCCGGAGGGAAGCTGCAAGAGGTAATTTCGAATTTCGTGAAAATTCTTCGATTTTTGCTTTATTTACCCTGTCATGCGTTATCGCGGGGAATTGACAGGGCTGCGCGCGCTGCTCCCTTGGCAAGCAGGGGGCGGCGGGCTAGCTTTTGGCAAATGCCCCCTGCGCAACGGGCCTTGCGTGACGTTGTTTGCTATCCGGTCAGGATCCATATGTTTGTTCTGTTTCCCGCTTTTCCTTCGCCCAATCCCCGTGCTGCCAATCCCTTTGCTGCGGCTTTGCCTGTGACGGGGCCGCGGGCCTATCGGTCCAGAACATGGCTGGCGGGTCTGGGGCTGGCGGTGGTCTTGGCGCTTGCGCCGATATCGGGTCTGCGGGCCGAATCGTCCCAACTCAGCGTGGTGCAGGCGGTCACGGCGACGGCCCCCGTCACGCCAGCGCAGATCGATGAGGTGCTGGCGGTGCTGAATATCGCGGGCACCATCGCGGTGATGCATGAAGAAGGTCTGGATTACGGCGAAACCCTGCGCGGCGAGCTTTTTCCCGATGCGATCGGCCCCAGCTGGTCGAAAGTGGTGGGGCGCATCTATGATCCGGCTTTGATCGAAAAGCGGCTGAAGGCGGCTTTGGTCAAGACCATGGCGACGGATGCGGCGGTCTTGCCGGATGTCTTGGCGTTTTACGGTTCTGATCTGGGCAAGCGGGTCATCGCACTGGAGATCGAGGCGCGCCGCAGCCTGCTTGATTCCGCCAATGAGGAGATCGCCAGACAGCAATGGGACGCCCTAAGCCAATCCGACGATCCGCGCGCGGGGCGCTTGCAGCGTTTTGCCGAGGTGAATGATCTGGTCGAATCCAATGTGATGGGGGCGATGAACACCAATCTCGCTTTCTATCGCGGCATGGCCAAGGCGGGGGGAGTCGAAAGCCAAGTATCGGAAGAGCAGATGCTTTCCGATGTCTGGGCGCAGGAAGACGAAGTTCGGGACGAGACCGAAAACTGGCTCTATCCCTATTTGACCTTGGCCTATGCGCCGCTGTCGAATGCCGATTTCGATACCTATATCGCCTTTTCCGAAA
>DALYSR010000041.1:0-24303 GCA_031991825.1 Paracoccaceae bacterium
GCCCTCAGGCCCCCTTTGGCATCCGCTGTCCGCTAAGCTTATTCAGCCGCGATCATCTCGCCCTGCGGCGCCTTTGCCTTGGGCGCATCGACCGGCATCGCGGTGCCGTTCAGCGCCGCATTCATCTTCTCGACGTCCAGCTCGCCTTCCCAACGGGCCACAACCAAGGTTGCCACCGCATTGCCGAAGAAGTTGGTCAGCGCGCGGACTTCCGACATGAAGCGGTCCACCCCCAAGATCAGCGCCATGCCCGCGACCGGAATGGTCGGCACCACCGACAAAGTCGCGGCCAAAGTGATGAAGCCCGCACCGGTGATGCCCGCGGCACCTTTCGACGACAGCATCGCCACAGCCAGCAGCAGCAATTGTTGGCCGATGGTCAGGTCGATATCGGTGGCTTGCGCGATGAACAGCGCCGCCATGGTCATGTAGATATTGGTGCCGTCAAGGTTGAAGCTGTAACCGGTCGGCACAACCAGACCCACCACCGAACGCGATGCGCCGGCTTTTTCCATCTTCTGCAACAGGTTCGGCAAAGCCGCTTCCGAAGACGAGGTGCCCAGAACCAGCAGCAGTTCCTCTTTCAGGTAACGCGCCAAGGCGAAGATCGAGAAGCCGTTGTATTTGCCGACGGCGCCCAGAACCACCACCACGAACAGCAGCGCGGTCAAATAGAAGCCGCCCACCAGCAGCGCCAGATTGATCACCGAACCGATGCCGTATTTGCCGATGGTGAAAGCCATCGCGCCGAAAGCGCCGATCGGAGCCGCTTTCATCAGGATCGCCACCAGCTTGAAGATCGGCGCGGTCAAAGCATGCATGAAGTTCAGGACCGGCGCGCCACGGTCACCGATCATCGCCAGCGAAACGCCGAGCAGGATCGCGATGAACAGCACTTGCAGGATATTGCCTTCGGAAAATGCGCTGACGAAGGTGTTCGGAATGATATCCAGCAGGAAGGCGGTGATGGTGCTGTCATGCGCTTTGGCGCTGTATTGCGCAACCGCTGCCGCATCCAAGCTTGCCGGATCGATATGCATCCCCGCACCCGGACGCAGCACATTGGCCACGATCAGGCCCACGACCAAAGCCAAGGTCGAGAAGGTCAGGAAGTAGATCATCGCCTTGCCCGCGACGCGGCCGACCTTCTTCATATCCGACATGCCGGCAATACCGGTGGCCACGGTCAGGAAGATCACCGGCGCGATGATCATCTTCACCAGCTTGACGAAGGCATCGCCCAGCGGTTTCAGTTGCGCGCCGAAATCGGGCCAGAAATGGCCAAGCAGGATACCCGCCGTGATGGCGAACAGCACCTGCGCATAAAGCTGGCGATAGAACGGAACGCGGGCCGCTGGTGCGGTGTCGATGTCGATCTGCATGTGTTTTCCCTCCGAAGTCTGTGGCCGACGAAGGGATGACTTCCCGTAGACGGCTCTGACGAGGCGTGAGGTAACACGCCGAAATCAGTCCCAATAGTTGTGGTTTTCCGCAATACCGCCCAGAAAAGCAGCATTTGACCCAAGGTTCGGTTGGGCTTCTTAGGCAAATTTACGCTGAGTTAAGACATTATGGCCCTGCACAGGCGGCAGGGACTTGCGCTTGCATCAGACATTTTTCATCCTGAAGCAGTGGCAAGAGCGCGTCTTGCCGGAGGGCTTTGGATGAATGGCGGCGTCATTATCGGTAGCGGATTGGACATGCTTTGGCTGTGGCTGGGCAAGCTTGCCCCGCTCAGCTCGACCCAGCGTGATCAGATCGAACGTGATCTGCAGCATGGGATGAACCTGCCCGCACCGGCCTGTCTCGCACCGCTGCGCCGCGTGATCGCGGCCCTGTCGCGCCGTCCGGCATCGGATGTGGTTTCGGGTGTGATGCTGTCGCGCGCTTTGCGTCGGATGGCCGAACTGCATCGCGGCACCGAAGGCCTGCAATACCGCGCCCGCGCCGTCGCCCGGCTGCAAGACCAGATCCGTCGGCAGGGGCCGCAGGCCTCGTTCGATCTGCTGATGGCCTATGGCGATGCTTGGGGCCCGCTGCCCGATGAAGCACCGCTGAGCGATCTTGTGCTGCGCCAATTGCACCGCCAGCTCGGCGCGCATCGCCAAGCCTATGCGGCGGCGCAATCGGATGGCCAACGGATGACCGCCTTGCTGGCCCTGATCCGTCACGGCGTGGCCTTGGCCTGCCATCCTTTGTGCGAAGATGCCGCGTCCCATGCGCTGATCGCCCGCGCCCAGCTCGACGAATTCGAAGCCAGTGCCTTGGACAAGGACACCGTCCACGAAGCCGCCGCCCTGCGCGCGCTTTTACCACGCCAGATCGACTTCATCCGGTCGCAACGGCGCTAGACACTCCGCCATCGCGCGCTAAGTTGGGAAATGATCAATAGGCGAAGCGGAGTAGTCCCTGACCATGCAACGTTATGAATTCAAAGTCGTTCCGGCTCCGCGTCGGGGGGAAAAGGCCCGTGGCGTCAAATCCACCGAAGACCGCTTCGCTTTGGCCCTGACCCAATTGATGAACACCTTGGGCGCGGAAGGCTGGGATTATGTCCGCGCCGACCACTTGCCTTGCGATGAACGTGCGGGGCTGACGGGCACCAAAACCACCGAACTCAACCTGCTGGTCTTCCGCCGCCCGCTGGCGCAATCGGGGCCGCAACTGCGCAGCCCGCAGATCGTGGAAACCTCCGGCGCGCCCTCCCTCGGCCCCGCGGCCGAGGTCTGAGCGCCCATCTGGTTAAACCCGTGCTGCCGCCAAAGCCTGCGGCAGCATC
Source organism: Paracoccaceae bacterium (assembly GCA_031991825.1). Lineage (GTDB taxonomy): Bacteria > Pseudomonadota > Alphaproteobacteria > Rhodobacterales > Rhodobacteraceae > Pseudotabrizicola. The sequence goes on from DALYSR010000041.1 coordinate 2,780, forward strand.
TCGGCCACCACATCCATCGCCGCCTCGGGCCCCAGACTGACGCGGATGCAGCGGTCATGCGGCGCGATCCCCGGCATCCGGATGAATAGCCCCCGCGTAAGGCATTCGCGCAACACCGCGCGGGCGAAATCGCCATCCTTGCCGCAATCGACCGTGACGAAATTGGTCGCCGATGGCAAAGCGCGCAACCCGCAGTCTTCGGCAATCCGCCCCATCCGGACCCGCGCCGCCGCGACCTTGCCCTTCACCTCCGTCAAATAGTCCTGATCGCGCAGCGCCGCCAAAGCGCCGATTTGGCTGACGCGACTCAAGCCGAAGTGATTGCGGATGCGGTCGAAAACGCGCGCCAGATCGGGATGACAGATCGCATAGCCGACCCGCGCCCCCGCCAGGCCATAGCCCTTGGAAAATGTCCGCATCCGGATCACTTGCGGATGATCCGCTGCCACCTGCGGTAGCGCATTTGCAGGCGCCAGATCGCAATAGGCCTCGTCCAAGATCAACAGGCTTTCAGGCGGCAAACCGGCGATCATTGCCTCGATCTCATGGCCCTGCAGATGGCTGCCCATCGGATTGTCCGGATTGGCCAGATAGACCAGCTTCGGCCTGATCCGTTGCGTCATGGCCAGCAGGCCCTCGATATCCTCGAAATCGCCGCGATAGGGTACGCCATGCAACACCCCGCCATAGCCGGTGACATGGAAATTGAAGGTCGGATAACCGCCCAGACTGGTGACCACCGCGTCCCCCTCGGACAGGGTCAAGCGGCAAATCTGCCCCAGCAGCTCGTCAATACCGCCGCCGATCACAAAATGATCCGCGGCAATCCCGTGATGCAAGGCCAAAGCCGCCTTCAGATCATGGCTTTCGGGATCGGCATACATCCATGTGCTGCCAAGCGCCCTGCGCATCGCCTCCAGCGCCAAGGGCGAGGGACCGAATCCCGATTCATTGGCCCCCAGCCGCGCGTCAAAGACCGCGCCGCGTTGGCGTTCTAGGGTTTCGGGGCCGGTAAAGGGCACAGTTGCGGGCAAACGGGCGGCGAGCGGGGTAAGGAAGCGTTGTGTCATGATGCCCCTAAGGAACCCCATCCACGCCGCCACCTCAAGCCGAATCCGCGCGGCTTTGCAACTTTCAAAAATACTCCCGCCGGAGGCATCCTCCGGCGGGAGTAAGACCTGCCATCGGCAGGCCCTGACCAGCGATTAACAGCCTCAGCCGATTTCGGCCAGACGGTCGAAGGCTTCCTTCAGCTTGGCCGCCTCATCCTCGCGCGCCTCCAGATTGGCCTTGGCCTCTTCAACCACCTCTTCCGGAGCGGATGCGGCGAAGTTCGGGTTGTTCAAACGGCCTTTCAGACCACCGATTTCCTTGGCCAGCTTGTCCAAAGACTTCTGTAGACGGGCTTTTTCCTCGGCAATATCGATCACGCCTTCCAGCGGGATCGCGAAGGAGGCGCCTTCCGCCGCAATGGTGATCGACCCTTTGGGGGCTACATCCGCCTTGCTCAGGCTCTCGATACGCGCCAAGCGCTTTATCAGCACCTCGTTGCGCGCCCAGGCGCCCTCGGCAGCACCATCCATCGCGGTGGCCACGATATCCAGCTTCAGGCCGACCGGTACACGCACCTGCGCGCGGGCCGAACGGATGCCGTCGATCACACCGGTGACCCAGGTCATCTCATCCATCGACGGCGCATCGATCAGATCGCCCGACAGTTCCGGCCAATCGGTATGGACCAGCAGCTTGGCACGGCTGCCCGTGGTCGCCCACAGCTCTTCGGTGATGAATGGCATGAAGGGATGCAGCAGGATCATCGACTGATCCAAAACCCATGCCATGGTGGCGCGGGTTTCTGCCGCTTGCGCGCCATCGAACAAAGGCTTGGCGAATTCGACATACCAGTCGCAAACCTTGCCCCAGACGAATTTATACAGCGTATCCGCCGCCTGATCGAAGCGGTAATCGGCCAAAGCCTCGTTCACTTCCGCCACGGCCCGCGCGGTTTCACCGATGATCCAGCGGTTCGCGGTCGCGGTGGCCACGGGGGCTTGCGCTTGCGTTGCATGGCCTTCCCAAACGCCGTTCATCTCGGCAAAGCGGCAGGCATTCCACAGCTTGGTGCCGAAGTTGCGATAGCCCGCGATCCGCGCGGTATCCAGTTTCAACACCCCGCCCAAGGAGGCCATCGCCGCATTCGAGAAGCGCAAAGCATCCGCGCCGTATTCGTCGATGATTTCCAGCGGATCGATGACATTGCCCAAGGATTTGGACATCTTCTTGCCTTTGGCGTCGCGCACCAGACCATGCAGATAGACGGTGTGGAAGGGGATATCCTCGACCACGGCCAGCTGCATCATCATCATGCGGGCAACCCAGAAGAACAGGATATCCGCGCCGGTGATCAGCACGGAGGTCGGGAAGTAGCGCGCCAGTTCCGGCGTCTGCTCCGGCCAGCCCAAGGTGCCGATCGGCCACAGGCCCGACGAGAACCAAGTGTCCAGCACGTCGGCATCACGCCAGACCGGATAGACCAGATGGGTCGGATCTTGGCTGACGGTGTAATCCGCCAAAGATTTCGCCAGCATCTCGACCGCCGCATGACGGTCTGCGACTTCCACCACGCGCGCGGTATTCAGCGGATGCGGCAGGGCTGCCAGATCATCGCGGAAGTTCGACGACACGGCGTCGAAATTGGCCGCGCAATAATGGCGCGCCTCGCGTTGGACATAGCCGCCGTCGCCAAGGATGCGCAGGATTTCCACCTGATCCAAGGCATCATCGCCTTCGTCATCTTGGAAGTCCGCCGCATCGATCGACAGGCCATACCAGACGGGGATCTGGTGGCCCCACCACAGCTGACGTGAGATGGTCCAAGGCTCGATGTTTTCCAGCCAGTGGTAATAGGTGCGCTCGCCCGATTCCGGAATGATCTTGGTCTTGCCGGTGCGGACGGCTTCCAGAGCCGGTTCCACGATCTTTGAGGTGTCGACGAACCATTGGTCGGTCAGCATCGGCTCGATGACCACTTTCGAACGGTCGCCGAAGGGCTGCATGATCTTCTTGGCTTCAACCACCGGCTCGCGGGTCAGATGTTCCGAACCGGTTTCCGGATCGATCACCTTGTTCAACACGGTGACGGCCAGACCGATGGCATTAATGTCAGTCACAATGGCCTTGCGCGCCTCGAAGCGGTCCAGACCACGGTATTTTTCCGGCACCAGATTCAGGCTGTCGACTTCCATCTCGTCGGTCGTATCGCCTGCGGTGATCTCTCGCGCGCGCGCCACGCATTCGGCATAGGGCGCACCATCGGCACGCATCTTGCCCTGCATATCCAGCACGCGGAACAGCGGCAGGCCAGCGCGTTTGGCGACTTGGTAGTCGTTGAAATCATGCGCGCCGGTGATCTTCACCGCACCCGATCCGAAGGTCGGATCGGGATATTCATCGGCGATGATCGGGATCAGACGATCACACAGCGGCACATGCACCATCTTGCCGATGATCGCTGCATAACGCGTGTCATCAGGGTTCACCGCAATCGCGCCGTCACCCAGCACGGTTTCCGGACGGGTGGTGGCGATGGAAATGTAATCGCGGGTCTCGCGCAGGATGACGTTGCCGTCTTCGTCCTTCTCGACATATTCGAAGGTCTCATTATTCGCGAGACGGTATTTGAAGTGCCACATGTAACCGGCCACTTCGACATTCTCGACTTCCAGATCGGAAATCGCGGTTTCGAAATGGGGGTCCCAGTTGACCAGACGCTTGCCGCGATAGATCAGGCCCTTGCGGTGCATTTCGACGAAGACCTTGATCACGGCATCATGGAAATTGCCGTTTTCGCCTTCTGGCGCACCGGGCGCGCCCGACATGGTGAAGGCTTCGCGGTCCCAATCGCAAGATGCACCCAGACGCTGCAGCTGGCCAATGATGGTGCCGCGCGATTTGCGCTTCTGGTCCCAGACGCGACCCAAGAAGGCTTCGCGGCCCATCTCGCGGCGGGTGGGTTCGCCATTCTTGGCCATTTCGCGTTCGGTGACCATCTGGGTCGCGATGCCCGCATGGTCGGTGCCTGGCTGCCACAACACGTCCAGACCCTGCATCCGGTTCCAACGGGTCAGGATGTCTTGCAGGGTATTGTTGAACGCATGGCCCATGTGCAAGCTGCCGGTGACATTCGGCGGCGGGATCATGATGGAGAAGGCGGGCTTGCCGGGCTTAGCATTCGCTCCGGCACGACCGACCTTTTCATCGAGCCACAATTTCGAGATGCGGGCTTCAGCCTCGGCGGCGTTGAAATTCTTTTCCATCGGCATGGGTCATTCCTTTTCGGCTTGGGCTTGGCTTAACGAATCCATGCGCAAAGGCCAAGAGGGCGCTGGCAATCACCGCAAGGCGCAGGGATGAAGCTAGCGGGATATGGCCTTGCCGCAAGGGCCAAAACGGCTGGGCGTGCTATTGGATGCGGTCCAGCCGCGTGCTGAGGTGGATCAGGCTTTCGGAGGACCGAATCCCCGGTGTCGCATCGATCTGGTCCAGCACGTGATCCAAGGACTGGGTATCGGGGCAGGCAAGCTGCACCAGCAGGTCGATCCTACCCGATGTGGTGAAGACTTTCTCGATCTGCGGGATCGACTTCAGCTTTTGCAACACGCTGCCTTGGGCGCGGGGATCGATGCTGATCAACAGGCTGGCGCGCAGGGGATTGGGGTCTGCCCCTTTGCCCAGAGTTATCGTATATCCGGCGATGATCCCGCTGGATTCCAACCGCTCAATCCGTGCCTGAAGGGTGGATCGCGCGATCTTCACCTTGCGGGCCAAAGTCGACAGCGACATCCGCGCATCGGTCTTGAGGATGGTGATGATGCTGCGATCCAAGTCATCCAAGCGATTTAACCATAGCTGTCGTCAAATTAACCACCATTCACTACAATTTTATGGTTTCCTTTGCAAGAATTCTGACCCATATGCCCCTTCCAAATTGCAGGAAAAGGGCGGCTCATACGCACCTGGCCTGGTTTTCGAAACCACGCTGGTGCCCCAGCCCGCAGGCCCCGATCCGGTCCGCGACGGCAAAGGGCTCTGCGTCTTGTTGGCAGAAGGAATAGCCGATGGGACTGTCCAAAACGATCTGGTCGAAACCGAGCGAATATCTGCGCACCCGTGCGCCCGTGGACCCCGTGATGTTCTTCGCGCCGCCCATGGTGCAGGCGATGGCGCGGCGGTTCATCGACGGCTTTCCGGGGCAGGTGACCTATGCGGTCAAGGCCAATCCGACCGACGAGGTGATCGAGAATTTGGCCGCGGCCGGTCTGCGCGGCTATACCTGCGGCTCGCCCTTCGAGATCGACCTGATCCGCCGGATTCTGCCCGGCGCGGTGATCCATTACAACAACCCCGTGCGCGCCCGCCACGAGATCGAGCATGCCTTGGCGCAAGGCGTGGTCTCTTTCGCGGTCGATAGCGAAACCGAACTGGCCAAGCTGGTCGATATGGTACAGGCTGCGGGCATCGCGGCTGAAACCATCGAAATCGCCGTGCGCTTCAAGCTGCCGGTCGCGGGGGCCGCCTATAATTTCGGCGCGAAATTCGGCGCGACCAGCGAAGCGGCAGCCAAGCTGCTGGGGCAGGTGGCCTCTGCCGGTTGCACCGCGTCCCTGACTTTCCACGCAGGCAGCCAATGCACCGATCCCGCCGCTTGGGAGGTGTATATCTTGGAAGCCGCCAAGATATCGGAAGCTGCAGGTGTCACCATCGCGCGGCTGAATGTGGGCGGCGGCTTCCCCAACCACCGTCTGAGCGGTGTGATCCCCGCCTTGGCCGATATTTTCGCGGTGATCGACGCCGCCACGACCCGCGCTTTCGGCGCCAATTGCCCGCAACTGCTGTGCGAGCCGGGGCGTGGTCTGTGTGGCGATGCGTTTTCCTTGGCGGCTCAGGTCAAGGCGGTGCGTGATGGCGGTCATGTCTTCCTGAACGACGGCACCTATGGCGCGATGGCCGAACTGCCGCAAATCGGTGTGATCGACCGGATCGAGGTTCTTGATGCCAAAGGCCAAAAGCGCCAAGGCGATCTGTCGCCGCGGGTGGTCTTCGGGCCGACCAGCGATGCCATCGACCGCTTGCCCGGCGAGGTGGCCTTGCCCGTCGATATCCAAGAAGGTGATTACCTGTTGATCCACGCGATGGGCGCGTATTCCTTGGTCAACAATTCGCGCTTCAACGGCTTTGGGGATCTGCGGTTGGCGACCGTTTTGGTATTGAAGGGCTAGGCTCGGGCGCGGAAAGAGGCAAATTTAGCTATTTGGTCGCAAGGCCCCGCTGGAAACGCTCTGGCGGGGCCTTACCTTATTGGGGAACCGCGAGGGCCCTTTGGGATAGAAGGATGCCGCCATGTCGCTGCTGTCATATCTGAAATCCCTGTTCGGGCCACGACCTGTGGCGCAGACCTCTGGCCAATTGCCCAGCCATCCGCAGGGCCAGCAGCCAAAGCGCGGGCGGTTCGACCATGTGATCATTCTGGACGGCACCTTGTGCAGCCTGCATCCCGACCACATCAGCAATGCGGGGCTGGCCTTTAAGCTGATATCGCAGCCGATGGATGGCGTCAGGCGGCGGGTCTATTACGAAGAAGGTCTGCAATGGCAGGGCTGGCGGCATCTGCGCGACTTGGCCGAAGGGCGGGGTATCCAAGGCCAGATCCGCCGCGCCTATGGCTGGCTGGCCAGTCAATACCGCCCGGGGGACCGGATCTTTCTGCTGGGCTATTCGCGCGGCGCTTACGGGGTGCGCGCGCTGGCGGGGGTGATCGACCGGATGGGGCTGCTGCGCCACGATCAGGCGACGGCGCGCAACATCCGCGCTTTGTTCCGGCTGGACGAAAGCGGGGCGGATGCGGCGGATGCTTTGCGCAATGCCGCCGCGATAGACCGGTTTCGCACCATCCATTGCCATGCGACCTGCCCGATTGCGATGATCGGTGTCTTTGATACGGTCAAGGCCTTGGGGATGCGGTTACCGCTGCTATGGCTGCTCCGGCGGCCCGAGGTCGAATTTCGGGATCATGCCTTGGGGGTAGGCGTGCAAAATGCCTTCCACGCCTTGGCCTTGGATGAAACGCGGCTGGCCTTCGATCCGGTCATGTGGCGGGCGCCAAGCTTGGAACATGTCAGGATGGAACAGGTGTGGTTTCGCGGGGCCCATGCCGATGTGGGCGGGCAGCTGGGGCGCGCGGATCGGCCACGCGGGCTGTCGAATATCCCCTTGGTCTGGATGATGGGCCGCGCCGAAGCCTGCGGCTTGCAACTGCCGCAGGGATGGGCGCGCGACTATCCCTGCGATCCGACCAGCCCTGCGGTCGGGTCATGGCACGGCTGGGGCAAGCTGTTTCTTCTTCGCCAAAAACGCAAGATTTGCAGCGATCCGACCGAAGAATTGCACGCGACTGCACTGCCGCTTCCCGCTCTGGGCGGGATGATCGACACCCATTCCGGCGGCGGTGTCGTGCCGCCTATGCCGCAGCCGTGAAAGGCTGCGGTTCTGGCGCGCAGGCGATCAGCGCAAGCTGATGGGCAGGGTCAGCACTTCGGCCGCACTACGGGGTGACGGGGGCAGCTTGGCGCGGGCCGCTTGGTCACGCAAGGCGGCATCCGCGGCAGCATTTCCGGTGCTGCTGGACAGTTCGACCCGCGTGATCTGACCCGATGCAGCCGTGTGGATCACCAGCGTCACATTGCCCCGATAGCCATAGCTTTTGCGGCGCATGTGTTTCGCCAGCACCTGCTGGACGCGGGATTTCCATTTGGCCATCTGGCTGGGGCTGGCCGATCCTGCCGCCGCACCACCCGCTGCCGATGAAGCTTGCGATGCTTCGGACTTGCGGCCCTTGGGCTCACGCGGCTTCTCTTCGCGCGGCTTATCAGGGGCAGGCTTTTCGGCCTTGGGCTTTTTCGCCTCTTTGACGTCCGCAGGCTTGGGCTTGGGTTGGGGCAGCGCCACTTCCGGCGGCTTGACCGGTTCGGGTTCCGGCTCGGGCGGCGGGGGCGGCGGCGTGGTGTCGGGCAGCGCTTCGGCCATGTCTTCGGGCTGCGGCAGGTCGGGCTGGTCCGGTTCGGGCAGATCTTCGGCCAGATCCTGCGGTTCTTCCGGTGGTGCGTCGGTATCGGGCGCGTCGGTGTTTTCCGGAGTCTCGGTCGATGCTTCGGGCTGGGCTGCGGGCGCATCGGCCACCGCGTCGATCGGCGGCAGGTCGATCATGATGGTTTGGGCCATGCCGTCACCTTCGCGGCGATCAAGCCATGTGGCCAAGGCGGCGGATGCGGCGATGAACACCGCCACGGCACTGCCCGCGCCGACCCAAGCGGCGGTTTCCGCGATCTTGCGTCCGCGTCCCAGATGCGCGCCCCAATCGCTCATGGCGCGGATCCGGCGGCAGGTGCCGCAGCCCCCACGGTTTCAAGCCCGACCAGCGCCACTTTCAGATAGCCCGCCTGCCGCAGCAGGTTCATCACCACCATCAGCTCGCCATAAGGCACGGCTTCATCGGCGCGCAGGAAGATGCGCTGTTCGCGGTCGCCGGTGGTCTTTGCATCCAAAGCCGCGCCCAAAGCGTCGCGCGCCACCGCGTCCTGATCGACCGATACGGTCATGTCGCGCTGCACGGTCAGATAGATCGGCTTGTCGGGTTTCTGCATCTGGGTGGAATTCGACGATGGCAGATCGACCGGCACATCCACGGTGGCCAAAGGCGCGGCCACCATGAAGATGATCAGCAGAACCAGCATCACATCGATGAAGGGGGTGACGTTGATCTCGTGGTTCTCATCGAGATCGCCGCCGCTTTCCTTGATACCGCCAGCCATGGGTGAATTCCTTATGCCTGTTGGACTTTGCGAAAGTCCAAGTCACGGCTCATCAGCCGTTCGATGCCCGCACCTGCATCGGACAGCAGCTGTCGATAGCCTTGGATCTGGCGCGCGAAGTGGTTGTAGACGATCACGGCGGGAATTGCGGCAACCAGACCGATGGCGGTCGCCAGCAGCGCTTCCGCAATGCCCGGAGCGACGACCGCCAAGTTGGTGGTCTGGGTCTGGGCAATGCCGATGAAGGAATTCATGATCCCCCAAACCGTGCCGAACAGGCCGACGAAAGGCGCGGTCGAGCCGATGGTCGCCAGCACACCGGTGCCAAGCGCCAATTTGCGGCCCGCTTGCGCCTCGGTGCGTTCGACGATCGAACGGGTGCGTTCCTTCAGGCCGTCATTGCCCGCCACATCCAGCGCATCCGCCGAACGGTGGTATTCGTCCAGCGCCGCGCGGGTCATGAAGGCCGCAGGATCGGACTTACGGGTCAAAGCGTCGGCGGCCTGCTTCAGGCTTTGCGACTTGCGCAGCACCTTCAACGCATTGCGAACCGCGCGTTTGGCCAAGGCCACTTCGACGAATTTATAGACCAGAATGGTCAGCGTCACGAAAGTGCCGAACAACAGGCCCAGCATCACCGCTTTGACGACGATATCGGCGGCCATATACATGCCCATCGGCGACAGGTCATGCGGCATGCCCGAAGCGATTTGCGGCGTGCCCGCAGGCGCTTGCAGCCCACCTTGATCGGCGCGCGGGGCAGTTTGATCCAAGCTGACCACATCGTTTGGCAGCGCCACCGTCGGGGCGTTGGCCGCGGGCGCTTGCGGTGCCGCCTCAGCATCGGGCAGGGTCGGCAAAGTGTCGACGGCGGCGGGGGCCGTTTGCTGCAGGCTTGGTGCTTCGATCTGGGCGATCTGGGGCGCGGTTGCAGCGTTCTGCGGCCAAAGCGGTGCGGCGGTGAGCATCAGACCGGCCAGAGCAGCGGTGAGGCATGAGGATTTTGTAAAGCGCATTGTCCGACTCTTTTGGTCTGAATTTAAATTCTTATAGACCAACTTCCCTACGGGGAAAGCCTGCAAATGCTGATTTTGTTCAGAAAAAGGCCACCCCGAGGGGTGGCCTTTGGAATTATTGAGTATTTTAGGCGGAATTAGCGTTCGTTCAGCGGAGTATAGTCGCGGCGGGTCGCGCCGACATACAACTGACGCGGGCGACCGATCTTCTGATTCTTCTCGCCGATCATCTCTTTCCATTGCGAGATCCAGCCGACGGTGCGCGAAATCGCGAAGATCGGGGTGAACATCGAGGTCGGGAAGCCCATCGCTTCCAGAATGATGCCCGAATAGAAGTCGACGTTCGGATACAGCTTCTTGGAGATGAAATAATCATCCTCAAGCGCGATGCGTTCCAGTTCTTTGGCGACTTGCAGGGTCGGGTTGTCGTGGATGCCCATCAAGGCCAGCACTTCGTCCGCCGATTCCTTCATGACCTTGGCGCGCGGGTCGAAGTTCTTGTAGACGCGGTGACCGAAGCCCATCAGGCGGAAGGGATCGTTCTTGTCTTTCGCACGGGCGATGAATTCCGGAATGCGATCAACCGAGCCGATTTCACGCAGCATTTCCAAGCAGGCTTGGTTCGCGCCGCCATGGGCCGGACCCCAAAGGCAAGCGATGCCCGCGGCCACGCAAGCAAACGGGTTGGCGCCCGACGACCCTGCCAGACGCACGGTCGAGGTGGATGCGTTCTGCTCGTGGTCGGCATGGAGCATCATGATGCGGTCCATGGCTTTTTCCAGAACCGGATCAACCACGTAATCTTCAGCCGGAACCGCGAAACACATATGCAGGAAGTTGCCCGCATAGCTGAGCGTGTTCTTCGGATAGACGAAGGGCTGGCCGATCGAATATTTATAGGCCATCGCGGCGATGGTCGGCAGTTTCGCGATCATGCGGATTGCCGAAACTTCACGGTGCCATTCGTCGGTGATGTCCAAGCTGTCGTGATAGAAGGCTGACAGGGCCCCCACAACGCCGACCATCGTCGCCATCGGATGCGCATCGCGACGGAAGCCGCGGAAGAACTGGTGCATCTGTTCGTGCAGCATGGTGTGACGGGTCACACGCTCTTGGAAGTCTGCCATCTTTGCCGCATCCGGCAGCTCGCCGTAAAGCAGCAAGAAGCAAAGCTCCAGGAAATGCGACTGTTGTGCCAGCTGCTCGATCGGATAGCCGCGGTGCAGCAGTTCGCCCAGATCGCCGTCGATATAGGTGATCGCGCTTTCGCAAGCCGCAGTAGAGGTGAAGCCAGGGTCGAAAGTGAAGACATTCGCGGCGCCATACAGCTTGCCGATGTCGATAACATCAGGGCCTACGGTCGGCGACAATACGGGCAAGTCAAAAGTCTTGCCGTCCAGGGTCAGCGTCGCGGTCTTCTTAGATTCAGCCATCTCTCAATCCCTCAGTGGCTCCCTCCCGGTTGTATCCGGGAGGGGAATTCCGGCGTTTGGCCAAGGGACTGGGCCGATCAGCCTTAGGCCGATCAGGCCGCGGCGTCCTTTAGCCGCGAAATCGTCTCGTCCTGACCGATGACAAGCATCATGTCGAAGACGCTAGGCGTGGCACTGCGGCCGGCCAATGCCGCACGCAGAGGCGCTGCAAGCTTCCCGAACCCAATGCCATGCGCAGTCGCTACATCGTTCAAGATTGGCTCAAGCGTTTCTTTGGTCCAGCTAACATTTGCCAAACCCTGCGTCAATTCATTCAGTATACCACGGGATACTGGATCGAGCGAATTTGCAGCTTTCTCATCGACTTCCACCGGACGGACTGCGAGCGCAAACTGTGCTTTTTCCAGCAATTCGCCGAAGGTTTTTGCGCGATCCTTCACGCAATACATGCCCTTGGACAGGCGCTCGCGTTGGATATCCGTCAGCGGAGCTTTGCCGGTCGCTTGCAGGAATGCCTCAATTTCAGGCAGAAGTTCGGCGTCATCGGTGCGGGCGATATGCCAGCCGCAGGTCGATTCCAGTTTCTTGAAGTCCAGACGCGCCGGCGAGCGACCGATTCCCTCCAGACCGAACATCTCTAAGGCTTCCGCGGTGGTGAAGGTTTCCGCATCCCCCTTGGCCCAGCCCAGACGGGTCAGATAATTGCGCATCCCCGCCGCCGGATAGCCCTGCAGCTGGTAATCGCCCACCGCGGTCGCGCCATGGCGTTTCGACAGCTTCTTGCCGTCGGGGCCATGGATCAGCGGGATATGCGCCCAGACCGGAATGGTCCAACCCATTGCATCATATACCATTTGCTGACGCGCCGCATTGTTCAGATGGTCGTCGCCACGGATCACATGGGTGACGCCCATATCATGATCGTCGACCACCACGGCCAGCATATAGGTGGGCGTGCCATCCGAACGCAGCACGATCATATCGTCCAGATTTTCGTTCTTGATCACGACCTTGTTCTGCACCTGGTCGTCAATCACCGTCTCGCCCTCGCGCGGGGCTTTCATGCGCACGACATAGGGCGCGTCGGGATAGGTCGCGGGATCGGCATCGCGCCACGGGCTTTGGAACACCGGATAGCTGACGCCAGCCGCCTTTTCCGCTTCACGGAAGGCTTCGATTTCTTCCTGCGTCGAGAAACACTTATAGGCCGTGCCGCGCGCGATCATCTCATGGGCGACCTCGGCATGGCGGTCTTTGCGTGCGAATTGGCTAACCACCTCGCCGTCCCAGTCCAGTCCCAGCCATTTCAGGCCGGTCAGGATCGCTTCGGTCGCTTCGGGGGTCGAGCGTTCACGGTCGGTATCTTCGATACGCAGCAGGAACTTGCCGCCGCGACCCCGCGCAAACAGCCAGTTGAACAGAGCCGTCCGCGCGCCGCCGATATGCAGATAGCCGGTGGGCGAGGGGGCAAAGCGGGTGACGATTTCAGTCATTGCGACGGCCTTTCGAGCGTTAACCCCGCATTAACCACGCGGGTGCCATTCTATATGCGTTTGTTGGCGTTTTAGGGCGGGAAGGGACGGGAAACAAGGTGGCGGGCCTTGCACGATGGGCCGATGCGGCATTCCAGACGGTTTTGGCCGAACGCGGGCGGTTGCTCCTATGGGCTCCGGTGGCAATGGCGGTCGGGATCGGCGGTTGGTTTTCCTGGCCGAGCGAGCCGCCGCTCGGGGTCTATTGGGGTTGCGGGCTGCTTGTGGCTCTAACCATTGTCACGCGGATCTGGTTGCCGGAAAAGCTGTATCTGGTGCTTCTGCCTTGGGCGTGGATCGCCGCAGGGATATTGGCCTGCGGGCTACGGCTGTGGGTGGTGGAGGCGCCCGTGCTGGAACACGGCTATTACGGGCCGGTGACGGGCCGCGTGATCGCCATTGATCGCAGCCAAAGCGACGCCTTGCGCATCACCTTGGATCAGCCATGGCTGGACCGCGTCGCCCCCGACATGCTGCCCAAGACCTTGCGGATTACCTTGCGTGGCAAAGACCTAGGCCATATGCCGCAACCGGGCGAGAGGGTGATGATCAGCGCCCGCCTTGGCCCGCCATCCGGCCCGAGCGAACCCGATGGCTTCGACTTCCGCAGATCGGCCTTTTTCGACGGATTGGGGGCGGTGGGCTACGCCTCTAGCCCCTTGGTATTGTGGGAAACATCAAAGCCTTACGATCAGCTTGTCAACCGGATGCGCAGCTATCTGTCATCGGCCATGCTGGCGCGGATGCCCTCGCAGGCGGGGGCCTATGCGACGGGGGCGATGACCGGCGACAGATCGGCGATCACGCAAGACACGGTGCAGGATCTGCGCGACAGCTCGCTTGCGCATTTGCTGGCGATTTCGGGGATGAATCTGGCCTTTCTGATCGCCTTCGTCTTCGGGATGATCCGCTATGGTTTGGCGTTGTGGCCATGGTTGGCCTTGCGGGTGAATACCAAGAAGGTGGCGGCGGTTTGCTCCTTGCTGGTGGCGGGGTTCTATCTGGCTTTGTCGGGCGCCAATGTGGCGACCGAACGCGCCTTCATCATGGTCTGCGTCGTGCTGGGCGCGGTGCTGCTGGATCGCAAGGCCCTTAGCCTAAGGTCGGTTGCGCTTGCGGGGGTGGCCTTGTTGGCGGGGCGCCCCGAAAGCCTGCTCGACGCCGGATTCCAGATGTCATTTGCCGCCACTATCGCGCTGATCGCGGGCTTTCGGCTGGCCGAGCAGGCCCATCTGCGCCAGCGCCTGTCATGGGGCATGATGCCGATTGCGACGCTGCTGCTGTCGAGCGTGATCGGCGGGATCGCCACCGCGCCCTATGCGGCGGCGCATTTCAACCGCTATGCCGCCTATGGGTTGATCGCCAATCTGCTGACCGTGCCGGTGATGGGGGCGGTGGTGATGCCCGCGGGGGCTATGGCCGCGCTGTTGGGGCCTTTGGGGCTGGCCGGTCTGCCGCTGTGGGCGATGGAACGCGGGTCGGCTTGGATTTTATATGTCGCGCATTGGGTTGCGCGCTGGGACGGGGCTGTCTGGGCGATCAAGACCGCGCCGATGGGGGCCTTGGGGCTGATCAGCCTTGCAGGGATCTGGCTGGTTCTGGCGCGGGGGCGCGCGCGGTTTTGGGCGGTGGTGCCTTTGCTTGCGGGGCTGGTGATCTGGATGGTCCTGCCGCGCCCTGATCTGTTGATCGCGGGCAATGGCGCCGTGATCGGACTGCAAACACCCGAAGGCCGCGCGATCAGTCGCGGCAATGGCGAAGGATTTACCGCGCAAAGCTGGCTGGAAGATGATGGCGATCTAGAGACGCAAGCCACCGCCGCGCTGCGTCCGGCATTTCATCGGCAGGGCAATATGCTGCTCTTCACGCTGGGGGCGTGGCAGGGCGGCTATGTGACGGGCAAGGGGGGCGCAGATTGCGACGGCTTGGATCTGTTGATCCTGTCGGATAAGGACGCTAGCGTCACGGATGCTAAAGGGTGCCGGATCATATCCCCTGCAATCTTGCGCAAGACGGGGGCGCTTGCGATCCGCGCGGATGGGGCGGGCCTTGCGATCAAATCGGTGGCCGCAGTCGATAGGCGCTGGACACCGCCGCATCTGCGCGCGCCCCAAGCCTATTGGGGGAAATCCCCTTGAACGGCAGGCAAAAGGCCAACCTTTCGGCTGGCCTTTGCAATGCTTAGTAGCTGCGGATCAAGCCGACCAGACGACCCTGCACACGCACTTGGTTGTCTTGGAAGATCCGCGTTTCATAGGCGGGGTTGGCCGCTTCCAAGGCGATGGTCGATCCCTTGCGGCGGAAGCGCTTCAGGGTCGCTTCTTGCTCTTCGACCAAAGCCACGACGATATCGCCGTTATCGGCGGTGGTTTGTTCGCGGATCACCACGACATCGCCATCATTGATGCCTGCCATGATCATCGAATCACCTTTGACTTCCAGCGCGAAATGCGTCCCACGCCCCGACAGCATCGATCCCGGCACGGTGACGTGATGCGACACTTCACTGATCGCTTCAATCGGCACACCGGCCGCTATGCGACCCATGACCGGCAGTTCCATGGCATGAACGGGGGCAATTTCTGCGGCAGGCGTCGCCACAGGTGCGGCAACCGTTTCCTCACGCTTCAACACGTCGCGCGGCGAGGGTTTGCGTTCCATCACGTCCGGCAGCTTGATGATTTCCAGCGCGCGGGCGCGATGCGCCAAACGGCGGATGAAACCACGTTCTTCCAGCGCGGTGATCAGACGGTGGATGCCGGATTTAGACCGCAGTTCCAACGCATCCTTCATTTCGTCGAAAGACGGAGGAATGCCGTCAGCGTCCATCCGAGACTTGATGAAGTCTAGAAGTTCCAGCTGTTTGCGCGTCAGCATAGCATCACCCCAATTTTTACATGTTAATCCGATGTTCTGCCCATGTTCTTGCTTTGTGTCAAGATGAATTCGCAGTCATCGCTCTTTGTGGCGGGTCTAATCGTGATACTCAGGGCAACGGCAAATAGCCGACCGGATCGCCTGCCGCTTTGGCATCGTCATGCGCGGGTTGAATGACCAAGGCATTGGACAACGACAGGATGCGCAGATGGGCGCTGTCTTGCTGGGCGAAGGGGGTCAGCAAGGCCGCGCCATCCTTGTCGTAAGACAGTGTCGCGCGGTGATAATGCGCACGCGGCCCGTTCTTGGGCAGTGCCGCATTCAGGCGACCCACCAGCGGCACTTGCACGCAAGCCGATGCCGCCAGACCTTGCAGGCGACGCAACAGGGGGCGGATGAACAGATCGCCGCAGACCATCGAGGCCACCGGATTGCCCGGTAAGCCCAAGAAGACCGCCCCTTGCAAACGCCCCGCGATCACGGGTTTGCCCGGTCGCATGGCGATCTTCCAGAAATCCAGCTCCATCCCCAGATGCGTGGCGACATCAGCCACCATATCATGCGCGCCGACCGATGCGCCGCCGGTGGTCAGCACCAGATCGGCGCCTTGGGCAAGCCGCAGGCAGGCTTCCAATGCCTCGAAACGATCCGCCGCCAAGGGCAGGATGCGGACCTCGGCGCCTTCTGCTTCGCATAATGCGGCCAAGGCATAGGCGGATGAGGCGATGATCTGATCGGGTGATGGCTTCTGTCCCGGCCAGACCAATTCATCGCCCGTCGACAGGAGCGCCACCACCGGACGACGCGCCACGGCCAGCTGCGCGCAGTTCATCGCGGCGAGCAAGGCCAGATCATAGGGCCGCAGCCGTTTTGGCGCCACCTGATGGCCAACCGCGAAATCCGATCCTTGGCGGCGGATATACAGCTCGGTGTCCATCCCGTCTTTCAAGGTGATGGTAGCGCCGTCGCGGATGACATCTTCTTGGATGACAACACGTTTTGCACCCGCAGGCACCGGCGCGCCGGTAAAGATGCGCACGGCTTGGCCTGTCTGCAAGATGCCCTCCCAGCGATGGCCGGCGGCGACTTCGGCCACCACGCTAAAGCTTTGGCCAGCGGCAAGCTGGTCGTCGGCCAAAGCATAGCCGTCCATTTGCGAGGCATCAAAGGGCGGCTGATCGCGCAGGGCGGATACCGTTTGCGTCAGATAGCGGCCCGATGCCGCGCGCAACGGGATGGTTTCGCTTGGCAGCGGATCGGCCAGCGCCAAGATACGGGCAAGCGCTGCCTCGGGCGCGATCACAGATCGGCCTCATAGCGGCCCGATTTGCCGCCCTCCTTCAGGACCAAGGCGATGCCGTCGATCCGCATGGATTTTTCGACCGCCTTGAGCATGTCATAGATGGTCAGGCAGGCGGTGGTCACCGCTGTCAGAGCTTCCATTTCCACGCCGGTCTGGCCCGAGGTTTTGACGGTGGCCTCGACCCGCACACCGGGAAGCGCGGGGTCGGGCACCAGCTCCAGCGCCACCTTGGTGATCGGCAGCGGATGGCACAGCGGGATCAGATCGGCGGTCTTCTTCGCCCCCATGATCCCCGCCAGACGGGCCACCCCCAAAACGTCACCCTTCTTGGCGGAACCCGATGTGATGACTGCAAGCGTTTCGGGCGACATGATCACATGGCCGCGCGCCACGGCAAGGCGCGCCGTAACCGGCTTTTCCGAGACATCGACCATATGGGCGCGGCCATCGGCGTCGAAATGGGTGAGACCGGACATGCAGATCAGATCCCGTCTTGGGCGGTCAGCGGGCGGGCCAGCAGATCGCGTGTTGCTTGCGCCACATCCGCCTGACGCATCAGGCTTTCGCCAATCAGGAAGCTGCGCGCGCCGTATTGGGCCATATCGGCCAGATCGGCGGGGGTGAACAGACCCGATTCCGAGATGATCAGGCGATCTTCGGGCACACGACGCGCCAGATCGCGGGTGGTGTCCAAGCTGACTTCGAAGGTATGCAGGTTGCGGTTGTTGATGCCCATCAGCGGCGATTTCAATGCCGAAGCGCGTTCCAGTTCGGCGCGATCATGGACTTCGATCAGCACGTCCATGCCTTGCTCGAAGGCCACGGCTTCCAGCTCGACCGCTTCTTGGTCGGTAAGGGACGCCATGATCAGCAAGATGCAATCGGCATGCAGCGCGCGGGCCTCGATGATCTGATAGGGATCATAGATGAAATCCTTGCGCAGGCAGGGCAGGGCACAGGCCTGCGAGGCGGCGGTCAGGAAGCTGTCGTCACCTTGGAAGCTGGGACCATCGGTCAGCACCGACAAACAGGTGGCCCCGCCGTCTTCATAGGCCTTGGCCAATGCGGGCACGTCGAAATCTTCGCGGATCAAGCCTTTGGAGGGGCTTGCCTTCTTGATCTCGGCGATCAGGCCATAGCCCGACATCGACGCCTGCATCAGCGCTTTGGCAAAGCCGCGCGGCGCGGGGGCAGCTTTGGCGGCGGCTTCCACCTCGGCCAAGGGGCGCGCGGCTTTGCGGGCGGCGACCTCTTCAAGCTTATAGGCTTTGATGCTGTCGAGAATGGTGCTCATGACGCTCTCCTTCGTGTTGGGATTTAGGTAACGCCTTCATGCAGGCTTGGAAAGTGTCGGGCGTCAATTCGACCAATCAATCGCGGGCTGGCCCTGTGCGACCAGCCAGTTATTGATCTGCGAAAACGGCTTTGATCCGAAAAAGCCGCGATAGACGGACAGGGGCGAGGGATGCGGGCTTTCGATGAACAAATGCCCATCGCGGGGCAGCTCGCGGTGCAGTTTCGCCGCCCGCTTTTGCGCCGGTCCGCCCCACAGCACGAAAGCGCGGGGGCCGTCGGCAGCGGTCGCGGTCAGGATCTGGTCGATCAGCGGTGCCCAGCCAAGGGATTTATGCCCATTGGCTTGGCCCACCGGCACCGACAAAGCGGTGTTCAGCAGCAATACCCCTTGGCGGGCCCAAGCGGTCAGATCGCCGCTCAGGCTGGTGGCGCCGGTATCGTCATGGGCTTCCTTCAGGATGTTCTTCAGGGAATCCTTGGGGTGTTCGCCTTGCGGGAAGGAAAATGCCAGCCCCGTCGCACGATGCGGGGTGTGATAGGGGTCTTGCCCCAAGATCACCACCCGCACCTTGTCGCGCGGGGTCAGATCAAGCGCGCGGAACAGATCGCGTGGCGCGGGCTGCCACGGATCCTCCAGCGCGCTCAGCTTTTGCCACAAGGCAGGCCAGCCTTCCGCGAAAAACGGCAAGTCGGCCCATGAGTGCGGCACATTCGGCATCTCAGCCATGGGTCAGGCGACGAAGCGCGTCAAGTTTGCCTTTGGCGGCACCGGAATCGATGCTTTCGCGGGCCATTTCGGTGCCCTCACGCAGGGTCGATGCCTTGTCGGCGACAACCAGCGCGGCTGCCGTGTTATACAGCACCGCATCGCGATAGGCACCTTTTTCGCCGTCCAGCAAAGCGCGCAGGGCGGCTGCGTTTTCGACAGGCGATCCGCCCATGATGGCCTCGAAGGGATGATAGGGCAGGCCCGCATCTTCCGGATGCACGGTGAATTCCTTCACCACGCCATGTTCCAGTGCCGCGACTTTCGATGCAGCCGCGATCGACAATTCATCGGTGCCGTCGCCGCCATGCACCAGCCATGCCTTGATCGATCCCAGCGCGCGCAGGGTTTCGGCCATGGGGCGCAGAAGGTCGGCGCTGAAGGCGCCGGTCAATTGGCGGCGGACGCCTGCGGGGTTGGTCATCGGGCCAAGGATGTTGAAGATGGTGCGGGTGCCAAGTTCCTGGCGCACCGGCATCACATGGCGGATCGCCGAATGGTGCATCGGGGCCATCATGAAGCCGATACCGGCTTCGGCCAAGCACCGCTCGACCAGCGGGGCGGGGATCATCACATTCAGGCCAAGTTCGGTCATCGCATCTGCGGCACCCGATTTCGACGACAGGTTGCGGTTGCCATGCTTGGCCACGACAACGCCCGCACCTGCGGTGACGAAAGCGGTCGCGGTGGAAATGTTCAGCGTGCCCTTGCCGTCGCCACCGGTGCCGACGATATCCATCGCGCCTTCGGGGGCCTTCACAGGATTGCACTTGGCGCGCATGACCGATGCCGCGGCGGCATATTCATCGACCGTCTCGCCGCGGGTGCGCAGGGCCATCAGGAAGCCGCCCATCTGGGCAGGGGTGCCTTGGCCTTCGAACAAAGCTTGGAAGGCGGATTCCGCTTCCGCGCGGGTCAGCGGACGCGCGGCGGCAATGCCGATCAGCGGGCGGAGGATATCGCTCATGCGCCCACCCCCACCGGCTTAAGGGTCACGCCCGCCTCTTCAAGGAAGTTGCGCAACAGGTGATAGCCATGTTCGGAGGCGATGCTTTCGGGGTGGAATTGCACGCCTTCGATCAGCTTTTCCTTGTGGCGCAGTCCCATGATGGTGCCGTCTTCCAGCCATGCGGTGACCTCAAGACAATCGGGCAGGCTATCGCGTTCGACGATCAGCGAATGGTAGCGCGTGGCCATGAAGGGCGAGGGCAAGCCACGGAACATGCCTTGGCCGTCATGGATCATCTCGCCCATCTTGCCATGGACGATTTCATGGCAGCGCACGACTTTGCCGCCGAAGGCCTCGCCAATGGTCTGATGGCCAAGGCAGACCCCCATCAGCGGCACATTCGCCTCCGCTGCGGCTTTGGTCAGCGGCACGCAGATTCCCGCCTGAATGGGATCGCAAGGGCCGGGGGAAATGATGATCGCCTGTGGCTTCAGCGCAAGCACTTCTTCGACGCTTAGGGCGTCGTTGCGCTTGACCACCACATCGGCGCCCAGCTCGCCGAAGTAATGCACCAGATTATAGGTAAAACTGTCGTAGTTATCGATCAGAAGCAGCATTGGCCGTAAATCCCAGCTTCCGGCTGACAGACCAGCCCGCCCGGTCCGATGCGAAAGCTGTCCAAGCTTATGGCGCGGAAAGCGGCCAAGGGCAAGTTTGCAAACCCTTTGCGTCGGTCTGGAGAAAGCCGATGGCCGCTCGCACGATCTGATACATGGGAATCGTCGCACGGGTTAGGAATGGTTACTTGCAGGGGCGGATATGGGAATCTTCTTGCGAAGATCGTGGTTAAAGCTGAAATTTTAGGACCGAAACCCCTGTTCCGCGTAAAATTAACGCTGGGGCAATACGTCGGTTGAGGTTGAAATTATCGCCTGCGCGGGCAATAGACCTGTCATCATACTTAAGGGAGGAGTTTCCACCCAATGAAACCATTTCTCGCCCTGTCTTGGGTGATCGACCGCGTGAATGAAGTGATCGGTAAAGTCGCAGGCTATGCGATCTTGCTGGCCATTCTTATCTCGGCGGGCAATGCGATCATCCGTAAGGCGGCCAATATGTCTTCGAACGCTTGGCTCGAAGCACAATGGTACCTGTTCGGTGCCGCTTTCATGCTGGCAGCCGCTTATACCCTGAAGCAGAACGAACATATCCGTATCGACATCATGTACGGATCGCTGTCGCGCCGTAAGCAGCACTGGATCGACCTGTTCGGCCATGTGTTCTTCCTGATGCCGTTCTGTCTTCTGATGCTGTACTATCTTGGTCCCTATGTGATGCGCTCGTATATGTCGGGCGAGGGGTCGACCAATTCGGGCGGCCTGCCGCAATGGCCGGCGAAGATGTTGCTGCTGATCGGCTTCGTCCAGTTGGCCGCGCAGGGCATTTCCGAAATCATCAAGAAGATCGCCATCATGCGCGGCGTGA
>DALYSR010000042.1:0-24274 GCA_031991825.1 Paracoccaceae bacterium
GCGCCGCAAATTTACTATCCAGACTGGAAAGCGCCTCGTTCACCACCTGTCTGATCTTGCGTCGAGGATACCGCGCCGGGATCCGAGCCTCCAAATCAACATAGCTGAACAGCGATCCGCTTGCTTCGTCTGCTCCACTCAACATCATCCCCCGACGTGCCGTCCAGAGGGCATTGTTGCAGAAGTCCGAGGGCGGGCGGATGTTCCCCTGTCCCGGTTGGGTTCAGGCCACGCGCTCAATCTCGGCAGTGCCGAGTGCATTGAAACGTTTCATGATTGCCACGCGGATTTGGACTTCGGTGGTTTGGCGGTCCGAGTCGCATGATGCAATGCGTTCCCCGAACGACTTGAGACATCCCATCTTCGCCTCGATCCTGCTTCGGGTGTGATATCCGGAGCAGCGTTTCCAAGCTGCCCGCCCAGGCGTTGTGTGGCCTTGAGGGACTCGTTGCTAGCCTTGGTGGCGGGACAGTTCTCGCGCCATCGGCGCCCGTTCTTGCGGATGGGTATGATCGCTGTACCACCGCGTCCGCGGATCGCGCGATGGCATCGCCATGTGTCAAACGCGGCGGGGTTTTGCGTTGGATCGAGATGGCGCCCGCCGCAGAGAGGCCCCCGAGGTCGACATGGCGCAGCGGCCCCCACAAGGTCACCCTAATGACTAAGGCATTGGTGGCGCTCCCCATTGCGCCTCAGATGGCGAGACCGATCACAGGCAGCACGATGTGCGCGGCCTTGATTTCGCCGGGAAGTGGAGAATCCTGCATCGCACCTCCTGACTCAGGCAATGGAAAAGCCCCGCATGATGGCGAGGCAAGATTGGCGACAGGATGGTCTCACAAACGGGACTAACTAAAAAATAAACGAGTATGCATTCAATAGTATGTATTCCATCTTGTGCATCTAATAAGTATATGATTTAAGCACCTTAATTTGACGAGATACTTACTTTATACTTTTCAAATCACCCCTCGAAGTACGACTTCGGGGGGCTTTTCTTATCCTCGCCACGCTTTCCCGATCTGGGCAGATCGCAAAAAGTATCGGGACATGCCCCACCGCGATGCAGTTGCTAATGGCTTTCAAGCGCCCACCTCCTAGCGCGGGAAACGAACAAGCCCCCGCATAGGGTGCCTCGATCGGCTTGCAGTCCTGGTAATCATCTCCAAAATGAGCGGGGTTGAAACGTAGAATTTTCTCGTAGCGTAACGCGAGGAGTATCCGTCTTAGTCAAGGGGTCTTTTTGATCCGTATTCGATTGTCGCGCAGGAGCGCGTTGGTCAGCAATAGTGGCTTTCTCATTATTGCGGTCAGGGCGACTTTCTGAGGTTTTCCTGCCGTGACGAGCTGCTCGTATTTCACTGCCAAGCCTTTATTTGCCCGCGATGCGACCATAGCTGGCATATACAGAGTTTTACGCAACAATGCTCTGCGGCCTTAGATCCTTTCTTTGCCCTGCCACCTACCAGACCTTTGTGAGATGGGCGTAAGGCCAGCCAAACTTGCTGCCTGTTTTCCATCCATCGATCCCAGCTCTGGCATGTCAATTAAGAGCGTGACCGCAGGAAACTGACCAATTCCGGCTATGCTCGTCAGGATCTCGATCTTGCGTCCGAGATCTCCGTCCTGCGTCACATAGGCCAGAACTTCTGCGTCTATTTGAGCAATATCTTTGGAAATTTGAGACAGTCCTCGATTAAGGAGCGCCATGATCACACTCAATCCCGCGGTTGCCAAACGCGTTCGTGCTGCGGTCTGGTCCTTGATTAGCCCCCGGCGTGCGGCAATTAACTCCCGAAGTTCAAATGTTTTTTCGGAGGATCTAGGCTGTGGGGGCAGGTCCAGTGCTGCCACCATCCGCGCAAGGATGACTTGCTGCATCTGCATCGATTGCATCGATCGTGCCCTGGGTGATGGTGTAGGTGAGGTGGCCATCAGCTTTGTCGTTAGGTTCGGGGTGCAAACCAATGAACTGAGGACCAAACGGTTGATCAACCTCGGGTATAGGCGGCAAAGAAGCAGATCAGTGATCCTAGGGAATCCGCTATGAACCCGCAAGACAGCGGACAATCCCGCTTGCATAAAATGGCTTGACCAAGGCGGCCTTGTTACCCGAGCCTAGCGCCTCGTCCGAATTCCTGCGACCATCTCTCGCTTCAGACCGATCGGACGGAAGGTCGCCCCCCCCCTCACGCGGTTGCCGAAAGCAAAAGATAGCCCCAGAGCGTTAATGCAAGTGGGACACCCAGCGGGAAATCGCGGCGGTTCCAGCTGACCCAATCGGGCGCCATTTCACGGCAGGATTTTTGTTTCCGCATCAGCCCATGCGTCAGGATAGACGCCAAGGTTGCAGCCGAAAACAACAGCAGCATTTGTTGCACTGCGTCGGCTGCAGGCGCGATAAACAACGATGCCGCTGCGGAAAACTTCACATCACCCATGCCGAAATGGATCAGATGGTTTAAGACGAGCCCCAAACCAAAGACCGCGATCATGTGCAACCAACGCCAGGCCCAAACCTCGAACGGTAAAAAAAGCAAACCGCATAGCGCGAATATCGCGATCAAAAGCAGCGATGCGGCATTGCGGATTTTCATGTATTTAAGATCGGTATACAGCACCCAGAGGCAAATCGGCGTGCTGAGCATCAGGCACAAAAGCGCCCCAGTGGCGGGTGTGAGAAGGGTCAAATGTGATCCTGCGGCTTTATGAGGCTGCTAAATGCCATCTACGTTCGAATGCAAGCCTTGGGGTGGGGGGCGCAAATCACAGGCCGAGCCCTAGGTGCGAGCGGGGCCTGTCACACGTTGCATCTTACCCGAAAACTAAGCTTCCAACGGGCTTGCCGTCTTGGATCATGCGGCGCAATCCGTTGTAGATACGAATGTTTTCAGCAGCATCTGCAGCAGACATATCTAGCATAAGGGTTGTGCGCGCATCCCCATCGCGCCCAGCCAATCCATAGGCCAAGGCCAGATTGCCCCGCGCGATTTCTGCGGCTGACGGGTCACTGATCAATTCTTGCAGCATGGGGATACCGCGATCAAGTTGGCCCGAAATTGCAAGTGACAGCGCGTAATTGCTGCGCAAGATGTAATTGGCTGGATAATACGTCAGCGCCTTGGCATACACCGCCTGCGCTTCGCTATGGCGCGACATGCTATCAAGCGTGACCGCTTTGCCAGTAAAGGCCGAGACGTTGCGACCATCAAGGCTAAGTCCTTTGTTGAAATCCGCCAGTGCCGCTTCGCGGTTGGTCAGGGCCAGATGCACGCGGCCAAGCGCATTGCGTACCTCGACATTGCGCGGAGCAAGATCAGCAGCGCGTGCCAATACCGATTCTGCACGGCTGTTTTGATCCATCCGCGCATAGGCAAGTCCAGCACCATGCAAGGCGTCGACATCGTTGGGATTTGTTTGCAGCACGCGTTCAAAAAGCTCTGCCGCCTTTTCATAGGCGCCCGAGCTTGCCGCGGCTTGCGCCAATGACAGCGTCTCGTTCGCGACCACCGACTGCTGGGTGGCCATGGGCTTGTTCACACTTGCACAGGCTGCAAGAGCCGAAAAAGCTGCAAGCAAAATAACGGCACGCAGCCGACGTAATGTGAAACTCAAGTTCATTCTCCATATCATTTGATCAGGCGCTCCAGCGTGTCGAAAGCTCATGTTCATTGCACAAGTGTTATGTCGCCGCATGATACGCCTTGCAGTGTCAGATCCATCTCGCCCACGCCCAAGCCAAGCAGTTCCAAAATCCAATCCAACAAAAGATCCACCGGTACCAAAAGCGCGCTTAAGATATCGCCCGGCAAAAGCACAAACAGCTGGTTTTTCAGATCGCTTATAAGATTGATCAAAAGCGCTAAAATCCCACCCACCAACGATGCCTTGCCGGGCACGACCGAGATTTCTATGGTTTTGGGATTGAGCAGCTGCGAGACCAGCCCGCTTAGAATAAGTCCCGATCGCACGGTCTTAGTGGTTCCGATCTCATCTTTTTTAAACGTCACGGACTGATCGCGTGACGCGCCGACAAACAAAGCCGTGCGCAGGTGGATGGCGATAATGTCATGCGACCAGCTACCAACTTTCAGTTGTAAGTTCAACAATGTGCCGGGCTGCAGATCTTTGGGTGACAAAGGCTTGGTCAGGTTCTTGAAGATATCATCTTCGAAATAGCCCAGATATACCGCCGCGATTGCCGCATTGTTCACCGAGGTATCAAGGCCCGTGCCTACGAAGCGGTTGAAATATTTTTTCGCCGATGACCAATCATCAGGATTGATCTTGAAGGGCTTGCCGCCCGTTTCAAACCGCGCGATCCAATCTTTATCTGTCGGGGCATTACAGTTCAACGCGCCGAGCGTCACAGTGCCACTCGCCACTTCGATATAGATCGGCAGATAGGCCTCTAGCGGAAGGATACGGAACCCAGATCCGGTAACCGTGCCGTTGTTGCCCAGACCGGAGTTCACGGAATTGGGATCGAAATTGCCACCCGTTCCAGACAAGATATCGCCCAGTCGCAGATCAAGTTTCAGCCGCACCTGTGCGGTATGGATCGTAGCGCCCGATGAGCCGATGGTAACCCAACCTGACCCAGCTTGCTGTTCGCCCACAACCAGCATCAAATCGGCGCTGGTGATGCCCGGCAGCTTTAAAGACAGAGGTAGTTTGATCAAATTGTGGTTGGCCGCGTTCACGATATCCACGCTGGCCATAAGGATATCGAACACCGATAGGTCGATCTTGGGCAGGATGTCATTGATGTTCAGATCAGCCTGGTCACCTTTTATGGCGATCAACTGGCGGATGTTGAGCGTGTATTTGGTGGTGCCGCTAAGGACCTGCGCCAAGACATCGGTGGTTTCAGCCACGGGGGTCTGTTCCAACAACACGCCAACCAGATCCAAAAGATCGATATTGGCATTCAAGATATCGTTGTAGTCCATGACCTGCAGATCCAGGCGGTTGCCTAGCAAGTCCAAGAAATCCAGAAGGTTGATGCGCGTATCCAAAAGCGCGTTGTAATCAAGAAGCTTCAGGTTGATCTTGGTGCCAAGTGCTGCATTCAAAATGCCATTCAAGACGCTATCGTCATGAAGCTGCAAAAGCCGCGACCCCAGCGTGAAAGCCGCGTAATCTGCCCGTGTTGCCGTAGCCGAGGCCGAGAGATTGAGGTTCTTTTCGGGCAGGAACATGCTGGCGAAATAAAGCGGCAGATCTTCACGCAAGACGACAGTGGTTGCGTTCAGGTTCTGCCCCTGTTGCGCAGGTGTGGCGCGCAATCTTTGATCAATGGGGATGGATTTGTCGCGCTGATAATAGCCGAAATCGACGCGTGTCACCGCGTCACTCGTCAACCCATTGCCGGTGGTTGTACGTTCTGCGGCAAGACGGGCAGCGGATTGCGAGCTTGCAGATCCGGTTTGGTCAAGCTTGCGCACAGCACTGGTTGCGGCCAAATCGGCATTGGCCTGCAAGGACTTTTGCCCGAAATAGATCCGGCTCAGGTCGATGGAAACAGCCAAGAATCCGAAGAAAACCACTGCACAAAGTGCAAAGATCAGCGCCACCGCACCGCTTTCGTCGCGCAGCCGAGCTGCGGTCTTGTCAAATTCAATAGGCAAGGTAGCTGCTCCGGACTAGGCTGGTCGTGTCCGATCCGAAAGCGGCGTTGCCCAAGGCGATAAACGTGCCATCAAGATCATAGGTCAGGTTTACGGAAATCGACGGATGTTGCCCGGTGCCGATGATCTCGATGTTTTTTTGCACTCTTTTGGCGGTCAGAAACGGAAAACGATCCGCAGAGTTGGCAAGGAAATTATCGGCCAATTGTTGGCGTTCTTGGCTGTCAAGCCCGGGAACGGTCGCGCGCGCCGTCTCTGCCGCCAGCTGTTGAAGGCTGTTGGCGATCGCGAAAAGCTGACCAAAATAAAGAATCCCGGCCACGATGAGCAACAGAACCGGCGCGATCAGCGCAAATTCCACCGCGACGGCACCATCCTCTTGCCGATTGGTCTTTCCCGAGATGTCGTTGCGGATCGTCATGGCCCACCTATTTATTGATGATGCTGTCAAGAATGCTTAAAGCGGCCGGCCCGATCAGCACGATGAACAGCGCGGGCATGATGAAAACGATCAGCGGGATGGTCATCAAAGCCGGAATACGGCCCGCTTTTTCCTCGATCGCCAGCATCCGGTGGATGCGCTGATCACGCATCAATTGGCGCAATGCATCCGAAAACGGGGTGCCATAGCGTTCCGCTTGCTGTAATGTATTGGAAAATAATGAAATTTCAGGAAGCGGCAAGCTTTCTTCAAAATTCTGCCAGGCTTTTTGCCGGTCAGAAAACACCCCCAGTTCCACCGCAAGCGTGCCCAGCTCTGATGCCAAAGCCGTGCCGGTTTTGGCGAGCTCTTGGCTGACGCGCAGCATGGCGGGGGAAATGGCCAGCCCGGCCTCGCTTGAGATGACCAAAAGTTCCAGCATGTCGGGAAAGGTGCGCTGGACCGCATCCATGCGTTTTTTGGTGATGTTTTTGAGGTAGGCATCTGGAAGCTTTGACGCCAAAAGCCCGCCCCCCAGCACCCAAACCAAAATCTTCAGCGTCGAGCTGTCCGCGCTTGCGAAGACTTTAACACCCCAAAACCCAATGGCGGCGCCAAAAGGCGGCAGCACAAGTTTCAAGAAGGAATAGATGATCAGTGCATCGCGATCACGGTAGCCTGCCAAACGCAAAAGATTGGCCGAAACCTCGGCCTCGCCACCCGACATGATGGAGACGCGCTCGCTGATATTGCGCAGCCAAACCCGCACGGAATTTGATATCGCCGACTGGGTCGGGGCGCCATTCTTACCGCCTGCGCCTGCGCCATCGGCATCGCGCATGACGCGGGAAATCCGCAGGCGTCTTTCACGCTCGGACAGGGCCTGAAGGGCCAGCAAAAGCCCACTGGCCATGGCGATGAATGTTGCTGCCGCGATCAAGATCACATACCACATGCGGCTACACCTCGATCTTTGCCAGCTTGTACATGCTCATGATGCCAAGCGCCAAAAGCGCGCCGCCAATCATAAGCATGATGATCCCCCGCCTGTCGGTAAACAAAGGCGCCAGATAGCCGGGGTTCAAGACCAGCATCAAAGCCGCCACGACGAACGGCAGCAGCGACAAGATCGTGGCACTGACGCGCGCCTCGGCAGACATGGCCGAGGCTTTTTTCTTTAACTTGGCGCGCTCTCGCAGCATAAGAGCGATGTTTTCCAGTGTTTCGATCAGATTGCCGCCGGTTTCGGTTTGCAGTTTGATCGCCGCCGAAATGAAGCGAATCTCTACGGTGTCGACGGATTGAGCCATCCGCATCAACGCCTCGTCCAAAGTCATACCAAGGCGCAATTGCTCTGCGCAGCGTTCGAATTCATCATGCGCGATGCCAGAGGTATATTGCGTGACCACTTTGATCGCAGAAGCAACGGGTTGGCCAGCGCGGACGCTGCGCGCCATGATGTCCAGCACGGCGGGCAAATCGGCGTTGAACGCATTGACGCGCTGTCGCTTTTTCAGGTCGAGCACGATATTGACGCCCATATAGGCGACCATCAACCCAACTAAGGCCGATACGATCGGCGGGAAGGGCGCAATGACCAGGGCCAGCGCGATCAACACCGCCGCAAGCAAAAGCCCGATTGTCAAAAGTCGATCGACGCCCATCTCCAGCCCAGCTTCTTTCAACCGACGCCGATAAAGCTGCGTCAATTGTCCCCAAACCCCCGGCTGCGAACCCGGCGCGCCCGGTGGGGGGGCAAAGGCAAGCAAGCGCGCTTGGGCGCGCAAGGCAGCACCGCCCTCGTGTTGGGGGCTATACCGCACGATCCGCGCCCGGCGCATGCGGCTGGCACGGTCGATCGACAAAAGCACCATCAACCCAAGGACGGTGCAAAGACTGAAGACCATAATGAAAACAAGTGATGCTGCGATCATCCTATGCCTCGATAATCGCCATCAATTCGCGATCAAGCCCACGTTCTATCGCGGCTTTACGAAATTGCGGCGCAAAGCCCGCAGCCTTGAAGACGCCTTGAACCTCGTTACGCGACGCGCCACTTTTCTCTTCGAATTCGAAAAGGTTTTGTAGGCCCACCACGGATCCATCGACGCCGACAATCTCTGATATCGCTGTGATGCGGCGCACGCCGTCGCGCATACGTGAGACTTGCACAACTAGATGCACGGCCGCGCTGATCTGTTGGCGCACGATCTCGGTGGAGAGGCGCACGCCCGACATTGCGATCATGTTTTCCACACGCGTTAACGCTTCGCGCGTGGTGTTGGCGTGCAATGTGCTCATGGATCCGTCGTGGCCGGTATTCATCGCCTGCAGGAGGTCAAGCGCCTCGTCTCCGCGGACCTCGCCGATGATGATGCGGTCTGGGCGCATCCGAAGCGCATTGCGAAACAAATGCCGCATCGTGATTTCACCCTTGCCCTCGATGCTTGCAGGCCGGGTCTCAAGACGGACAACATGGGGCTGTTGCAGCCGCAGTTCGGCCGCGTCTTCAATGGTGACGATGCGCTCGCTATCCGAAATCTCGCGCGAGATCGCATTCAAGAGTGTGGTCTTGCCCGATCCGGTGCCGCCCGAGATCAAGATGTTCAACCGCAGCTTGGCCGCAATCTTCAAGAGCTGCGCCATCTGCGGTGACATGCTGCCCTTCAACACCAGATCGGTCAGCTTAAGCTCGTCTTTAGGGAATTTCCGAATTGTGATCGTGGGGCCATCGAGCGCCAAGGGCGGGATGATGATGTTGATCCGGCTGCCATCGGGCAGGCGGGCATCGACAAGAGGGGTGCTTTCGTCCACGCGTCGGCCGGATTGATTGACGATCCGCCCGGCGATGTTCATCACATGCTGATCATCGCGAAACGTGATATCGGTGGGCCACAATTGGCCGCCACGCTCGACATAGGTCTGGCGCGGGCCATTGACCATGATGTCAGAAACCTTCTCATCGGCCAAGGCCCGCTCCAAAGGGCCAAAGCCCAGCATGTCATCCATCAGATAGGTGACAAGCTCGGCGCTTTCCGCGCCGTTCAGATCCAGTTTCAGCGTGCGGCACACCCGCAGCATGATTTCGCGGATCAAGCCTTTTTGAACCTCTGGCGACACCGAGTTCAGGGCGGCCAAATCGATCTGCTCCATCACCTGTGGGGTGACGCTACGGCTTAGCTCCAGAAGTCTTGTTGCAAAATCAGGGAGATAGCGCACCCTGGTTTGCGTAGTTTTCGGGGGCGTGAAACCGCTGCGCTCTGGCGCTTCGGGTGTGGCGTTTGGCAGATCCTTCAAATCTTGCAGCACCGCCGCCATCAATGCGCGCTGTTCGAAGGTCGTCAGGTTAATGTCGAACGCGCTTTGATACCAATCGATCGCGCGGCTTACCCCATGGGGGTCGCGGCCATCTTGCGCAGGGCCAAGCGCGGCATAGCGCGCACAGATCTCTGCGCTAGCCCTTGCGATATCAACAGTCTCCCGAACGCCCTCACTCATGAGAAGAGCCGTCCCAGAATGCCGGCTTTGTTGCGTGCACTTGAGGCTTCCATAGCTGCCTCAGTGGCGGAAAGATGTTGCGAAAGCGCGGCCACGCTACGGCTGTAACGACTGGTGCGCGCGCTGATCACAAGGGGGCTGCCGGCAATATGGGCGCGGGCAATATCGCGCGTGGCTAAAGGCAGCTCTCCCCAAATGGGTTCGCCAACCGCGCTGGAGATTTCCTTGGCGCTGAGCCCTGCATCCGAACGAAGTTGCGATAAGATCAGCGTAAGGCGTGGCGGTTTGGCGCAGGCTTTGGCAGCGGCGATCATTCGCCCCAGCATCCGCAGTGAGCCAAAGCCCGGCGCCACAACCAAGACCAGCTCGTCCACTTCCTCCAGCACCGTCGACCCCGTATCCAAAACCAGATTCCGCGGCAAATCGACCACAATCGTCTGGAATTCGACCCTTATAGCGCGGATCAGATCTGGAAGCCCCGCATGCAGAGATGGCAGCTGCGTAAGATCGGCAAGTTCGGCGCTGAACAGGCGCAACCTCGGCAAAGGCTCTGCCATCGTGGCCTCGAAAAATGTCAGATCTGCCCGCGTGGGTTTTTCAAGCGCATCGATATAGCCCTTCGTCTGGGTACAATTTAGATCCACCGCCAAAGTGCCCGAGACTAGGTCGGCGTCCAGCAACGCGGTTTTGGCCACTTCCGGTCCACTCCCTGAAAGAAGTGCGGCCAAACTTGCCGAAAGCAGGCTTACCCCTGCGCCCCGCAGGTGCCACAAACGGCGATCAAGCGCCCGCGCCGCGCGTGCGGGCCGGACAGTTGCGCGCCGCGCTTGTCGTTCAGCAAGGACAGTTCCGCGCCTGCGGTCAACGGCAGTTCCAGATAATCCTGCGCGCCCGCCGCCAGATATCTGCGATAATCCGACAGCTCACACCTCGGCCCTAGAATGATCGGTGAAATCCCCTCGGCATGCAGCGTTGCAATGGCGTCAAGCTGATCCGAGATGGCCTCATCGCCCAGTTCCGCAATAACAACAGATGCAAAAGAGGCCATGCCCGCCAGCCGCGCGGCGGTGGCCAAACTGCCGGGATGCAATTTGGGATTATCGATATTCAAGGCAGCAGCGAGCCGCAAACAAGCATCCCGCCCAGCCTCACTACGGGCATAGGTCTCGATTGTGGTGGGCTTTTTGGCGGTAGTTTGCATTGTCTAGACCTTTGCCTTCGTCAGTGCGTGGCGTGACGGCCGGTCTGTGCGGGCACGACCAAATCGGCCGATTGTGCCAGCATCGCCGCTAAGTTTTTGTCATTGGCGCAGCCCACCGCCTCGACGCCCGCAGTGCAATTCGCATCTGCTTGGCTAAAGTCACGCAAAACCCGCAAAATGCCGCGATCGGCGCGTGACATCGGTTCATTCTTCAAGATAAGGCTGATCCGCCCCGGCGTGCGCGCTAGGGCGGAATTCAAGATCGCCACACGCTGTTTATCGGTGGCAGCGATGCCGGTTGTTGGAACAGTGACCAAGACCGCGTCCCCCGCGCCAATTGCAGCGCGGGTCAGAAACTGTGCGATACGCCCACGTTCCCCATCCGAAAGCATGGATCCGCCGCGCGGGAATGTATAGTCCATCTGCATCTCGCCATACGTAACTTGCAAGGGCGCGCGGTCATCAAAGGGCTTGGGCGCACATCCTGCCATGGCCAAAGCCATTAGAGAGAAAGCCAAGGTTATCTTTACACGTTTCATTGCAGCACAAACCCCGCGCGGCCCTTCAGGTTTTTAACGGAAGCGTCACTTGGATCTCGGGCAGCTTCGCCCATATTAAACTCGCCGAGCAGCTGACGTTGCGCCAAATTTGACGGTTTGAAATTATCAACTGGTAATTTAAAATTGCGACGATCCGTTGGTTCAACCAGATATGGAGTGACGATAATAACCAATTCCGATTCACCCTTGGAATATCTTGAAGAACGGAACAACGCGCCAAAAATAGGAACCTGCGCAAGGCCCGGAACTTCTTTCAGGTTTTGGGAATCACTGGATTTGAACAAGCCGGCAATTGCAAAGCTTTGGCCGCTAGCAAGTTCAACGGTTGTCTGCGCACTGCGTTCTAGAATATTCGGCAAATTCTGTTTGGTGGTTTGAGACGCATCCGAGAAATCAAGATCACGGACTCGCGTTTCAATGGCTAGTCTGATTTGATCTGCCTTTTCCACCACCGGGGTGAAATTAAGCTCGACGCCATAGGGCTCGAAGCTCACGGTCGTCTCGCCGTTTGAGTTTTCGGTTTGATAGGGGAAGCGCCCCCCCGCAAGGAAGGTCGCCTGATCGCCCGAGCGCGCGGTCAGGTTGGGCTCGGACAAGATCGTCACCAAACCCTTGCCTTGGAGCGCCTCTAGCGAGACGTTGACATTGGCGTTGTAAAGCACGCGGCTGCCCGAAAGACCGGTCGGATTGTTGCTCAGCACATCCCATGCGATGCCCAGATCTTGGGTGACAGTACGCGACACCTCTGCAATCTGGACGCGAAGATTGACCTGCGCGGGCGTGTTCAGCACGAGACTATTAACCACTTTAGCGTTTGATCCAGCCAGGGCCTGAACCACATCCATCAGCCGGTCCGCGTCACCTGCCGTGTTGACACGGCCCGACACGACCACCGCGCCATCTGTTTCGCTGATCGAAAAAGCGCCGTCGCGTACGGCCGCACGCGCCGCACGGTTCAGTGCATCCGTATCCATCGACACAGCGATATTGCGGCTGACCGCGACATTATCTTGATCATCCAGCGCGAAAATAGTCGTCGAGCCGATCGCGCGCGCATAAAGATAAAGTAGCGAGGACGATTTCAGCTCAACATCGGCCACATCAGGATTGGCCAGAAAAACCGAAGCGGCGGGCGCGTCAAGCTTCACCAACATGCCCTGCCCAGGGGTCAGAGCGATGGGCGCGCCAGATGCCGTGATCAGGGTTTGCGCTTGGGCAACGCCCGTCGGCGCCAGGGGGGAAATCCCGTAAAATGACGCCCAAAAGGCAATGAAAAGGCGTGATTTTATAAAAATTTTGGGACGGTTTTTCAAAATCATTGCTTCGTGTTTTCCGGCGCATAAATAGGCTTGTTTTCGGCGTCCAGCTGATTGATCAGCTCACTTGCCAGTGCAGAGGCATCGATGGGGGCAGCTTGCGCTGGCCGCGGCTGCAAGACCTCGGTGCGGCTTTTGCTGCCCCGAAAAACCTGCACTTGCTGCGGCGCAAGAGCCCCATCCTTGAGCAATAGTGCGGTGATTTCGCTGGCCAGCATCGGCGTGTCATCAACGATGCGTGGCATGTCGTCTTCGTCACCCTTGTTTAACGCGAGGGTGATCTGCCCCGCTTGCATCGCCAAGATCAGCAGCTTCACGCCCTGAGCATGAAGCTCTAAGGTGACGGTATTGGGCACCATGCCTTCGCCATCTTCCGGCGCTTTTACCTGCTGATCCTTCGCCAAGACACGCACGTTTTCGATCACCACGCGCGCGGCATTGGCGCCATTTGGCAATCGGTACAGCGCAATGATATCGACCCGGTCATTGGGTTGGATCAGCCCAGCCACAGCCGTTTGCGCAGATACCGGAACCGCGATTGCCCGCATCCCGTCGCGCAACCAGGGGGTGTTTATTACAGTGCTGGCATCGTCATCCAGCAAGAGCCGGATAGTATCTGTCGCGGCGTGCTCTGCGCCGGTCAGCGCGGTCGCGGCTGTCTGCTCTGGCTGTTCCAGATCACGGGCAACGAAAGCGGTGCCTTTGGGGATATAGCGCTGAATGGAAAGACCAATAAGAGCTGCGCGATTTTGCGGATTATCGCCAAGCATTTCATCGGTGGTTTGATCCGCAGGCATGGCCAAAGCGATATAATCTTCTCTGGCCAATTCAGACTGCGGATCAATAGATCTAGCGGCGATCAAAATATCTCGCATCGGCGTATCGGCTTTCTGAACCGGTCTCTCCTGGAAAGACATATTTATTGCAAACAGGGCCATCCCTGCGGCTGCAATTAAAGACAGAAGAAAGACGATAAGAATACGACTGCGTGACAATTTAGAAGGCCTAATTCAATTTTAGACGTGAAATCAAATCACATCAGTTTGTGATTACGGATTCGGATTGGCTTTTTCGTTTGCTTCAGAAATCGATTTGTTGACCGTCTCAAACGTCGCTTTAACACTGTCACCAAGCGTTCCCACGGTCACCGCAATAACTGCAGCGATCAGTGCGGCGAACAAACCATATTCGATTGCCGTCGCGCCGTCTTCGTTCTTGCGCAGGCGGGCTGAATATATGCGCAATTTTTTCATGATCATGGGCGTATCCTTGCCAAAAAAATGCAAAAGTATATTTGCGCAACCCTATGGCTGCGCGGCTGGTAATCCGTGTCGCATAATATGCTTTTTCGATGTCGACAGCATATCCATGTGACTTTCAATACCTTTTTATGCATCTGAGATTAATAAATTTCACAAATCCAGAATAATGTGAACTTTAGTATGTAATTATATAAGATTTGGCATAGGTATAATATATACTTTAGGATGTTGTTATACCCTTTGGAGCGTAAAAAGCTTGCCTATTTTTTAATCACTCGCAGAGCCATTGGCCGACAGAGACATTGAATATCTCTCGCGCAATGTATCGTTTGATGCAGCGGACGGTTTCGCGCCGCGTTTTGCCTTCAGCCGTTCGGCGGGCTGCATAGATCTTGGTGCCCTCGTTGTCGCGCATCCGCAGGATGGCAACTCGGTAGAGTGCGGCGTTGGCCTGCCTGTTGCCACCACGATTGAGGCGCCTAGGGTTGGTTTTGCCGCTCGAGGCGGAAATGGGGCAAACACCGCACATTTTCGTCGACGCGGCCTCAGACCGGATGCGCTGTGGATTGCCACCTAGCACGATCAGCATTTCGGCAACTGTCAGGGTTGATATCCCATGTGATTCATCAGCTCGGCGACAACCTCAAGCGATCTCTCGCGCGGCATCTGGGCACCGGACATCACGGCGCCCCATTCTGCGGTTGGCAGCGAAAACGACGATGCTGCCCGCGGGCTATCTCGAAGAGCAGGGGGATTGGGAAGCTCTGCCGTCGCGGCCCTTTTACAGAGCTCAATCAGCGCCAGGGTGGTCATGTCGGGAAAGCAGCGGAAGCTCTCCATCATGCATCAAGCGGATAGTCCAGCACCTCTGTCACCAGATTGCCCCCGCATGGGTGCCCAATGTATAGCTGGGCTACAGCAAAGACTTCTGAATAAATTACAAATATATGCGGGGCATGTTGGAATTATACTATTGGCATTTGGGCGCCCCGTTGACTTTCAATTGCGTTG
Organism: Paracoccaceae bacterium; assembly: GCA_031991825.1. Taxonomy (GTDB): domain Bacteria; phylum Pseudomonadota; class Alphaproteobacteria; order Rhodobacterales; family Rhodobacteraceae; genus Pseudotabrizicola. Next base: position 14,900 of record DALYSR010000042.1, read on the forward strand.
TGTCACCAGTTATTTTCCCGCTGTAGCAGAGGAGGCACCCTTGCTGCAGCCGAACTAATGCATTGGAACATCACATGGCATTAACTTTGGAAGACCAACTTCTTGCGGCGGCGATACAAGATCAGCGGACGGTGGATGATGCGCGCGAAAGCACGGTGCCGCTGCTTGAAGGCATGTCTTTCAAGGATAGTGTGCGTCATATCGATGACCGGGGCAGCGTGACCGAGCTTTATGACCCGCGCTGGGGCTGGCACCAAGATCCTCTGGTCTTCTCGTATATTTTCACCATTCGGCCCGGACAAGCGAAAGGTTGGGGGCTGCATAAGCAGCATGAGGACCGCTATTTCGTCATTCGGGGCGAGGTGGAGCTGGTGTTATACGATACCCGTCCGAATTCCTCGACCTGCGGCAAGATTTGCAAATTGTTTCTCAGCGCCGATCGGCCGCGTCTCGTCAATATTCCGAAATTCGTCTGGCATGCCGATCGCAATATCGGCACTGAAGACTGCATGGTCGTCAATTTCCCGACGATCATGTATGATCACGCGGCACCGGATAAATACCGCCTGCCCCTTGATACACCTTTGATCCCCTATAAATTCGACAACGTAGGTGGATGGTGACCTCCCCCCTTGTCACGCTGCTGATGCCAACCCACAGCCGCGTGGATGTCATTGGCCATGCCATCCGTTCGATCTTGGCGCAAAGCATGGGCGATTTCGAATTGCTCGTCGTCGGCGACGGCTGTGCGGTGGGCACACGAGAGGTCGTCGAAGGTTTCCAAGACCCAAGGGTGCGTTTCTTCGACCTCCCCAAGGCACCATTCTACGGCTATGCCAATCGCAATATTGCCCTGCGTGAGGCGCGGGGGAAATACATAAGCTACCCGTCCGATGACGATCTGATGTTGCCAGATCATCTTGCGAATTTGGTCGCGCCGCTTGAAGCAGGTGCAATCTTTGCCCATTCAACGGCGCTATGGGTCTCGACAGACGGCATCATCGCCCCGTTTTCAACGGATCTGACGGTAGCCTCTGAACGGGCCAGTTTCATGCAGGGGAACACACTCTGCGCAGGCTGCATCATGTATCGCGCGGATGCCTTGGATCGCAAGGATGCCTGGCCTGAAGACGTGCCCTCGGCGGCAGATTGGATATTGTGGAAGCGGATTTTGACGGAAAATCCGCAGGCGCAGGTGGCCCATGTGCCGACCCCATCTTATCTGCATTTCAGTGCTGTGTGGAAAAAATCCAGAAACTCCGGAATGTCGGAATTGCTTCGGCAGCTAGAGATCGCCGATCAGGCCGATTGGTGGCCCCAAGAGCTGCGGCTGCCGGTTCCGGACGGAAAATCCGAACAAGAGGTATTCGCGACACAGGTCCTTGGCAATCCGGTCGACTTCAGCCGTCGACTGCGAAAGGGCGTGCTGACGCTCAATGCACGCATTGCATGGGACTCCTTGCGGGTTGTCCGCCCCGCGTTTGATCACCTGAAGAACGCGTCGCAGCAGCTTATCCAAGAGCAACAGGCCCATATCCGTCGCCTAGAGGCCGATTGCGGGCAAATGCACGAACGCCTGCATCACCTGACGGAGGGTAATGCTCGCATCGAACGTGAGCGGGAAATCTTGCTGGCCTGTGAAAGCGAGCTACAGAAGATCAAGCGAAGCCGGATCTGGAAGACCCGAACCCGTGTTCGAAGCATGCTTCGGCATCTACAAGGAAAGCCGAAAGACCGCTTTTAATCCAAATCGAAAGGGGGCGGCCCCTTTCGTATTCGCGCGCAGGATGACCTAGTGGCCGCCTTTCGGCCTAAGCCGTGCATGTCAGCGCCGCGGCCTTCGCATGAGACATAGATCGTGCTTTGGTTTTGGAGCCTTCGATCCGGTCTGCGGTGCAGAAGGGGCTGGGCTCCCGTTTGGCCTGCGGCATAGCGCCGTTGGGTCAGAATACGAAGCTGACGATAAGAAAAATCGTAAAGGTCACAAGATAGATGCCGGCCAACACGGCAGAGATGACAATGCCCGTCAACATCAGCCAGCCAGCCGCCGCTTGTCCTTTGCTATCCGCCAGTACACTCACCAGTGCCGGAAGCGCTACTATGACGAGCAAGACCGCCCACAGGATGGTCCAGAAGGTATTGGACAGCTCTAGCGCCGCAAATTTGGCCGCAACGATAGCGACACCTATAGCGGCGGCGGCCAATGCGATTTTACCGATAGCGCTCAAGGCAGGCCACCCAAATTATCCCAACACTGCCTTTTCATGACATCCGCAGCCTACAACTGCAACCACCGCATTTTGCGAGGAGCCAATAAGGCCCATCCAGACCAACACCACAGGGACAGCAAGCGAGCAGAACGCGGTGGCGTTGCGCATCCGCAAGGGCCGCAGAAGGCTATCCGGATCGCGAGCCGCTGGCGGCGGGTCTCGCGCCGGTTAAAACGTCAGGGCCAATCGGGCCCGCAGGCAGCACCTGTGGCCATCCGCGAGGCCTTCTGCCGCATGGGGCCGCCACATGCAGCAATTGCGCGATGGGCGTGGCGCCATCAGGTGACAGGACCGGTTAAGGATTCCAGAAATTGAAACGCGCCACAGGCGCGACAGATGATGGCGCGTGAATTTTGGATTGGATGCGCCCAAGGCAAACCTCGGGCGCTTTTTACTTAGTTAATTGCTACGTCGGTCACTTCACAAACGTTGATATCGGCAAGAGTGGCTTCATCGCCATCCGCAAAGGTGACCTTGAAGTCAAATTTGCAGTAGCCGGTGCCGTCATCAAAATCCATGTCCACAGATTCGCCCGGCTCAAGAATATCGTCGCCCAAGACGTCTTCTTCCCAAGTATCGGCGCCGGTATTCGATCCGTAGATCTCGTTAACCACAACGCTTGTGTTGTTGGTAAAGGTCACAACGCGATTTTCGGCAAAGGCTGCAGAGCCACACAGGACGGCTACCGCCATAACAGTAGAAAGCAGTTTCATAATCGTCTCCCAAAGAGCCGTAATTGACTCGCGGAAGCTATAATACGTTTGCGCCCTGACTAAATAGGGGAACTTTCAGATTATCCTTTCGGGCGAATAGATTAAGCGGTTCCGCCGCCGGGCTTATCAGCGGTCTGCTCACGCGCGCCCCGCCTGAGCCACGGCACAAGTCGCAGGCATGTCTCTTGAAGCGTAAAACGAAAAAGCGCCCAAGGCTGACCTCGGGCGCTTTTTACGCCCGCACCACCATTGATTGCACGCTCGTTCTGACGTGATTTTCTATCGCCGGTTTCGCGGTTTTGGCCAACCAAGGGTGGCAGGGGCTTTTTAGGTGGGGCCGAGCAGATCGTGAAGGCGATGCGGCAACCAAAGCCGCGCAGGTCAGGGGGCAAAGCTAGGCGTTTAACCTGCCGTCGCGACGGGCGCTGCGACGAACTTCACCCCAAGGGCCTTCATCACGCCCAACAAGGTGGAAAGCTTGGGATCGCCCGTGGGGCTAAGGGCTTTATACAAGGCCTCACGGGTGACGCCTGCATCCTTGGCCACTTGGGTCATGCCACGGGCGCGGGCGACGACACCAAGCGCATTGGCGATATAGGCCGCATCCCCCGTTTCCATCGCATCGGTCAGCAGCTCGGCAAAGTCTTCCTCGGTTTCGAGATACTTCGCGGCGTCAAAGGGTTTCAGGGTAACCGCCATGTCAAACGTCCTTCGCCATTTCCTTGGCACGGGCGATGTCCCGCACCTGTGAAGATTTATCGCCGCCGCAGAGCAGGATGATCACCACCTGCTGGCGCTGCACGAAATACAAGCGATAGCCTGGACCATGATCGATCCGCGCCTCGCTGACCCCATCACCGACCGATTTTGCATCGCCCAGCAGGCCGGATTGCATGCGCAGCACACGGCGGGCGACAATCTTCTGCGCCTGACGGTCACGCAAACCATCGAGCCAGCCTTCGAATTCTTCGGTCTGGATCACGTCAAACATATGTAATCCATAGTTCACAGATCAAGGGCGATCAAGCATTTTGTGAATTGTAGGTTACATCTGTGCAAACAAGGCCCAAATGACCGCCCTCCCCACGGCCTATATCGCCGACATGACCCGCGCCTTGCGCACGGCCGTGCTGGCGACCGACAGGCCGGATCTGGATCGGCTTTTGCGATGCCGATTGGGAAAGCCCAGCACACTGCATCTGCTGTTTGCGGATCTGCGTGATGTGCCACAGAGCAGCGACAACAGCGAGACCGCCAGCAGCACCATCAGCTACGAAAGCCGCTGATCGACCCGCAGCACCGTCGCGAATGGCGCTTTGTTACTGCTCTCGGGTGTTTGGCCAGCCCAGATGGGCAAGCAGCCGATGGGCGGCGATAGGTGAACATCCATGTCCCCCGCCCCGCGCCCACCAAAACGCGCGCGATGGTTTACGGCGCGATGCGCAAGGGCGGCACGGTGGTCTCTCTCGCCACCTTGGGCGAGGCTGGCTTTGAAGATCGGGCCAAGCAGGACAGCGCGGCATCCGCAAGCTGCATATGGTGGTCGTGCTGGCAGCCCATCCGGTCGCCAAGATCGGCGCGATCGCCTTCACCGGCGCGCTGGCCTTGGATGACAACCGCAAGCGATTGACCTGTGGAAGGCGTGGCGCAAGCCCTGAAACGAAACAAGACGCCCTCAGGCGCCTTATCCATCATCCTAGCCGAATTGCATCTTGTGATGGGATTATGTTCAAATCACGCGATGCGTGAGCCGGTCGATTAGATAGCCTTAGCATGGATATCGCTCACCGGGCGCGCGCTGCCAGATCCGCTGTGATCCGAAGTGACTATTCCAAATGAAATTGACCCCCAGCGCAGAGCGCGCAGAGGGTCATCGTATGTTTAAATAGACTTTCAAACGGAATAAGACTTATTCAACCTTGGCTCGAACAAAAATCAACCCCCACAAATGAGGGGTTTTTACCCCTGCCCTGTCACCCGTGTCGGTTTTTCATTTGAATATCGCCATGAAGGCGTTTTTCAGATCCGTCAGGCCAGCTTTCGGCGGCAAGCTTCAGCCCCTCACCACCTTAAGGTAAGGCTTGGAGTTTGGTGACGGAAACCGAAACCCATGGGATGCGAATGACCCGCGCCGATGTCCCTGCGGTCGTCTCGCTTTTTCGGTCCATGCAATGACGCAATTGGAACCGTGCTGGCCACTACCATCGTAATGGGTGATCTCGATTGCGCCTCCAAGGCCATGGCAGGCGGAATAGGGCCAGATGTTCAACTGCGGCAAAGCAAGCCCTGTGATCATTCCACGCATGAAGATCCCTGCCATCACGGCGTGGATTTGATCGCTTTACCCATTCACTGCGGTTCCCTGCTTGGACTTTTACGATTTTCTAACAACAGCTTGGGCCAGAATCTGCACCCCGTGTAGAACCAAAGCACTGGCCATCCCGCCTCTCAAGACCTCCACCAACAGGTCATCTTTTCCTAGACGATGGCTGGCCGTGCCACGCGCATAAGCGCCATGCCTGCCAGCTGGCCCAACCGCTTTAAGATTGGGCAGTGTTAGCGCGGCGTGATCGAACAGCAGCCCGCCAGCATCGGCCTGTCGCCTGCGCGCAGGCTGATGATCGCTTGCAGGGCATAGCTGCGATCGCTCATCCCGTCCGAACATTGCTGCGGGATGATCACGGCGGTCAGCGCGCCGGCCTGCACCGCGCGGATCCGGTCTTCGGCAAAGCCACGATCATTGACCTGTTCGATCTGGTAGCTTTTGGGTTCGGTGTCGGGGGTGTCGAGCGTGGCTTTGCCATCGGCAAAGGTGATGTTCCAGAAGGGTTCGGTGCCGATGCAGCGGAGCGAGGCGGGCAAAGCACCATTCTTCCAGATGCTGGGCTGCATCTGCAGGTATCGCCGCGCGACCCAGCCGCCGCTTTCGCCGCCGTTGATCCAGGCCCAATCGCCGCCTTCGGAGAATTCCACCACCTCGATATCCTTGGTGTCGGGTGAGACGCTGCCGATGATCGGCGCTTTGGCATTGGGCTCAAGCCGGATGTTTAGCACGTCCTTCGCCGTCACGCCGCTAACCGAGAACAGTTCCGGCAGCACCGGGAGCTCGGCCAATGCGGTGGTGGGGGCAAGCAGCAGAAGCAGGCTCAGGAGACGCATGGTGACCTCGTAAAAGACTGTGGACGATAGTGCTATGACGCTGGCGAAGAGACAAGTCTTGGCGCGATGCGGGCCGATTACGGGGCGGATTTGATCGCAGATGCGCGGGCGCGTTCGAAAGCGGGACCGATGCCCTCGCGAGAGACGGGCCGCAGGGTCGAGAAGAAGTCAAAGCGCGGCGTGGCATGTGGGACCTTGCCCGAGACCTTCAGCACCCGCACCGGCATGGCGCCCGTTTTCTTGCGGGTATAGACAGCGAGAGAGAGAGGCCCTGCTTCGGGATGAAAGAGGACGCGCGGGTTTTCTTGCGCCTGCTGGCGGCGGCGGTATTGGCTGAGCGAGACGGCACTGCCGTTGAGCACTATTCTTGGACACCACCATTCTTGGACACCACCGCAATCTGTAGAACTCTGGAATCCGAAGTATGAAATTTCGCCTCGCGCGCGCGTCCGATGCCCCAGCCCTTGCCGCCATTTCAATCGAGGTTTGGCTCGGGACCTATATTCGCAAGGGGGTGAACGCCTTCTTCGCAGAATTTGCCTTGAGCGCGTTCACATCATCCAAGCTTAGCGCTCTGCTCGAAGATCCCAACGAGCATGTCATCGTGTCAGAAAACGAGGACGGCCTTGATGGGTTCATCCGTATGAGCCATGGGAAAACAGCGCCTGTTGCAGGATGTTCCACCATGGAGATATCGACCCTTTACGTGCAGCCCCGCCATCAGGGGAAAGGACTGGGAAGGGCGCTGCTGGAACAAGGTTTGAACCACGCAAGAGCTGCGGGGGAGACGTCGGTTTGGCTGACAAGCAATTCCGAGAACACCCCCGCCATAGCCTTCTATCTGAGGCAGGGCTTTGAAAGCGTCGGGACGTCACACTTCCGCATCCATGATCAGACTTACCCGAATGATGTGTTCAGACATATGCTCACGCGGTAAGTGGAAAGCCTGCGATCACCCGCGACAGCCTCGTTGCGACGGGCTGATCACGGTCACGCGTAACGTTTCACCTGGTGAGCGGCCCCTTACATCCCTCGATCTGACATCCATCCAGCAATCTCTGGCGGAGATGGCCCGCCAAGCGGTCGACCTTCTGCTGCGCCGTCTGAACGATCCCGCAGCCCCTGTCGAGGCCCGCCACCTTACAGATGCGCGGGCCTCGACAGGGACGCTGGCTATGGGCGCGTAACGCCGCAGCGCCATGCTATATATGACTGTGCTTTGAGCAGTCTTAAAATTTTCATAGCATTTTTCGCGTCACTTTTCAAAAGTCGAAACTTTATCAAAATCGCATTTTATCCTGATATTTCTATAAAAAACATCACATTAAACAAATTTCTTTGGTGATTTCACCACAGGTGTTCTGAAAATAAAGTTTCACTCCATCCCATCCGATATGGCTGCATCAGGGCAAGCCGCAAGGATGTTCCATGTCCATTTCCCTGACCCTTTGCCGGAATCCGAATTTGCCGATCGGCTGCGCCGCAAGGCGGTGATGGCGGGCCAGGATGCCACCTTGGACATGGCTGACAGCATCGGATCCTAAAGCCTCGAATTTCGCTCTGCGCTATCTGGGCGATCTCACGCGCGCGGGCGTTCTGGCCATCCCGACCGATGACGACCAGCCGCTGACCTTGTTCAGCGTGTTTTCCAGCTCGGTCCTACTGCCGCCGACGGGCGCGCCGGTCTTGATCGAAGATATCTACCAAACCGGCACTTGGGGCCGCGAGACCTATAACCGGCCGGATCGGAGGGTGCAGGAAGTGGCGCAAGGGGGGCGGATTTCCTGCGCGGACGCGGCTTCATTGTCGCCCAGATCGGGTTGATCGGTGATGCTTTGGCCGCGCCCTATTGGGCGGCGCTGAAGGCCGAATTGCCGCGGGCCTTGTTCGGCGATGCCAGCCATGTCATCGACCGGATGCAGCGCCTGCGCAGCCCCGCGGAACAGGCCAGCGGGCGCGCGGCGGCGAGACGGGCGATGGCTATCAGATTGGCATCAACCCCTATGGCCATGTGGTGCGGGCGGGCGATCTGATCGACCTCTATATCTGCTCGGGGCAAGCGCACAGCTTGCAGGCCAAGGTGGTCATCTTGCTGACCGACAATAGCGCGGCAGGAACGCGGCACGGTGCTGCCAAGCTTTATGTCCGGAACTTTTCCGACAGCCCCATCAATGCCTTCACCGCCGCCAATGCCTTGGCATATCTGGTCGCCTCCAGCCTGAATGCCCATCTGAGCGAGGCCGCCTCTTTGTCGCGCTAGGCGCGGATCGCAGGCCATGCCGATGCGGCTTTGGCCATGCCCGAGATGTTGCAGGCCATCATCGCCGCCAAAGCGGCGGGCGCGCCGGCGCATGTAATCGCCTGTTTCGACGACACCGGCTTGCAATCCGCAGCGAACCTTTCGGCGCGGTTTTCGGTGGTGACGACTTTGCCCCGCTCGGTCGCTATTATCAAGGATCTGGGGCGCTTTCGCTCCAGATCACTCCAGAGCAGATCGAGAAACCACGCGGCGCGGCGAAGGGGATTTCCATGCATAATCGCGTCACAGAAGGGCCGCCCCCCTCGTGCCGCAGCGGTGTCGGCTGGCGTCTCGAGCGGTCGTCGCGGGGCAAGCCAAACGGGATCGCGCGTCCCAATGATGCGGTCAGTGCCGATATCCCGCGGCATACCGACGCCCATTGGAATAGCGCCAAATCCTTGGGCTTATGCTGTGAGAACAGACCAAGATTTCTCCGCACACTGGGGCAGGTCTTGGGGCATTTCAACTGGAACGCCCCTTCTTTGCAGGATCGGCGTTACGGTCTTCATATCCGATCTATCTAACCAAGGTCACCGCCACCAACCGGCAATGTCACTCCGGTGATATAGGACGCGTCATCGGAGGCGAGGAATAAGATCCCTGCCGCCTGTTCGTCGAGCGTGCCATAGCGTTTCATCAAGCTTGACGCGATGGTTTGATCGATGATCGTCTGATAATGGTCGCTGCGCTGATCCTGCTCTGCATTGGCATTGCGCGGCGTGACGCGGGGCGGGGCTTGCGTGCCGCCCGGAGCCGTCGCGACAACCCTGATGCCTCTCTCGGCGACTTCCCACGCGAGGCTGGCCGTAATGGCATTCACCCCGCCCTTTGCTGCGGCATAGGGCACGCGGTTGAGCGAACGGGTGGCAATTGAGCTGACATTGACAATCACTCCGCTGGCGCGCGGCAGCATATGATCGAGGGCCGCGCGACA
>DALYSR010000043.1:0-24223 GCA_031991825.1 Paracoccaceae bacterium
AATCACATGATGCAGAGCGGCGCGTGAGTCGAACCTGCCTTGGCCATGGAAAGATGCGCCCCGCAACAGCTTTACTGCAACCGAGTCACCTGCAAGACAAATGACAAAAAACGGGAAGACACCTAAGTGCCACCCGTTGCCAAAGCTTGCGATTGCTTTGCAATCTTCTGGTAAGATGGTCGGGGCGGAGGGATTCGAACTCTCGACCTACGGTACCCAAAACCGTCGCGCTACCAGGCTGCGCTACGCCCCGATGCGTTTGATATAGCGAAGCTTTTCCGGATTGAAAAGCCCTAATTTCAACATTTCCACATTGCCGTAGGACCAACTGCGGGATGCTGCATTTCAGCCCCCTCTACGATGCCCAGCCGTTTGGCAAAGCCGCCGTTGATTTCCAGCACGAACTGCACGCCGTCGCCGCCATCGATGGGCGTTTCGTCCAACGGAATGGCATTGGAATGGATGCGGGTCACGCGGCCGGCCTTGTCCATGAAGATTAAATCAAGTGGAATCAGCGTGTTGCGCATCCAGAACCTAGCACGTTGGGGCGCGTCATAGACGAACAACATCCCCGCCGACGGCGCGAGCTTCTCTCGGTTCATCAAGCCCTGATTGCGACTGGCCACCGTATCCACCACTTCGACCGTAAAGCGCGCCTGACCGCCCGCCCAGCGCAACGACAACTGATCGGCCCGGCAGGCGAAACTTGAGACAGCTTGGCCAGTGGATACGGTTTGGCCCGCGGCAATCGCTTGCCCCGGGCCCAAACTTGCGGCAGTCGCCGCAGTCATCACCAGACAGGCCAAAGCGCGACCCTTTGCGCGCAGGATGGTGGAAAAAGCTGCCCGCATCTGGGATGGTCCTTATTGCTCGCTAATGGCTCTGGTGGCGGTTTCCCACGAGGTCACTTGCAGCGCCATGCGCCCGCGTTTCCCGCTCAGGATGCGAAGCCCGACCGCTTCCCCCGCCTGCAAATCGGCAAAGCCGGAATTGCGCAACACTTCGATATGGATGAAAACATCATCCGCGCTACCGAAAACATTGGCAAAACCAAAGCCTTTGGACTTGTCGAACCATTTCACACGCGACGGCTCCAGCGGCAGTAATTCCACTTCATCCGGCGTCAGCTGGCTGCCTTCATCGCTTAATGCGTGGCCACCCAAATTCGGCGCCTGCACGGTCAGAACTTCAACCGCTTGAACGCCGCGCGGGCTGCTTTGCACCCGCACCGATATCCCTGCCCCGTCAGCGACCGAGTTCTGCCCGTAATTACGCAGAACATTGGCATGAAGCAAAATATCACTGACAGAATCGTCAGAAACTATAAAACCAAAACCCTTAGTTGGATCAAACCACTTTACACGCCCATGGACGATGGAAGTGGGCTTTTCTTCTTCTTCAGTATTCACAGGCCGTTCCCCAGATAGACCTCTGACGTCTAATGACGTCATTTCCGCGCAGCTTTCAACAAAGTTTCGCTAGAATAGCGCAGTATTAATACTCAAAATCCGCCGGATTCAAGGATTAAGCCGTTTCACGTCCCAGTCGTCAAACGGCGTTGTCCGGGTCCAGCGGAACCGATCGTGAAGTCTGAAAGCTCCGTCAGCCCAAAACTCTAGTTCAACGGGCACGATACGAATACCTCCCCAAAAGGATGGTCGTTTCGGGCTAGGGCCATGCTTCAGCGTGACTTTTGCCACTTCGGAAATCAAGGATTCGCGGCTCGACAGCGGTTGAGATTGCTTGCTAGCCCATGCCCCAAGTCGCGATTGCAAATTCCGCGACGCATAATAGGCGTCCGATTGTGCGGCATCGACCACTTCAGTGGCACCTCGCACACGAATTTGGCGGCGCAAGGATTTCCAATGCATAACGAAGGCTGCCTTGCCGGTCGCCGCGATTTCGGTGCCCTTGGCAGAATCGTAATTCGTATAGAAAACGAAGCCCGCCGCTTCGATTTCTTTCAGCAGCACCATCCGCGCATTCGGCATGCCCGCGGCATCCACGGTCGACAAAGCGATCGCATTGGGATCGTTCACTTCGGTTTTCTCGGCCTCAGCCAACCAGCGGCGCGCGATCTCGAACGGATCATCGCCTGCGAAAATACCTGTGCGATCCATGCCTCAAACTCCTTATATCCCGACCCTGAACCAAGCCCCAAGACCCTTAGGCGACAGCCGTGACCTTGAATGGCCATAACCTTTGGCCTACACCACTGGTTCAACCCGGAACAGTGAGTGGGAACCGTACAATGTCAACTGGACTTATGGCGGGCAAACGCGGACTTATCATGGGGCTTGCGAATGACAAGTCCATTGCATGGGGCATCGCGAAGGCATTGGCCGATCAAGGGGCGGAACTCGCGTTTTCCTATGTGGGCGATGCGCTGAAAAAGCGGGTCGAGCCTTTGGCCGCCCAACTCGGCACGCCGCTGTTGGCAGAATGCGACGTCGCGAGCGACGACAGCATCGATGCGCTGTTCACTTTGTTGGAAAAGGAATGGGGGTCGATCGATTTCGTCGTTCACGCCATCGGTTTTTCCGACAAGAACGAATTGCGTGGCCGCTATGTCGACACCAGCCGCGCGAATTTCGCCATGACCATGGATGTCTCGGTCTATTCCTTCACCGCCGTCTGCCAGCGTGCAGCGCCGCTGATGAAAAATGGCGGCGCCTTCCTGACCCTGACCTATTACGGCGCGGAACAAGTCATGCCGCATTACAACGTCATGGGTCCGGCCAAAGCGGCGCTGGAATGCACCGTCAAATATCTGGCCGAAGACCTTGGCAAGGACGGCATCCGCGTCAATGCGATTTCGGCAGGCCCGATCAAGACCTTGGCCTCGTCCGGCGTGGGCGATTTCCGCTATATCATGAAGTGGAATGAATTGAACTCGCCGCTGCGCCGCAATGTGACCCAAGAGGAAGTCGGCAAGGCATCGCTTTATCTGCTTTCGGATCTGGGCTCGGGGACAACTGGTGAAAATCTGCATGTTGATGCAGGCTATCACGTGGTCGGCATGAAAGCCGTGGATTCGCCGGATATCGACGTGGTCACCGGCCGCAAGGAATAATCCTATCATGACACTCGCGGCTTTCATCGCGGCTTGGGCTTTGCATCTGGTCGCCGCCGTCTCTCCGGGGCCGGCGGTGCTGCTGGCCGCGCGCACCGGTGTGACCGAGGGCTTCCGCACCAGCATTTGGCTTTGCTTGGGCTTAGGCATAGGCGCTTTGACTTGGGCCTTGGCGGCCCTGTTCGGGCTGGCCCTGCTGTTCAAAATCGTGCCGATGCTGTTCTGGGCTTTCAAGATCGCCGGAGGGGCGTTCCTGTTGTGGATCGCCTTCCAGATGTGGCGTCACGCCCATGAACCGATGCCGCAAGCCGATACCGACAAGCCGCCGCGCGGCTGGGCATCGGCCTGCTGGTTGGGGATCGCCACCCAATTGGCCAATCCCAAACCCGCGATCTTCTTCTCAGCGGTGTTTGTCGGCACCGTGCCGCCGGGCACCTCGCCTGCTTGGCTTATTGCCCTGCTTGTGGCAGTATTCCTCAATGAACTTATCTGCACGATATCGGTCGCGCGTCTTTTCTCGATTGAGCGCTGCCGTCGTGCGTATTCCCGCTCGAAACTCTGGATCGACCGTAGCTTTGGCGGCATCCTTGGTGTTTTGGGCTTGAAGATCGCCATTACCTGAAAGGACCATCATGGCACCGGAACGTTTGCCCTACGAAAAAGGCTTCCACGTCAGCTGGGACCAATTGCACCGTGACGCCCGCGCCTTGGCATGGCGTCTGGACCGCAAGGGTCCGGGCGAAGAAGGCGCGTGGAAAGCCGTTGTCGGCATCACGCGTGGCGGCTTGGTTCCGGCGATGATCGTTGCGCGCGAGCTGGATATCCGCGTGGTCGATACCATTTCGGTCAAATCCTATTCGCACCAGTCGCAAACCGAAGCCAAAGTCACCAAATCCCCGCAGGAAGACCTGATGGGCGATGGCGAAGGCATCCTGATCGTTGACGATCTGGTCGACTCGGGCAAAACCTTGGAACTGGTGCGCAAGCTGTATCCCAAGGCGCATTTCGCCACCGTTTACGCCAAGCCTTCGGGCCGTCCGCAGGTCGATACCTATATCACCGAAGTCAGCCAAGACACTTGGATCTTCTTCCCCTGGGACATGGCGCTGCAATATGTGCAGCCCTTCCGCGGCATCGACGATTGACCCCCAAACGGATCATGCGCGTCACATGAAGTTGAAAAGGGGCCGCAGGGCCCCTTTTTGCTGGGCATATGCGGCAAAACTTGCAGCCATTGCGCGGCCGATGCGCAAAGTCGGTTGCCGCAGGCCCTTTCACGCCTTAGACAGACGCAAAGCGAAAAGCTGCGCGAAATCGAGGCCGAGTATGACCAAAGACCAAGACGAGTCCCCCCGCAAAAAGCGTAAAGTCGGTAGCACATTGGTTTGGGGCCTGATGGCCTTGTGCATGGTCGGCCTGGGCGGTTTCGGCGTGACCAATTTCGGCGGCAATATGACGACGATCGCCTCCGTTGGCGATCGCAAGATCACCGCTCAGGATTACGCGCGGGCCTTGCAACAAGAACTGGGCGCGCTGTCGCAGCAGTTCGGTCAGACCGTGACCTTGGCACAGGCGACCCAGATGGGCATCGACCAGCAGGTGCTGCAACGCCTGATGGCTCAAGCGGCCTTGGACAATGAAGCCGACCGCCTTGGCGTGTCGGTGGGCGATGCCACCGTCGCGCAGCGCATCACCGAAATGCCGGTCTTCATCGGGTCGACCGGCACTTTCGACCGCGCCACCTATCGCGACACCTTGGGCCGCAACAACCTGACCGAATCGTCGTTCGAAACGCAATTGCGCGACGATCTTTCGCGCCAATTGCTGACCGGAGCAGTGGCCTCGGGTTTTGGCGCCAATGCGGCTTTGGTCGATACCTTGTATGATTACATCGGTGAACGCCGCGGCTTCAGCGTCCTGCGTCTGACGCCGGAATCGCTGCAAGCGGCTTTGCCGGAAGCGGATGAAGCGGCGCTGAAAGCCTATTACGAAGCGAATATCGCAAGCTTCACCAAGCCCGAAGCCAAGCGCATCCAATATGCGGCCCTGCTGCCTGCCGCTTTGGCAGCCCAGCAAGAGGTGCCCGAAGAAGCGCTGCGCAAACTGTATCAAGACCGCATCGCGGATTATGTGCAGCCTGAAAAGCGTCTGGTCGAACGTCTGGTCTTCCTTGACGAGGCTGCCGCCCAAGCCGCGATGGACAAGATCAAAGCTGGCACCAGCTTCGAGGAACTGGTCAAGGAACGTGGCCTTGAACTGGATGACGCCGATATGGGCGATGTCTCGCAAGACGAATTGGGGGCGGCGGGTGAGGCGGGCTTCGCGCTGACCGAACCCGGTGGGGTCGGTCCCGTCGCAAGCCCGCGCGGCCCCGCGCTCTTCCGTATGAACGGGATTTTGGCGGCACAGGAAGTGACGTTCGACGAAGCCAAGACCGATCTGGCCGTCGAATTGCAACAAGAACAAGCCCGTCGTGACATCGCCGACAAGGTCAATACCATCGATGACGCCTTGGCAGGCGGCGACGATCTGGCCAATATCGCCAAGGATCTTGGCATGACGGTGGAAACCATCGATTACGCAAGCGCTTCGACCGATGCCATCGCAGGCTATCCGGCCTTCCGCAAAGCGGCCACCGAAGCGCAAGAGGGCGATTTCCCCGAAGCGGTGCTGCTGGATGACGGCGGCGTGGTGATCATGCAGATGCTGCAAAACCTGCCTGCAGCGCCGATCCCCTTCGAAGACGCCCGCGCCGAGGTGCTGAAAGCATGGCAGGCCGCCGAAGAAGTCAAACTGCTTGTCGCGCGTGGCGAAGAGGTGAAGGCCGCCCTTGCCGCCGGTCAAAGCCTTGACAGCTTCGGCCAAGTCAGCCGCGTCGACAGCATCGCCCGCGAAGGCAATTTCGAAGGCGCTCCCAACAGCTTTACCCCTGCCCTGTTCGACATGGCGCAAGGCGAGGTGAAGGTCTTCGCTGAACCGGGCTTCACCGCCGTGGTGGTGCTGGATGCGATCAAACCCGCCGCCACCGAAGGCGACGATGCCAAAGCGTTGAAAGACGCGATTGCGGCACAGGTCGAACAAGGCATGGCGCAAGATGCGTTGCAGCTTTACTCCAACGGCTTGACCTCGCAGGCGGGCATCACGTTCGACCAGAACGCGATCAATGCCGTCCATACCCAATTCAACTAATCCCTATCCTACCCGCGAAAGAACCTAGATCATGACCCTCTCTCCCTCGTTTGAAGAATTCGAACGCAACTGGTCGCAGGGAAAGAGCCAGCTGGTCTGGGCAAGACTGGCCGCCGATCTGGATACCCCCGTCAGCCTGATGCTGAAGCTGGGCGAAGCGCGTCGCGATACATTCGTGCTGGAATCGGTGACCGGTGGCGAAGTGCGCGGGCGCTATTCCATCGTCGGCATGAAACCCGATCTGATCTGGCGCTGCCGCGGCCAGCAGTCCGAAATCAACCGCGAGGCGCGTTTCGATGCGGCCGCCTTCCAGCCCTTGGACGGCCATCCGCTCGATACGCTGCGCGCCTTGATCGCCGAATGCAAAATCGACATGCCCGCGGATCTGCCTGCCGTGTCGGCGGGCCTGTTCGGCTATCTGGGCTATGACATGATCCGTCTGGTCGAACATCTGCCCAATGTGAATCCCGACCCGCTGGGCCTGCCCGATGCGGTGCTGATGCGTCCCAGCGTGATCGCCGTGCTTGACGGCGTCAAAGGCGAGGTGACCTTGGTCTCGCCCGCTTGGGCGGGGTCGGGCCTGTCGGCCCGTGCGGCCTATGCGCAAGCGGCGGAACGTGTGATGGACGCGCTGCGCGATCTGGACCGACCCGCGGCGGCACCGCGCGATCTGCGCCAAGGCACCGGCCCTGCGGTCGGCGAACAGGTGTCGAACTTCACGCCCGACGCCTATAAAGCGGTCGTCGCCAAGGCCAAGGACTACATCCGCGCGGGCGACATCTTCCAAGTGGTACCCAGCCAGCGCTGGACCCAAAGCTTCACGCTGCCGCCGTTCAGCTTCTATCGCTCGCTGCGCCGGACCAATCCCTCGCCCTTCATGTTCTTCTTCAACTTCGGCGGCTATCAGGTTGTGGGCGCAAGCCCCGAAATCCTTGTGCGCCTGCGCGAGGGTGAAGTGACCATCCGCCCGATCGCGGGCACCCGTAAACGCGGCGCGACGGTCGAAGAGGATCTGGCGCTGGAAAAGGACCTGATGTCGGATCAGAAGGAACTGGCGGAACATCTGATGCTGCTGGATCTGGGCCGCAATGATGTGGGTCGGGTGTCGAAGGTGGGGTCGGTCCATCCGACGGAAAAATTCGTCATCGAACGCTATAGCCATGTGATGCATATCGTCTCCAACGTGGTGGGTGAAATCAAGGAGGGCGAAGACGCCTTGTCCGCATTGCTGGCAGGCCTGCCCGCAGGCACCGTATCCGGCGCACCCAAGGTCCGCGCGATGGAAATCATCGACGAGCTGGAACCGGAAAAGCGCGGCGTCTATGGCGGCGGCGTGGGCTATTTCGCAGCCAATGGCGAAATGGACTTCTGCATCGCCTTGCGCACTGCCGTCCTGAAGGATGAGAAGCTGTATATCCAAGCCGGTGGCGGCGTGGTCTATGACAGCGACCCGCAAGCGGAATTCGAAGAGACCGTTAACAAGTCCAAAGCCCTGCGTCGCGCCGCCGAAGATGCGGGCATGTTCGCGGCGCGCGGCAACGACTAAGCGTCCAGCCTCTGACAGGATATCATCATCGGGAACCCGCCACAGCTGTGGCGGGTTTTCGCTTCATGGGCCGGTCATCCGCGATAATCCTTTATCTGCGCAGGCTTACGGCACAGACTTGTGCTTTCGGCCAGACATCCGGTTTGCAACAGATTTTCACAAGGCTTTGAGCCAGCGTAACAGGGTTTGCATTGCATTGCGCAGCGCTTACTTGATGATAGCAACAGCTTCGGCCGCTGATAGGGCAACTGTCTTGTCCTTGGCGCCGTTTCACGAGAAGGAGTTCGGGAGTGCAATCGAAAGCCATTTCCCTATCCGGCCTGCCGGTCGTCACCGCGCGTGGCCGTAGCATCATGCTGGCCATCGGCCTTGGGCTGGCCGTGGCCTTGGGTCAGGCACAAGGCGCCATGGCCCGCGCCGCCCCTGAAAGCTTCGCCGATCTGGCCGAACAGATCAGCCCGTCCGTGGTCAATATCACCACCTCGGCTGTGGTATCGGCGCCCGCGGGTGGCGAAGGCATGATGGTGCCCGAAGGTAGCCCCTTCGAAGAATTTTTCCGCGATTTCATGGATCGCAATGGCCAAGGCCAGAACACGCCGCGCCGATCCGAAGCTTTGGGCTCGGGTTTCGTGATTTCGGCTGACGGCTATATCGTCACCAATAATCACGTCATCGAAAACGCCGATGATATCGAAATCGAGTTCTTCGCGGGCAATAAGCTGAAGGCCAAATTGGTCGGCACCGATCCGAAAACCGATATCGCTTTGCTGAAAGTCGAAAGCCCCACGCCGCTGCCATTCGTCAATTTCGGCGATAGCGACACCATGCGCGTGGGCGACTGGGTGCTGGCGATGGGCAACCCGCTGGGGCAAGGCTTCTCGGTGTCGTCGGGGATCGTCTCGGCGCGAAACCGTGCGCTGTCGGGCACCTATGACGATTACATCCAGACCGATGCGGCGATCAACCGTGGCAACTCGGGCGGTCCTTTGTTCAACATGGCCGGTGAAGTGATCGGGGTGAACACCGCTATTCTGTCGCCCAATGGCGGCTCGATCGGGATCGGCTTCTCGATGGCGGCCAATGTGGTCGAGAAGGTCGTCGATCAGCTGAAGGAATTCGGGGAAACCCGTCGCGGCTGGCTGGGCGTGCGGATACAGGACGTGACCCAAGACGTGGCCGATGCGATGGGCCTGCCGGAAGCGGTTGGCGCCTTGGTCACCGACGTGCCGGATGGCCCTGCCAAGGAATCGGGCGTGTTGTCGGGCGATGTGATCACCCAATTCGACGGCAAGCCGGTGCGCAATACCCGTGACCTGACCCGCCGCGTGGCCGATAGCCCCGTGGGCCAAGCGGTACCTGTCGTGGTGCTGCGCGACGGCAAGAGCGAAACGCTGCAGGTCACGCTGGGCCGCCGCGAGGAAGCGGAAGCCGAAGAAGGCGCGGCACAGGGCGGCAAGGCGCAAGAAGAAGCCAAGCAGAGCGAAGTGCTGGGCATGACCTTGGCTCCCGTCACCGACGAGATGAAGCGCACCATGAAGCTGCCCGCATCGGCGGAAGGTCTTGCGATCATCAAGGTCGATACCGCCTCCGAAGCCTATACCAAGGGGCTGCGCGAGGGCGATATCATCACCGAAGCCGGTCAGCAGAAGGTCACCCGCCTGCAAGACCTGAACGACCGGATCACCGAAGCCAAGGAT
This sequence comes from Paracoccaceae bacterium, assembly GCA_031991825.1. Lineage (GTDB taxonomy): Bacteria > Pseudomonadota > Alphaproteobacteria > Rhodobacterales > Rhodobacteraceae > Pseudotabrizicola. Next base: position 9,506 of record DALYSR010000043.1, read on the forward strand.
GCCGGCCGCAAGTCGCTGCTGTTGCTGATCCGTCGCGGTGGCGATCCGCGCTTCATGGCATTGTCGATCGCCGAGTGATCGGACGTCATCACGCGGCTTAGGCCATCCTACATAATCCCCGCGCGCGACCCCGTCGCGCGCGGTCTTCGTTTATTTCGTCGGGCGCGGCGGCAGTTCGACCAGGCTCAGCCCCAATTCACGCGCCGCCGCCAAGGACAGCTTTTCGCTTTCCAAGCCGCGCGGCGATTGGAAGGCCCGCACGGCGCGGCGGGTGGCCTTGTCCATCTGCCCGCTGATCGATTGCAAATACAGCCCCCGCGCCTTCAGTGCGCGCTGCAGGCTGGCGGTGAATTCCGGTGTCATTTCGGCCTTGCAGGGCGCGCGGAACCAGATCTTGCGGCGCTCTTGTACGATCTTCTCGTTCGAGACGCTTTGGAAACTGGCCTTGGTGGTCTTGTTGCCCGCCTTATCGCGCTTGGCAGGCGTGACTTCCTTTTGCTCGACCACGGTTTCGATCACCAAAGGCGTCACATCATCGACCCAGCAGGCCTTGCCCCCTTTGACCGGCGCCACCGTCTTGATTTCAGCGGCATAATCTTCACGATAGGGATCCCGAAGGTCCGGCTTTTGCGTCTGACACCCAGCCAGCACCATGGCTGCCATCGCCATGGCCAGCATCCCTTGCTTCTGCATTCCCGTGATTTCCCCTAGAGTTGACCTAAAAGCCATGCTTGAACGGATAGACCGCCTAGCCAAGCCCCCTGTAGTTATGGCATTGCAAATCCATCTCGCCTAGCGCCCAGAACGCATAGCGCGGAAACACCATACCCGACGATCAAAGAGGATCATCATGGCAAAGATCACTTATGTGGAGTTTGGCGGCACACAGCATGTCGTCGAGGTCGCCAACGGCCTGACCGTGATGGAGGGTGCGCGCGACAACGGCATTCCTGGCATCGAGGCTGATTGCGGCGGCGCTTGCGCCTGCTCTACCTGCCACGTCTATATCGACCCCACCTGGGTCGAACGTCTTCCCGCCAAGGATGCGATGGAAGAGGATATGCTGGACTTCGCCTATAAGCCCGATCCGGCCCGCTCGCGCCTGACCTGCCAGTTGAAGGTCAGCGACGCTTTGGACGGTCTGGTTGTGCATATGCCGGAAAAGCAGATCTGATCTGCCAGCCCTGAAAGCAAAAGGCCCCGACATGATCGGGGCCTTTTCTTTTATTCTTTCGCCGAACCGCGCAGATAGGTGAAGAATTCACTATCGGGGTTCATGACAATCGACGAATTGCCCTGCTGCAATGCACGCTGATAGGCGGTCATCGAACGGGTGAAGGCGAAGAATTCCGGATCCTTGCCATAGGCTTCGGCATAGATGGTGTTGCGTTCGGCATCCGCCTCACCGCGCACCACTTCCGCCTGACGACGCGCATCCGAGGTCAGTTCGACCACGGTACGATCCGCGGTTGCCCGCACACGTTGCGCAGCTTCGCCACCGCGAGCGATCTCATCCGCCGCTTCGCGTTCGCGTTCCGCACGCATACGCGAATAGGTGGCGGCCAAGTTCTGCTCCGGCAAATCGGTGCGGGTCAGACGCACGTCGATCACTTCGACGCCAAGCGACGCCGCTTCCGAACGTGCGCGATCACGGATCTGGTTCATCAACGGCGTCCGGTCTTCCGACAGCACGCGGTTCGACGGCACCGAACCCAGAACTTCACGGATCGCCGCGTTCAGGATCCGGTCCAGACGGGTCTGTGCCGCATCCACACCGCCCGAGCCGACCGCTTCGCGGAACTCGACCAGATCGACGATACGCCAACGCGCGAAGGCATCGACCACCAAACGGCGGTCATCCAAAGGCGTGACTTCCAACGGCTGGGTCGGCAGACCAAGGATACGGTCGTCATAGGTGACGACTTCTTGGATCAGCGGGATCTTGAAGCCCAGACCAGGGGTTTCCTTGACCTGTTTGACCTGACCGAACTGCAGCACCAAGGCCTTCTCACGTTCGTCGACGATAAAGATCGACGACAAAGCCAGAGCGCCCAGAACCACGATGGCCGGCAATACGATTTGAGCTTTCATCAGTTAGCCCCCCCGACAGCTGCTGCACCCGTGGCATTGCTGCCCGACTGCGCCGCGCCCGGTTGCGAGCGAAGCAGATCATTCAACGGCAAGATCGGCACGACGCCTTGGCCCTGCCCGCCTTCGCCACCGGCAGCAACGCCATCCATGATGACCTTGTTCATGCCGCCCAGCACGCCTTCCATGGTCTCAAGATACATCCGCTTGCGGGTCACTTCCGGCGCCTTGATGTATTCTTCGTAGACCGAGCTGAAACGGCTGGCTTCACCGGCTGCGTCATTCACGACGCGGGCGCGGTAGGCTTCGGCTTCTTCCAACAGACGCGCTGCATCACCACGTGCACCAGCGGTGACACGGTTGGCATAGGCATCGGCTTCTTTTTCCAGACGATCGCGTTCTTGTTGTGCGGCTTGCACCGAACGGAACGCATCGATCACTTCACGCGGCGGGTCAGCTTTTTCGAAGTTGACGCGGATCACGTTCAGACCCGAACCATAGCTGTCCAAGGTCGCTTGCACGGCAGTGCGCAGGTCATTGGCAATCGCACCACGATCACGGTTCAAGATCGGCGCCAATTCCGAACGCGCGATGATGTCACGCATCGCCGATTCCGACACCGCACGGATGGTGTCCGCCGGATCGACCAGATTGAACAGGAATTTCGACGGGTCTTGGATATTCCAGACCACTTGGAAGCCAATATCCACGATGTTCTGATCGCGGGTCAGCATCAGGCCGCCGTCTTCACCCGAACGGCCAAGGCCGATATCGGTGGTGCGTTCGGTGGTGACCTGCACGATTTCCTTGGTGACCAAGGGCCAGGGCGCGAAGTTCAGACCCGGATTGCCGACGGTCGAGAATTCACCCAGGAACAGTTCGACCGAACGTTCTTCCGGACGCACGGTATAGAAGGACAGATAGCCCCACACCGCCACGGCCGCGACCGCGGCAAGCGCCAGACCCTGCTTGTTCATCAAGGGCGGAGCCGAGGGACGGTTGCCACCGCCATTGCCGCCACCATTCTTGAAGCCGCCACGACCCCCCATCAAAACGCGCAGATGTTCCTGCCCTTTTTTGACGATCTGATCGATCTCGGGAATCGGGGTGCCCTCATTGGCCGGACGACGACCGCCGTTCTGGCGGTCGTCGTCGCGGTCCTTCGGATCATTATCGTTGCCGCGGTTACCGCCGCCGCTACCCCCACCCCAGGGACCTCCAGTTGCCATGCGTCCAAACCCTTCTGTTTCACTTTTTTTTTAAACTGGGGGTTCATAACGGAAATTCAAGGACTTCCGCTATGCTCCCTATGTTAAAACCGCTTTATTGCCGCAAGGTTAACGCCCTCGCGGCAATTCCGGCGGTCTTAGCTTTTGCGTGTCGGGCTGCGCATCGTCACCAGCTCTTCGGCCATGGTCGGATGCACTGCCACGGTGCGATCGAAATCTTCTTTCGTCGCCCCCATTTTCACTGCGATTGCCGCGAGTTGGATCATCTCGCCCGCTTCGGGCGCCACGATATGACAGCCCAGAACCTTGCGGCTCGCCTGCGAGACGATCAGCTTCATCAGCACACGCCCCTCGCCTGCCGCGAAGGCCGATTTCATCGGGCGGAAGGAGGTGGTGTAAACCTCGATCGGCTCGATGTCGCGCGCTTCTTCTTCGGTCAGGCCCACCGCGCCCAATTCGGGCTGGGTGAAGACGGCCATCGGGATCAACTCGTGATCGACCTTGGTGGGCACACCGTCAAAGACAGTGCGCACGAAGGCCATGCCCTCGCGGATCGCCACCGGAGTAAGGTTCACACGGTCGGTCACATCGCCCACCGCATAGATCGACGGCACGCCGGTTTGGGAATAGCCGTCCACCACGATTTCGCCGCGACGGCCCAAGGTCAGTCCCATGGCTTCCAGCCCCAGACCCGCCGAATTCGGGCGGCGTCCGGTCGCGAACAGCACGGCATCATAGACCTGCTCATGACCGTTAGAGGCGCGCACCCAGACCGGTTCGCCCATCTTGCCACCTTGCGGCAGATCGGCACCCAGTTCGCGGGCGGGCGGCACGAAATCGTCCTGCCCCGCCATTTTCGCAGCAGCGGCCATTTCAAGGATATTGGTGCCCAGCTGCAAATCGATGCCGCGCGCTTTCATCGCTTCGGCCACCATGCCGCGCGCTTCATCGTCGAAGCCGCGCAGGATCTGCGCGCCGCGGTAGAATTGCGTCACCTTCACGCCAAGACCGGCCATGATGCAGGCCATTTCGCAGGCGATGAAACCGCCGCCGACGATCAGCATGGTTTTGGGTAGCTGTTCCAGATTGAACACATCATCCGACACCATGCCCAATGCGGCATTCGGCATGTCGGGGCGTTCGGGCCAACCGCCGGTCGCGATCAAGATATGCTTGGCGCTGACCTCCTGCCCGCTCGACAGAGCGACGGTATGCGGATCGATCACGCGGGCGCGCGCATCATAGACCTCGACCGAGGAATTGATCAACAAACGGCGATAAACGCCTTCCAGACGGTCCAGTTCGGCATGCAGGCTTTTGCGGAATGTCGGCCAGTCGAAGACCCCATCCGCCATGTCCCAGCCATAAGCGCGCGCTTCGGCAGGCATGTCGCGGAAGGCAGAGGCATAGACCATCAGCTTCTTGGGCACACAGCCACGGATCACGCAGGTGCCGCCCAGACGGCTTTCTTCGGCCAAGGCCACCTTGGCACCGGTCGCGGCGGCCATACGCGCCGCACGCACCCCGCCCGAGCCGCCTCCGATGACAAAAAGATCAACGTCGAAAGTCATTTATCACATATCCGCAAAGATGGGGGCATTGGGGTCGAACACGGGGCGCAGGTCTTCGAACACCCCGTTTTCCAGATCCTGCACGGTCACGCGGCCATCTTCATGGCCCAAGACGACATAATCGCAGATATCAATGAACAGGCCATTTTCAACCACACCAGGGATCTGGTTCAACGCCATCGCCAAGGGGCGCGGATCGACCAGACGATTGAGATGCAGATCAAGGATAAAATTGTTCTCATCGGTGCGCAGCGCCGCATCTCCGGCCTTGCGCAAGGTGACCTCGCGGCCCGAAAGGTCCAAGGATACAAGGGTTTCTTCGATCAAGGCCTTGGTGGTCTGCCAGCCAAAGGGGATCACTTCCACCGGCAGCGGGAAGGCACCCAAAATGCCCACATCCTTGGCGGCATCCGCAATCACCACCATCCGGTCCGACGCGCGCGCCACGATCTTTTCTTGCAGCAAAGCCGCGCCGCCACCCTTGATCAGGTTGAACTGGCTGTCGAATTCATCGGCGCCGTCGATGGTCAGATCAAGCCATTTCGCCTCATCCAAAGTGGTCAGCGGCACGCCCAATTCGCGCGCAAGCGCCGCAGTGCGGGTCGATGTCGGTACGCCTACGACTTTCAGCCCCTCATTGCGGATACGTTCCGCCAAGCAGCGCACCATCCATGCGGCGGTCGAGCCGGTGCCCAAGCCCAGTTTCATACCGTCTTCGATGAAGGCGGTGGCGCGTTGTGCTGCCAAGAACTTGGCCTGATCGATCGGGGAAAGCGGGGCGGGCATTGGCGAGAACTCCTGGAATGTCGGATCTTGCCATCGTTATAGGTGCTAGATGACCTGCGGGCGAGCCTAAAAACCCCAATCCCCCGCGCCCCTTGTGCAGTCTGGGCCCCGATTGCGCTTCACCCTTGACGAATTCGGGTTAAACTCGGCCGCAACGGCATAAGGTAAAGCGTCCATGTTCCTTTCGGTATTCGACATTTTCAAAATCGGCATCGGCCCCTCTTCCAGCCATACCATGGGCCCCATGGTGGCCGCAGCGCGGTTCTTGGAAGCGGTGAAGGCGTCGCCCTTCCGGCCCAAGGGCGTGCAGGCGGTGCTGCGCGGATCGCTGGCCTTCACCGGCATCGGACATGCCACCGACCGCGCGACGATTCTGGGTCTGGCAGGCTTTCGCCCCGATAATTTCGATGCCGCCCGTGCCGAAGAGGTGCTGGCCCGGATCAAGGCCGATCACCTGATCCAGACCGACGAGCTGGGAGCATTGCGCTTTGAGCCCGCCAAGGATCTGATCTTCGATTATGACTCCAAGACCTCCGGTCACGCCAATGCGATGGCCTTGCGGGCCTTGGACGGCCAAGGTGATATCCTGTTCGAGGAAGTCTATTATTCGATCGGTGGCGGCTTTGTGCTCACCGCCGCCGAATATGAGGCGGGGCCTGCTGCTGGCACAAGCGGTCAGGCAATCCCCTACCCGTTCGACAAGGCCGCCCCCATGCTGGAGATGGCCAAATCCGCCGGACTGACCATTGCCCAGATGAAACGCGCCAACGAGCTGCAAAGCAGGGGGCCGAACGATCTGGACCAAGGCATTCAACGGCTTTGGCAGGTGATGCGCGATGTGGTCGAACGCGGGATCGCCCATGACGGCATTTTGCCCGGCGGGCTGAAGGTGCGCCGCCGTGCGAAAGCACTGCACCAAGCGCTGATCGCCGAACGCGGTATGAACCTTGTCGCGCCGCATGTGGTGAACGACTGGATCGCGCTATATGCCATGGCGGTGAACGAGGAAAACGCGGCAGGCGGCCAAGTGGTCACCGCCCCCACCAATGGCGCGGCGGGCGTGGTGCCTGCGGTGCTCTATTACTGGTTGCACCATGTCCCCGGCGCGAGCGAATCGAAGATCGCCGATTTCTTGCTGACTGCCGCCGCCATCGGCGGGCTTTGCAAACACAACGCCTCGATTTCGGGGGCCGAATGCGGCTGTCAGGCCGAAGTGGGATCAGCCAGCGCCATGGCTGCGGCGGGTCTTTGCGCCGTGATGGGAGGCACGCCGGAACAGGTTGAAAATGCGGCGGAAATCGCGTTGGAACATCACCTTGGCATGACCTGCGATCCGGTCAAAGGCTTGGTGCAGGTGCCCTGCATCGAACGCAACGGTTTGGGGGCGATCAAGGCGGTTTCCGCCGCCAGCCTTGCGCTGCGCGGCGACGGACAACATCTGGTCAGCCTTGACGCCTGCATCGAAACCATGCGCCAGACGGGACGCGATATGGATGCGCGCTACAAGGAAACCTCGCTGGGCGGCTTGGCGGTCAATGTGCCGAATTGTTAAGGATCTGCTGCGCTTCGGCTGTCAGCATCCCTGCGCCTTGCACGCGCCTGTAAAGCTTGAATTCATGGGCATGGGCTGCGTGGAAGCGGGCCAACAGTTCATCCGGCAGCGCTAAGGCATCGGATTCCGCTTTGGGGGACACATTATGGCGCGGCAGGTAAATCGCCGCGCCCAAACGATCCTGCAAGAAGCCCTGCAACACATTAAGCTGAGCGTAATCAAAGATGAAATCGACCGGGTGATCCCCGTCGTCCAGATAGCCCAAGAAGCGATCCTGCCGCCCGATCCGCGCGAAAGGGGGCGGGTCATCGGCCAGCCGCGCTTCGATGAACTGGGCGAAACTGATGCCTTGGGTGGAATTTTCATGGCCCGTCAAGCCGTCGCGTTGGCGATAGCGATACCAACTGCCCGCATGATCCATTGGCGCGCGCATCACCCCGAAGCTGCGGAACCTGCGGCCATGCATAGTCACCAATCTGTCGGCCCAACGGCTATGATATCCCTGCGCATTGATATGCTTGCCTAAAACCTGATCAGGGGTGCCCTTGGCAAAGGGGGCCAAAGCCGCCCTAAGGGATTGGGTCGCGGTTTTGGGATTTGCCAGATAGACCAGACCTGCTTTTTTCAGCACCAGCACCGCATATCCCCCTCTTTATCGCTGCAAAGGCTAGGGCAAGCGGGCCTCTGCGCCAAGACGCAACTGCAGTAAAAACTTAAGCCTGCAGCGCCTTTATTGCGGCCGTCAGGCGCGCGCGCGGCAAAATGCACAGCATTCCCGCGCTTGACGTGCGGATCCTGACCTGCGCCGAAATCGCCCGATTTGAGGTGCCGATCATCCCGTCAGGCGCGAAATCAATCCCCTGCAACGGCCATTCCAAACCGTCGCTTTCCGCCTGCATCGCGCGCAAGGGGTAAAGGCTGACGCGATCCCCGCGCCGCAGGTCCAAGCCAATCCGCCGCGGCAGATGAAACACCACATCACGCGCGCCAATCAGGATGCACGGCTGCGACGCGGCGATCAGACTGCTGAGCGCGGCCAATTCATGATCGATCCGCCCGCCCAAAAACCCCAAGCCCAGCACCAAGGGCGCGGAGATTGACCTTAGGGCCTTGTCGAAATCGGTGGTCAATTGTTCGGTAATCCGGTGCAACCGCGCCTCGCCCAGACGCGCGCGGGTGGCGAGCGACAGGGAATCCAGATCCCCAATCACCGCATGTGGCGCAGCCCCCAAGGTCAAAGCGCGGTCGGCTCCGCTATCGGCGGCGACCAGATCGGGAGCCAAATCCAATGCCACACGCAATTGCGCGGCGCTTACCGGCCCGCCACCGATCAAAGTCACAGCGCGGTCCGATCTAAAAATTGACATCGGCATAGATCGCATGTGTCCTTTGAAAAACGCGATTTGTGGCGCGTGTTTGCCACATTTGACGGGTTTAGTATCTTCATTCTTAAATCGGATTCGAACCGCGTAACAAGTGATACCCCAGTGACGAGTTTGACAGAAGGCAAAGAGAAAAATGACCGGTGCGAGTAAAATTCTAACCGTCTCTTATGGCACCTTTTCCTGCACGCTCGAGGGTTTCGACAATCCTTTCAATACCATGAAAGCGATTGCGGAATATTTTCGTGATCTTACCTCGGACGATCGCTACTTCGGCGCTGAACCCCCTCAGCCCGATCCGACCACCCTGCACCAGATCGCCGAGCGAGAGGTGCAGCGCCGTGTCGATGCGAAATTTCAGGAAAACGGGCTGGTGTTGAAGGCAGGCGATCAGCCTGCTGCTGCCGCGCCCCGCGGGCAGGACCGCCCCCATGCCCAAAAGACGGAGCAAAAGGCTGACCGCGCTGCTCAGACCGAACGCCCACGTCCCGCCGATCCGGCGGCAAACCCGTCGCGCAGCGATGCGGCCGCCGATGTGGCGCGCCAAAGGCTGCAACGGTTGCGCCGCATGGAACAGCAACAGGCCAAGGCAGCCGCACCGCCCCCCCCGCCGGTTTCGCCGCAACCTGCCTCGACGGCTGAACAATTCATCAGCGATGGCGAAGACGAATTGCTGTTGCCCCGCCGTGATATGATGCGCAGCCCTGCCCCGCAGCCTTTGGCGCGGCCTGTAGCTGCGATCCGCGCAGAGCCAGGCGATAGGCCTCGTGGTCCTGAAACCATGGCTCCGGTGCGGGCCAAGGTGCGGGTGCGCCGCCTGACGCCGACATCGCCGCAGATCGTGGCGATCCGCCCCGAGTCAGGGTTTGCCGATGAGGACGGCCATTTGCCGCCAGAGTTGGAGGCAGAGCTTGCCGCTGAACTGGCCGCCGTCACCGGCATTCCCGATCCCGCTGCAATGGCAGCGCCCGACGATCTGGCCGAAGATCAGGACATGTCCGCAACCAGCGAACAATCCGGCTTCCCGGCCAGCGGGGACGCGTCTTTGACCCGCCTGATGGCCGAGGCCGATACCCAGATGGATGACGGCAACATCCGTCGTCGTCAGGCCGCATTGGCGCATATGAAAGCGGCAGTCGCAGCGACTAGGGCGGAACGTCAATCGGCTGCGGCTGTCAACATCACCTCCCGCATGGGCGCCTATCGCAGCGATCTGAACACCTTGGCCGATGGCGATGCCAGCGAACGTCCCTCGCCTTTGGTTCTGGTATCATCGCTTCGGGTCGACCGCCCGCTGCCGCCGGAATTGACCGGCGATGCGGCGCTCGACGACAACGAGGCTGGTGTCGAAGAGGAGGCTGTCGATTTCGCGCCCGAAGAAGACCTGCAGGAAGTCCATTCGGCAAGCGATGATAGCGTCAAAGCCCCCGCAGATGCCGACCTGCGCCGCTTTGTCGGGGAACTTGGGGCCAAGCAATTGCCCGATCTGCTTCAAGCTGCCGCAGTCTATATGGCGGTTGTGGAAGGTCGTGACAGCTTTACCCGCCCGCAATTGATGGGCTATGTAGCCGGACTGACCGACGCCACGTCCCGTGAAGATGGATTGCGCGCTTTTGGCACCTTGCTCCGCGAAGGCGTTTTCGAACGCGCAAAGCGTGGCCAATTTGCCTTAACCGCCACTTCTTCGATGCTGATAGAGGCGAAGCGCTTGGCAGGTTAACGATTCAGGGCTTAGTTAAGGTCCATGGAACAGTGGGCCGAGAGCTGCCATTCAGGCCCCAAAAGACAGGCGGGACGCATTGCTGCGACCCGCCTGTTTCATTTTCAACGATTTGATATGTAGCGCTTATTCTTGACGCGCATCCGGATCGGCTTGGCCCACACCCAAGAAGACACGCTTCAACGGCAAGGCCCAAACCACACCCAAAGTCACATAGATCACCAGTTCCAGCCACATCGGCGGGCGGTCAAACAGCGACACCAGAACCACGGCGGCAACGATATAGGCAGGGACCCCGAGAATCAGGATCAACAGAGACAATCTGCGACGGGCCTTATAGCTGAGCGCCATGGGTCTTCCTTAACTCAAATCAATCCGCGAAGGGGTCGGTGACGAGGATGGTGTCGTCACGCTCGGGCGAGGTCGACAGCATTGCGACCGGGCATTGGATCAGCTCTTCGACGCGGCGAACATATTTGATCGCTGCGGCCGGCAGCTCTGCCCAGCTACGTGCGCCTTCGGTCGATTCGTTCCAACCTTCCAGCTCTTCGTAGATCGGCGTGCAACGTGCCTGCTGATCGGCTGCGGTCGGCAGGTAATCGATACGCTTGCCGTCCAGCTCATAGGCCACACAGATCTTCAGGGTCTTGAAGCCGTCCAGCACGTCCAGTTTGGTCAGCGCGATGCCCGAGATACCCGAGGTCGCACAGGTCTGGCGCACCAGAACCGCATCGAACCAGCCGCAACGGCGCTTACGGCCGGTGACGGTGCCGAATTCATGGCCGCGCTCGCCCAGACGTTGACCATCTGCGTCATCCAGCTCCGCCGCAAACGGGCCTTCGCCGACGCGGGTGGTATAGGCTTTGACGATGCCCAGCACGAAGTCGATCGCGGTCGGCCCAAGGCCCACACCGGTCGCCGCTTGGCCCGCCAAGGTATTCGACGAGGTCACGAAGGGATAGGTGCCGAAATCGACGTCCAGCAACGCGCCTTGTGCGCCTTCGAACAAGATGCGCTTGCCCGCACGACGGGCGTCGTTCAGCACTTTCCAGACCGGCTGTGCGTAAGGCAGAACCAGCGGCGCGATTTCTTTGAGTTTCGCGATCAGCTCTTCGCGGTTGATCGGCTCAAGGCCCAGACCACGGCGCAGGGCGTCATGATGTGCCAGCAGGCGGTCAACGCGCAGCTCAACGGTCGCCTCATCAGCCAGATCGGCGATACGGATCGCACGACGGCCGACTTTGTCTTCATAGGCCGGACCGATGCCGCGACCGGTGGTGCCGATTTTGGCCACGCCGACAGCGCCTTCGCGCGCACGGTCAAGTTCACCATGCAGCGGCAGGATCAACGAAGTGTTCTCGGCGATCATCAGGTTTTCGGGATTGATCTCGACGCCTTGGCCGCGCAGTTTTTCGATCTCGGTGACAAGGTGCCACAGGTCCAGAACGACGCCGTTACCAATAACCGAAAGCTTCGAGCCGCGCACGATGCCGGACGGCAACAAGCTCAGTTTGTAGACGTTACCATCGATCACAAGGGTATGACCGGCGTTATGGCCGCCTTGGAAACGAGCGATGATATCCGCGCGTTCCGACAACCAGTCTACGATTTTGCCTTTGCCTTCATCGCCCCATTGGGCGCCCACGACAACAACGTTGGCCATGCTGATCTCCTAGAGCATAGAAACCGACTGACCTATAGCCGTGCTTGGCGCGAGGTGAAACACCAAATTCACGCCTTGCCGCAGGATCAGCGGGATTTCGGCGCGACATCGCACCCTTTCGGACCTTCTAGCCCTTGGGTCAGGGGATTCAATCGCTTTGACCGTTATTTTGTTGATTTGATCCCCCTCCCCCTTGGCGCGACACTCCATCCCGACAGCCATCGCGCGCGCGAACTAAATATAAACAACATAGCACGCTTTGCGCCCGCTTTGACTGCATCCATCGCCTGATCAAAGCGACTGCAATCCCCCTGCCTTGCGTCAATCTGCCCGCATCATGCGAGTTTTTGTAGCAAAGCCCGCGCGCTGCATCTTGCTTTCGCCGCCAGCTACAGGCATTCAGGGCGGAATTCGCGGGGCTTTGGCATGCCGAAGGGCTTGCGCCTTTTCCCCCATCCGCCTAGATAGGCGCGTCAGCTTCGGGAACGCCCATGGAAAATATCGTCCTTACCGTCCATCTGATCCTCGCCCTCCTTTTGGTTGGCGTGGTCTTGCTGCAACGCTCTGAAGGCGGTGGCCTTGGCATGGGTGGCGGCAACTCAGGTGGCGGCGCGATGAGCGGTCGCGCGGCAGCAACCCTGCTGACCAAATTGACTTGGATCTTCGCGATCCTGTTCATCTGTACCTCCATCGCTTTGACCGTGGTGGCCGCACGCGACGCAGGCAGCTCTTCGGTCATCGACCGTGTGGGCGGCGGCGTATCCGGCTCGACCGACACCGGCGAAGCGAAACCCGATGGCAGCGACTTGCTGCCGCCGGTTTCGACGAATGCTCCGCTTACTCCGCCCAAAGCGGAAAACTAATCAATATCACTTGTCGTGACACCAAGAAGGCAATCAGCATCTCGCGATGCTGTTGCCTTTACGCATTGGGTGGGCTAGAGCCTGAGACCCGTGGTGTTGCGATTCCCACGCGTTGAATCGCAGTTTCAAAAACTACGGGGGCCCTCTTATGGCACGCTATATCTTCATCACGGGCGGCGTGGTTTCCTCCCTTGGCAAGGGGTTGGCCTCGGCTGCACTGGGCGCCTTGCTGCAGGCACGCGGCTATACGGTCCGCCTGCGCAAGCTTGATCCCTATCTGAACGTCGATCCGGGCACGATGTCGCCCTTTGAGCATGGCGAAGTCTTCGTCACCGACGACGGCGCCGAAACCGATCTGGATCTTGGCCACTATGAACGCTTCACCGGTGTTCATGCGCGCAATACCGATTCCATTTCCTCCGGTCGTATCTATTCCAACGTGTTGGAACGGGAACGTCGCGGCGATTATCTGGGCAAGACCATTCAGGTCATCCCGCATGTCACCAACGAAATCAAAGACTTCCTTCGCATCGGCGAAGATGAGGTCGATTTCATGCTGTGCGAAATCGGCGGCACTGTCGGCGACATCGAAGGCCTGCCCTTCTTTGAAGCGATCCGTCAGTTCATCCACGAGCGTCCGCGCGGCGAATGCATCTTGATGCACCTGACCCTGCTGCCCTATCTGGCAGCGAGCGGAGAGTTGAAAACCAAACCGACCCAGCACTCCGTCAAGGAACTGCAATCGATCGGTCTGAAGCCCGACGTTCTGGTTTGCCGTTCGGAACATGCGATTCCGGAAAAAGAGCGCGAGAAAATCGCTCTGTTCTGCAATGTGCATAAAGATTCGGTCATTCCGGCTTATGACCTGAAGACCATCTACGAAGCCCCGCTGGCCTATCACCGCGCGGGTCTGGACCAAGCGGTTCTGGACGCTTTCGGCATCAATCCGGCGCCGAAGCCGAACCTGACCCGTTGGGAAGACGTGATGGACCGCATCTCGAATCCCGAGGGCGATGTCCGTGTGGCGATCGTGGGCAAATACACTCAGCTGGAAGACGCCTATAAGTCGATTGCGGAAGCGCTGACCCATGGTGGCATGGCGAACCGCACCAAGGTTCGTGCCGAATGGATCGATGCGGAAGCCTTCGAAAAGGACGGCGCAACCGCCGAGCTTGAGAATTTCGATGCGATTCTGGTTCCGGGCGGCTTTGGCGAGCGTGGCACCGAAGGCAAGATCGCTGCGGCGAAATTCGCGCGTGAAAAGAAGGTCCCCTATCTGGGCATCTGCCTTGGCATGCAAATGGCCGTCATCGAAAGCGCGCGCAACACCGCCGGTCTGACCGCTGCCGGTTCGGAAGAATTCGACCACGAGTCGGGCGAGAAGCGCTTCCTGCCGGTGGTTTACCACCTGAAGGAATGGGTCCAAGGCAACCACATGGTGCGCCGCAAGGCCAATGACGACAAGGGCGGCACCATGCGCCTTGGCGCTTATACCGCGAATCTGGTTCCGGGTTCGAAAGTGGCGGAAATCTACGGGTCGACCTCGATCGAGGAACGTCACCGTCACCGCTACGAAGTCGACATGAAGTTCCGCGACGAGCTGGAAGCGAATGGCCTGATCTTCTCGGGCGTGTCGCGCGACGGCAACCTGCCGGAAATCGTCGAAGTCAAAGACCACCCGTGGTTCATCGGCGTTCAATTCCATCCGGAGCTGAAATCGAAGCCCTTCGAGCCGCATCCGCTGTTCGCTGACTTCATCCGCGCCGCGAAAGAAAACTCGCGTCTGGTCTAATCGCTTTTGCGATCCAGATTATCTATACCAGATGGCGGGGGTCATTCCCCGCCATTTGCTTATCCCCCATCC